>NZ_JBSFEO010000039.1:0-129063 GCF_053594475.1 Embleya sp. NPDC001921
GTGTAGAGGTCGAGTGCCATGCCGTCCCATTGGCTGCCTTGGCCGGGGAAGACGAACACGATCTTGCCGGGGTCGCCGGTGGCGGTGCCCCGGATGAGGTCCGGGGTTTCCTGCTGCCGGGCGAGGGCGCTCAACGAGGTGGTGTGGTTGCCGATGATCACCGCGCGGTGCTCGAACAGCGTGCGCCCGGCCAGTACGCGGGCGACAGCCGCCGGGTCCGACTCCGGTCGAGCCTCCAGGTGTTCACTCAACCGCCGCGCCTGATCATGCAAGGCCTGCGGGGTACGCGCCGACAAGACCCAAGGCAGCGGCAATGGGTCGGCGGTGACCGGGGCTTCCGGCTCCCGATCGACCGGCGCAGCCACCGATACCGGCGCCTGCTCGATGATCACGTGCGCGTTGGTGCCGCTGATCCCGAAGGAGGACACGCCTGCTCGTCGGGGGTGGTCGGTGTCGGGCCAGGGTGTGGGTTCGGTGAGCAGGGTGACGGCGCCGGTGGTCCAGTCGATGTGGGGTGATGGTGCGTCGACGTGGAGGGTTTTGGGGAGTAGGCCGTGTTGCATGGCGAGGACCATTTTGATGACGCCGCCGACGCCTGCGGCGGCTTGGGTGTGGCCGATGTTGGATTTCAACGAGCCGAGGTGGAGGGGGCGTTCGGTGGGGCGGTTGTGTCCGTAGGTGGCGAGGAGGGCTTGGGCCTCGATGGGGTCGCCCAGTACGGTTCCGGTGCCGTGTGCCTCGACGGCGTCGATCTGGTCGGGGGTGAGGTTGCCCGCGGCGAGTGCCTGGCGGATCACGCGTTCCTGGGAGGGGCCGTTGGGTGCGGTGAGTCCGTTGCTGGCGCCGTCCTGGTTGATGGCGGAGCCGCGGAGTACGGCGACGACGGGGTGGCCGTTGCGTTGGGCGTCGGAGAGGCGTTCGAGCAGGAGCAGGCCGACGCCCTCGCCCCAGCCGGTGCCGTCCGCCGTCGACGAGAACGCCTTGCAGCGGCCGTCCGGCGACAACCCGCGCTGGCGGCTGAACTCCACGAACATGCCCGGCGTCGCCATCACGGCCGCGCCGCCGGCGAGCGCCAGGGAGCACTCCCCGTGTCGAAGTGCCTGTGCGGCCAGGTGGATCGCGACGAGCGAGGACGAGCACGCGGTGTCCACGGTCACCGCCGGCCCCTCGAACCCGAACGTGTAGGCCACCCGACCCGACGCGACACTCGCCGTATTGCCGGTGAGCAGGTAGCCCTCGAAGCCGTCGGCGGGCTCGTGCAGGCGCGGGCCGTAGTCCTGACTCATCGCGCCCACGAAGACTCCGGCGTCGCTGCCGCGAATCGTGGACGCGTCGATGCCGGCCTGCTCGAACGCCTCCCACGCGGTCTCCAGCAACAGGCGTTGTTGCGGATCCATCGCGGCGGCCTCGCGCGGACTGATGCCGAAGAACTCCGCGTCGAAACCGTCGGCGTCGTGCAGGAATCCGCCCGCTCGCGCGTACGTCTTGCCCGGTACACCCGGCTCCGGCGCGTACAGCTCGTCGACATCCCAACCCCGGTTCGTCGGCAACGGGGTGATGGCGTCGATGCCCTGGCTGACCAACTGCCAGAGCTGATCGGGAGATTGCACGCCACCGGGATAGCGGCAACTCATCGACACGATCGCGATCGGATCGTCGTCGCGCGGCGCGGTCACGCGGGCCCGCGAGTTGTTCGTGGCGCCGACTCCGGAGAACCGGGCCCACAGGTGGTCGGTCAGGGCCCGGGGCGTCGGATGGTCGAAGGTGAGCGTCGCGGACAGGTCCAGCCCGGTCGAGGTCGCGAGCCGGTCGCGGAACTCCACCGCCGTCAGCGAGTCGAATCCCGACTCCTTGAAGCTCTGCCCGGGGTCGACGGCATCGGGGGTCACGTGACCCAGCGCGATTGCGGCCTGCGTGCGGACCAACTCCAGTAGTACGCGCCTCTGTTCGGCTTCGGACCGACCGCCGAGGCGGTGCGCGAGCGGGTTGGCCGGCTCCGCGGTCTCCGCCGTCTCCGCGTCCTCGGTGTTCTGCGCGTCCTCCGTGTGTTCCGCGTTGGACGCGGGATCCGGGCCCGTCTGCGCGGCGGCTTCGATGCTCGGTCCGGAATCGGCGCCCGGCGCCGGGTCTGCGAGCCAGTAGCGGCGACGTTGGAACGCGTAGGTGGGCAGGTCGTCGACGACCCGGTCGGTGGTGAGCTGGGTGCTCCAGTCGGGGGCCGCGTCCAGGAGACGGGCGTGCGTGACGGCGGTGGCGACCGTGTTGGCCTCGGGATGCTTGCGGCGCAGGGTCGGGATGAAGACGGGCGCCGCGTCTCGGGCGGAGGCGGACGCGTCCCGGGCGGAGGCGCCCGATCGCAGGCTCTCGACGGTGCCCCGGGCCAGGGTGGTGAGGGTGCTGTCGGGGCCGAGTTCGATGTAGGTGGCGACGTCCTGCCGGTGGAGCGTGGTGACGCCGTCGTGGAAGTGCACGGCGCGGCGGATGTGCTCGGTCCAGTAGGCGGGGTCCGTGAGTTGCCCGGTGGTGGCGATCGTGCCGCTGATGTTGGACACGAGCGGGGTATGCGGTGCGTGATACGTCAGCGATGCCGCGATGCCTTGGAACTCCGCCAGTACGGGGTCCATGTGCGGTGAGTGGAACGCGTGGCTGACGGTGAGTTCCTTGGTCTTGTGACCCGCGCCGCGCGCCTGTTCCGCGATTCGGCGGCACCGGTCCCGGTCGCCGGAGATCACCGTGGCCCGAGGCCCGTTGTGCGCGGCGATCGAAACGAAGTCGTGGTGATCGACGAGGAGTTCCGCGAGCTGTTCCGGCGTGGCGTCGATCGCGATCATCGCGCCGCCGGTGGGTGCGGTCTGCATGAGTCGCCCGCGCGCGGTGACGAGGGTGGCGGCGTCGGGGAGGGTGAGGACTCCGGCGAGGTGTGCGGCGGTGAGTTCGCCGATGGAGTGGCCGATGAGGTAGTCGGGTGTGATGCCGTGGTGGGCGAGCAGGTGGTGGAGCGCGGTCTGGAGGGCGAAGAGTGCGGGTTGGGTGTAGCGGGTCTGGTTGAGGAGTTCGGGGTGGTGGTCGATCACCTCGCGCAGTGGCTTGTCCAGGTGCGGGTCGAGGTGGGCGACGGCTTCGTCGAAGGCGTCTGCGAACACGGGGTGGGCGGCGCGTAGTTCGGTGCCCATGCCGGGGCGTTGGCTGCCCTGACCGGTGTACATGAACGCCGTCCCGCCGGCGGATCCCGAGTACGTGGCGCCCACGACCGAGGCGCCGCCCTGGTCCTCCGCGAGCCCGGCGAGCCCGGCGAGGAAGCCGGCCCGCCGGTCCGCGACGACCGCCGCACGATGGGCGAACAACGTCCGCCGGGTCGCCAGCGTCCGGGCGATCGCGGCCTGGTCCGCCTCCGGGCGCGCGGTGACGTACGCGTGCAGGCGGGCCGCCTGGTCCCGCAGCGCCTGCGGGGTACGGGCGGACAGCAGCCACGGCGTCGGTGTCGACGGCCGCTCCGAGTCCGAGCCGGAGCCGGAGCCCGACTCCGGGCCCAAGTCCGCTCCGGCTCCCGCGCCCGCAGCCGTCGAGGCGTCGTTCCGAGGTCGCGCGGTCGGTGATTCCGCCAGCACCACATGGCAGTTCGTGCCGCCCATGCCGAACGAGCTGACCCCCGCGATCAGCGGTCGATCGGGCTGCGGCCAGGTACCCGATTCGGTCTGTACGCGCAGGTTGAGTTCGGCCAGCGGTATGTCGGGGTGCGCCGTCTCGTGGTTGAGGGTGGCCGGGAGCACCCGGTGATGGATGCTCAGCGCCGTCTTGAGCAGTCCGACGATGCCCGCCGCGCCCTCCAGGTGCCCGACGTTGGTCTTGGCCGACCCGACCGCGAGCGGCTTCCCGGACGCGGTGCGAGCGGTCCCGAGCGCCGCGCCGAGCGCCGCGGCCTCGATCGGGTCGCCCACCTTGGTGCCGGTGCCGTGCAGCTCCACGTACTGGACGTCGTCCGGACCGACGCCGGCGGCCCGGTGCGCGAGGCGGACGACGGCTTCCTGGGCGCGTGCGTCGGGGACGGTCAGGCCCGGTGTGGCGCCGTCGCTGTTGATCGCGCCGCCTCGGATGACGCAGTACACCCGGTCGCCGTCGGCCAGTGCGCGGGCGAGCGGCTTGAGGACGATCGCGCCGCCGCCCTCGCCGCGCACGTAGCCGTTGGCCCGGGCGTCGAAGGTGAAGCAGCGTCCGTCGGGCGAGAGCCCGCCGAACTTGCTCGCGCCGACGGTGCTTTCCGGCACGAGATTGAGGTTGACGCCACCGGCGATGGCCAGTTCGCACTCGCCGCGGCGGACACTCTCGCAGGCCGTGTGCACCGCGACCAGCGCGGAGGACTGGGCGGCGTCGAGGGTGAGGCTGGGCCCGTGCAGATCCAGCGTGTACGAGACGCGGTTGGCGATGATGGCGCGGTTGACGCCGGTGAGGCTGTGCCGGGTGATCGCCGCGGCGCCGGCGCGGTGCAGCAGCGCGGCGTAGTCGTCCATGGTGGCGCCGACGAAGACTCCGGTTCGGCTGCCGGCGAGGGTGGCGGGGACGATGCCGGCGTCCTCCAGGGCCTCCCAGCCCAGTTCCAGGATCAGCCGCTGCTGCGGGTCCATGGCCACCGCCTCGCGCGGGGCGATGCCGAAGAAGGCGGGATCGAAGCCGTCGACACGGTCCAGGAATCCGCCGTGCCGGGTGGCCACCTTGCCCGGGACCGAGGGGTCCGCGTCGTAGTAGGCGTCGATGTCCCAGCGGTCGGCCGGGACTTCGGTGATCGCGTCCACGCCGTCGTGCAGCAGCCGCCAGAAGGCCGCCGGGTGCTCCGCCATGGGCAACCGGCAGGACATGCCGACGATCGCGACGGCGTCGGTGTCGATGCCGGCGGTGTCGACGTCGGTCGCCGGCGTCGCCTCGGCCGGCACGGGCTTTCCTGTCATCGCGTGTCACTGCCCCTCGTCGTGAACAGGTCGCGGCGCCGCACCGTGCGGGGATGCCTGAGGACCGTTCGTGTGCTGCCAGGCTCCAAAGTTGTCGCGGGTACTAACGCCGGCCTTTGAATCGTCTAAAGCGGCCGGCCGCGCGCCGCCGCCGTCGGCGCGGCCGGTCCGGGAGCGGCGCCGACCGGTGCCGGAACGCGACAAGGCCCGGTGGGACGGCGCTTGGGCACCCCACCGGACCTGGTCCGATATCCGATTTTCGACGCTCGCCGCACGGCCTCGGGCGGCGGCCCTCGTCGGCCGGCCCTCGTCGTGCGACGCCCGTCACGCGGCCCCTGGTCGACCGGGCCCGCCGTCGGGCGACGCCGGCCGTCCCACGCTCGTGGTCGTAGGCCCGACGGCCGGCGGTGGTCAACAGGCCCGGGCGACCGCCGGCGCGCGCAGGAGCGGGGCCAGCGCGCGGGCCGCGAAGGCCGCGCCCGGTTCCTGGGCGAAGAAGTGGCCACCCGACTGCACGTGTACGCGGCACCGCGTCGACGTGTAGGTGTGCCAGGCCGCGGCGTGCGGGAGCGGTACGAGCGGATCATCGACGCCCGCGAAGACCTCGATCGGGCAGGGCAGCCGCGCGCCGTACTCCGGGTGCCCCCGATGCGGGTCGGACGCGCACAACCGCAGGTCGTCGCGCAGCAGTGCGATCGCCGCGCTTCGCCAGCGCGGATACCGGAGCAGCGTCGGCGACATGCCGCCGATGTCCAGGAGGAATCGGCCCAGTTCCTCGTCGGTGCGCTCGGCGGCGCCGTCCAGGGGCGTGCGCAGATGCGGTGCCGGGCACGCGCCCACCACGAGCCGTTCGGGCAGCGTGCGGTCGTGTTCGAAGCGTCGTCGGGTCAACGCGTGGGCCACCAGCGCGCCCATGCTGTGTCCGTAGAAGACGTACGGCCGGTCGCTCAGCCACGGATCCAGGTCGGCGTCGAGCTCGGCCACCAGCTCGGTCAGCTCCCGCGCACGCGATTCCCGGGCCCGTCCCTCGCGGCCGGGGAGTTGGATGGGCAGGACGTCGACGCCCGGTCCGAGCGCGTGCCGCCAGTCGCCGAACGACGAGGCCGCGCCGCCCGCGTGGTGGAAGCAGAACAGTCGCAGCGGCGCGCCGCTCTCGTCGGGTTCGCGCGGCAGGAAGCGGGACGAGGTGCCCGCCCGCGCGCTCATCCGACGCGTCCGGTGAGCCGACGGCGCAATCGGAGCACGGCCAACAGGCCTTCCAGGATCGCGCGTTGCGGGGACCGTGCGCCCATCATGCGCAACACCGAGACGATGATCCACAACCGGGTCTCGGTGACGTGCCCGGGCGAACCGTGCACGTCGTCATAGGTGTTCAGGCTCAGCTCGCGCACGTGCGCGCGCAGCAGCTCCGGGTCGGCCGGCGGGATGATCTCGTCCCGCAGACTCACCGTGCAGGCCACCGGGATGTCCAGGGCCGCCAGTTGATCCGGCGTCAGCGCCCAGTCGGCCATCCGGGTGTACAGGTTCTCGGGCTTGGCGCCGGTCAGCCGGGCCAGGGTGTCCACGGTCACCCGCGGCAGCCGGCTGTGCCAGTCGGCGTCGGTGAAGAACGCGCCGACCGGGACCCCGGCGGTGGCGATGCCCCGGATGCGCTGGTCGGACACCGCGCAGCGCAGCGCGAGGTGGCCGCTGAAGCTGAGCGCGACCGCGTACGTGCGCGAGACGTCGGCGCGATCGGCCACCGCGTCCAGCACGTCGGACAGGATCCGCCAACTGTCCCGGTCGTAGGCCAGCGTGTTCTCGCCCACGCCGGGCATCTCGGTGACCACCCCGGCCAGGCCGAGTTTGCGGGCCATCAGCAGTACCGGGGCCCACTGTTCCTTGATGCTCACGATGCCGCCGGTGACCAGCAGCAGCGGCTTGCGTACGCCGTCGGGCCCGTCGGTCAACCCGGTGGCCCAGCAGCCCACCCGACCGCCTGGCAGGTCCAGGTCGATCCGCTCCAGATCGGGCTGCTCGGCGGCCCACCGGCCGAACGTGGACACGCAGCCGTCCAGGGCCTGCTGCCGGGCCGGCCCGTCGACATAGGGAAAACGCGCCATGTTGTAGTCCCGGCACGCCTCCAGCAGCTTTCCGTCGCCTGCCAGCCGGGCCGCGCCCCGCGACCACTCGCGCGCCCAGGAGCCCGGCGCGCCGTCGTCGTCGTTGTCGATCCGGGCGAGCAACTCGCCGTAGTGCGCCGGCGGGATGTTCTGGGCCTTGGCGTGCACGAGTACGAACTGCTTGAGCTCGTCGATGTCGTTCACCTCGGGCTGCCTTCCGTGAGGGGGGAGCGGGTTTCGGCGGCCTCGGCCGGCTCCGGGGCGGCGGCCGGCTCGGCCGCTCCCGGGCCGGGCTCGGTGAAGTCCTCCAGGGCCTGCTTGATCTCGGTCAGCACGTCCGCGGCCTCCGCGCCGTCGATGACGCGGTGGTCGAAGGCCAGGTTCAGGCGCATGACCGGAGCGATGACGATCCGCCCGTCGCGCACCACCGGGCGCTGCACGATCCGGCCCACGCCCAGGGTGACGGTGGTGCCGCCGACCGAGTGGAAGCCGTCCACGGCGCGATGCCCGAGCGAGGTCACCGCGAAGGTGCCGAAGCGCCGCGCCCGGGTCCGCAGCGGCCGGACCACCCGCCGGAAGGCGAAGGCGCCGATCAGCCTGGGCAACCGCTGGAGCCTGGTCAGCGCGGCGAACTCGGGCATCGCCGCCGGATCTCCGTCGGCGTAGTGCCACACCTGCCGCTGGATCTCGGCCAGGCTCGCGCGATCCAGATCGGGCAGCACCGCCGAGAGCACGACGCGCCGGCCGCCGAGGGTCTTGTCCAGGGTCAGCTTGCCGTCCACCGAACCGTGCCGCAGCACGCGCGGCACCAGCCCGCCCAGTGCCGCCGCGTTGGCCTCGGGATGGTCGGCGAGCACCCGCGCGGCACCGTGCAGCACGTAGGTCACCAGCGAGTACGGCCGGCCGGTGCCCCGGGTCGCGGTCCGGTGCGCCAGCACCGCGCTCATGTCGACCTCGGTGTCCAGGAAGACGGGGGCGAACGCGCGGATCTCGCCGAGGAAGTACAGCGTGTGCCGGCGTTCGCGAGCCGCCGGTACGCCCGCGCCGCTCATTAGGACACCGCCAGCGTGTAGACGGCCTCCAGGCTGGTCGCCTCCAGGACGTCCGGCAGCGAGATGCGTCGACCGGTGTGCCGTTCCAGCGCGGTGAGCAGCCACAGCAGGTGGACCGAGTCCCAGCCTGCCAGCCGGTCGAAGGAGTCCGCCGCGTTCGCCGAGGTGATCGGCAGGCCCAGCTCGTCGCGGACCAGCGCGACGAAGTCGTCCAGGGTGTTCAACGTGCTCATCGCTCGGGTTCCCCTTCGAAGGTCTCGGTCAGCGCGACGTGCCCGGGCACCGGGACGATGTCCACCAGGTCGTGTCGGAAGGTCAGCGCGTCGCCGTCCGCGGCGGCGGGATCCACCGGATCCAGGCCGGACCCCGCGGGTTCGCCCGGGACGGGCACGAACCCGTACCGGGGGTAGAGGTCGCGGACCTTGCCGTTCTTGGCACCGGCCCGATACGTGCCGTAGACGGCCTCGGCCCCGCTCGCGCGCGCGTGCCGCAGCAGCGCGGACAGCGCCGACTGCTCGACGCCGCGGGCGAACACCCGGCAGCTCAGCAGCATGTTGTCCACGTGCAGCGCGCCGTCGCGGCGGTGCGCGAGGATCGCGCCGACCAGGCCGTTGTCGCCGAAGCGGTCGGCGGCGTGGATGGTCAGGACGAGTGCGTCCGGATCGGCGAGCAGAGCCTGGACGGCGGGCTGTTGCAGCCGCCGGGTGGTCAGGTTGAACTGGTTGGTGCGCAGCGTGAGCTGGGACACCCGGGCGGTGTCGTCGGGGCCGGCGAGGGCGACGCGTACGGTCACGCCCAGTTCGTTGAGGTAGTCGTCGAGCGAGGTGAACGAGTCGAGGAAGTCCCGCCGGTCCAGCTCGTCCCGGTAGCGCGAGGTCCGGGCCCGGTCCTCGGTGGTCAGCTCGCGGGTGTCGAACCAGCCGTCGGCGAGCAGCCGACCCGGGTGCAGCGCCGGCTCCTCGTCCAGCCGGACCACCGCGACCTCCGGCAACTCGCGCCGGACCAGCCCGCATTCGTAGGCACTGTCGTCGGCGAAGACGAAGGCGTCCACGCCGAGGTTGAGCGAGGCCGCGAGCTCGGCCAGGTTCTCGTGCTTGGGCGCCCAGTTGGCCACGACCCGGACGAAGTCGTCCTCCCGCAGCGTCATTCGGGGATGCTCGCGCAGCGCCTCGCGGACCGGGTCGGGGTCGTTCTTGCTGACCGCCGCGAGCAGGACGCCCTGGGCGCCCAGTTGTTTGACCACGCGTTGGAAGGCGGTGAACGCCTCGCCCCGGTAGCCGGCGCCGACCTCGATACCCTCGATCCCGTCGTCGCCCAGCACGCCGCCCCACAGCGTGTTGTCCAGGTCGAGCACCAATACCTTGCGGGTCCGGCCGACCACGTTGTTGGCCAGGTGCGCGGCCTCGCGGGCGTACCCGGCCAGGAGTTCGGCGGACAGGTGCGCCTTGGCGTACACGTGCAGCCGCGGCTCGGTGGCCGCGATGCCCTCGGCGAGCAGCGGGTCCAGATCCAGGACGACGACGCTCGTGTGCGCGTCGGCGATCCGGAGCAGGCGTGCGTTGGCCTCGCGCCAGACCGCGCCCAGCCGGGCCCGGGAGCGATGGTCCACCAGTTGCGCCGAGTGTGCGCGGGGCAGCGGCAGCGTGTTGAGCACCAGCGTCCCGGTTCCGGTGCCGACGTAGCGCGCGGCGAGTTGTTCGAGCAGGCCCACCTTTGCGGACAACACCCGTTCCACGTCGGCGGCGGTCCACGGCACCGGCACCTCGTCGAAGACCACCGACGCGTCGAGCACGCACAGCACCAGGTCCGCCTTGGCCGCGTACAACGAGCTGTCCGTATCCGAGAGTTCGAAGACGTAGCTGTCGAAGTCGGTGACCTGCGGGCGGGACACCAGTCCGTGTCGGGCCAGTTCCCCGGTGAGCGCGCCGGTCAGCGCGGACAGGGTGCCGTGTCCGGTGATGGTGACCGAGACGGTGCGCACGCCCGGGTGGGCGGCCAGCACCGCGTCCGGATCCAGGCGGGCCAACAACAGTCCGGCCCGGGCCAGTTCCGCGGTAGTCGCGTCGGCCAACAGTTCGCGCACACTCGGGTACCGCGCGACCAGGCGGTCGGCCCGGTGCAGCGCGAGCAGCGCGTCGACCCCGGTCGGGGCGGGGGAGGTGCTCGCGGCCGCGGGCGATGGGGTGGTGGTCATATCTTCTCCAGGGCGAAGCCCGCCTTGATCCACTTGCTGGACTCCACCGCGATGCCCACGGCGCGGTCGCCGACGGCCATCTTGGGCAGCGCCCGCTCCAACTGCAGGAACGGCAACGCGTTGCCGTTGTTGCCGGTCTCGTGCACGCAGGTGATCTCCTGCGCGCGAGGCGCGTCCAGCGTTCGCGTGATCCGGGCGGTCATCCGGCCGGACAACTGCGGCGGCAGGAGGTAGTCGACGTCGTCCGCGTCCCAGCCCAGCCCGTCCAGGAGTTCGGCGAGGATCTCGCCGGCCATCACCGGCACCGACTCCTCGATCATCTTGTAGTCCTCGCTCGCGGCGGGCCGGTCGGCGTGCCGATCGGCCAGGCCGAACCACTCGATGACCTGACCGGGCGCCCGGCCCAGCCCGGTCAGCCGGTTGACGATCGCGCGGATCGCCACCGACCCGGGCACCGGCTCGGTGCTCAGCACGGCGGCCCCCGCGCCGTCGCCGAAGAGCACGAAGTTGACCAGCTCCTCCGGGGACAACGCGCGCAGGTCGACGTCGAGATCGAAGTGCTTCGCGGACACGTCGCCGCCCAGGACGAGCGCGGTGCGGTGTCGGCCGGTCGCCAGCAGGGTGCTCGCCACGTCCAGCGCCTGCACCGCGCCCGCGCAGCCGGACTGGAGTTGATAGGTGGGCAGTTCGTTGATGCCCAGCCGGTCCGCGACGATGTTCACCGTCGCGGGCATCAGCACGTCCGGGGTGGCCGTCCCCAGCACCATCACGTCGATGTCGCCCGGGACCAGGCCCGCGTCGGCGAGCGCGCGCCCGGCGGCGGCGGTGGCGAGTTCGGCCAGTGAGGAGCGGATCTCGCCGCTGTCCAGGTCGACCGAGAGGTGGCGCGTGCGGGTGCCGATGAAGACGTCGATCCACTGCTCCCACACCGCCTCCATGCCGAACCGCCGTGCCAGGGCGGCGTTGTCCACGGCCGGGCCCGGGAGTGCCGTGCCGACCGCGAGGATGTGGATATCCGAGGCGTGCATCCTTGCCCTTCCTTCACGTGTGCGAGTGCCGGCGGCGCCGTCGGCCCGCAGCGGTGACGAGCCCGCGTCCGGTGCCGCGTACACGCCTTCCGGCTGCCCCCGTGGGTGCCCGTGCTGCGGGGACGGCTGCGGCAAGGCTGTGCGGGCGCGCTAAAACGTGGCTAAGACCGGCCCGCCGACCCGGGCGCCGACGGGCTCGCAGGCGGTTGCCGACGGCCCGCGGGGGCCGGGCGCCGACGGGTCCACGGGGCCGATTTCCGAAGGGCTCGCGAGCGGTTGCCACGGGTCCGTGGACCGGTGGTCGCAGGGCTCACGGACTGGTGGTCGCAGGGCTCACGGACCGGTGGTCGAAGGGCTCACGGACTGGTGGTCGAAGGGCTCACGGACTGGTGGTCGCAGGGCTCACGGACCGGTAGTCCCAGGACTCACGGACCGGTAGTCGCCCAGCTCACGGACCGGTTGCCGAAAGGCCCGCGGACCGGGTGCCGCGACGGACTTCAGCACGGCTTTAGCGCCCGTACCGAGAGTGATCGATCAACGTCCCCGTGCCCGGTTCCCCGGCGCCCCGGTGCCGGCCCCGTCCGCACCGCACGGGTTCCGCGTTCGTCGGGCGGAGCCGGCCACACCCTCGAGGAGCCCCAGCATGCACACGATCGTTCGACGCACGGCCCGGGGCAGACCCCGCCTGCTCGTGGCCCTCGGCGCGGCACTGGCGGTGCTTCTCTCGGGCTGTGCGGCGGACGACGGCCCCGCCGAACAGGCGGGCGCCGCACCGCGCCCGGGCGGCACGCTGAGCTTCGCCACCGACGTGGAACCGGCCTGCATCGACCCGGCGGTCAGCCCCCTGGACGTCACCGCGCTGATCGACCGCAACATCTTCGACTCGTTGGTGAACCTCACCCCCGACGGCGTGATCCACCCCTGGCTGGCCCAGAGTTGGGACATCTCACCGGACGGCCTCACGTACACCTTCCGGCTGCGCACGGGAGTGCGCTTCCACGACGGCGCCACGCTGGACGCCGCCGCCGTCAAGGCGAGCCTGGACCACGTGGTCGACCCCAAGACCAAGTCGCAGGGCGCGGCCGGCCTGATGGCGGCCTACAAGGGCAGCGCGGCGCCGGATCCGACCACCGTGCGGATCACGCTGTCCCGCCCGTACGCGCCCTTCCTCCAGGTGCTCAGCACCGCCTACCTCGGCATCCAGTCACCCGGGTCGCTGACCAACCCGGCCGCCCCGTGCGTGCGGCCGGTCGGCTCGGGGCCGTTCCGGTTCGAGAAGTGGACGAAGAAGCAGAGCATCTCGCTGCGCCGCAACCCCGACTACGCGTGGGCCCCAGCGAGCGCCGCGCACGACGGACCGGCCCACCTGGACGGCCTGAGCATTCGTTTCATCACCGAGAACGCGGTCCGCGTCGGCGCGCTGACCAGTGGTCAGGTCGACGTGATCGGCAGTCTGCCCGCCGCGAACGTGCGCACCATCAAGCGCGACGGCTCACTGCAACTGCTGCGCGCCGACGCCCCGGGCGGTGTGTACAGCGTGTTCCTCAACTCCGGGCGCGGACCCTTCGCCGACGAACGCGTCCGGATCGCCTTCCAGCGCTCCGTGGACGTCGAGGGACTGGTCAAGGCCATCTACTTCGGCCAGTACCACCGCGCCTGGGGCGCGCTCAGCCCCAACGGGGTCGGCTACAACCCCGCGGTGGAGGGCAGTTGGCCGCGCGACCCGGCGCTGGCCAACCGACTCCTGGACGAGGCCGGATGGACCGGGCGCGACTCGGACGGCGTGCGGACCAGGAACGGCACCCGGCTCAGCCTGCGTTGGCCGGTGCTGACCGCCAAGATCCGCGAACAGCGCGACATCCTCGGCGAGGGCATCCAGGCCCAGGCCAAACAGGTCGGCATCGAGATCGACCGGGTGGGCCAGGACACCGGCACCTACAGCAAGGACGTCTACGCCGGGAACATGGACATCTGGGACACCAGCAACGTGCGGGCCGAACCCGACGTGCTGCGCACCCTGTTCGGCTCCGGACAAACCCTGGCCAAGGGCGGCCTGAACGTCTTCAAGCTGGCCGACCGACAGATCGACACCTGGCTCGATCAGGCCGCGGCGACCACCGACCCGGCGATCCGCGCGGCCCGCTACGGCGAGATCCAGAAGTACCTGATCGAGCACGCGCTCACGCTGCCCATGTACGTACCGACCTACCTGATCGGCGCCGAGAAGAGGGTGCACGGCGTGACCTTCGAGGCCGCCGCCTATCCGCTGTTCTACGACGCCTGGCTGGGGAAGTGACCATGCGTTCGACCACCCTGCGATGGCTGATCCGCCGCGTGCTGCTCGCCGTACTGGTCCTGCTGGGAGCGGCCACGCTCGCCTTCGGCGCGATGCACATGACCCCGGGCGACCCGGTGCGGGTGATGCTCGGCGGCACCACGCCCACCCCCGAGGCGGTCGCGCAGATCCGCGCCGACATGGACCTGGACCGTCCGCTGATCCAGCAGTACGGCAACTTCCTGAACCGACTCCTGCACGGCGACCTGGGCACCTCCTACCAACTCAACGACTCGGTCTCGGACATCATCGGCAGTCAGTTGTGGCCCACCGTGCAACTGGCCCTGGCCGGCTTCCTGATCGCGATCGTGATCGCACTGCTGCTGGCGGTGGCCACGGCGGGCCGCCGACCGGCACTGCGCCGGTTGTCCTCCGGCATCGAGCTGATCCTCACCTCCAGCCCGAGCTTCTGGGTCGGCGTACTGCTGCTCACCGTGTTCTCCTTCCACCTGCGGCTGTTCCCGGCCACCGGAGGAACGAGCCTGCGCGGTCTGGTGCTGCCGGCGGTCACGCTCAGCCTGAGCATGGTCGGGGTGTTCACCCAGGTGCTCCGCGAAGGACTCGAACGGGCCCTGGAGGAACCGTTCGTGACCAGTTCCCGGGCCCGCGGCACCGGTGAGACCACGGTGCGCCTGCGGCACGCGCTGCGCCACGCGATGGTCGCGATGATCACCCTCTCCGGCTGGGTGGTCGGCGCGCTCCTGGGCGGCGCCGTGGTGGTGGAGAGCGTGTTCAGCCGGCAGGGCATCGGCCGCACCCTGGCGACCGCCATCTCCTCGCGGGACCTGAACGTGGTCACCGGGATCGTGGTCGTCTCCGCGCTGCTGTTCACCGTCATCAACCTGGCCGTCGACTGGCTGTACCGGGTCGTGGACCCCCGACTGAAAGAGGCGAGCTGGTGACCACGAGGATCCTCAGCGCCGATCTGCTCCTGGCCGGACCCGGGGGAGAGGCGATCGCCGACGGCGCGGTGCTGGTCCGCGACGACGTGATCGCCGACCTCGGCCCGCGCGCGGACGTCCTGGCACGCGCCGAACCCGGCACGCCGCACCACCGGTTCCCGGGCGGGACCATCCTGCCCGGGCTGATCGACACGCACGTGCACCTCAGCCTGGACCCCACCGCGGCGCAGGCGTCGGCGATCGGCAAGGCCGGCGACGGCGAACTGCTGTTGGCGATGGCCGGGCACGCGCGGCGCCTGCTGGACATCGGCGTCACCACCGTGCGCGACCTCGGCGGCCGGGGCAACCTGGCCGGCTGCCTGCGCGACGCGGTTGCCGCCGGCGACCTGCCCGGCCCGCGGATCCTCACCGCCGGCGTGCCGATCACGGTCACCGGCGGCCACTTCTGGTTCCTCGGCGGCGAGGCGGACGGCGTACCCGAGATCCGCGCGGCGGTGCGGCGCAACCTGCGCGCCGGCGTCGACGTGATCAAGCTCCTGGTCAACGGCAGCCGGCTGACCCCCGGCGGCCCGCGTGGTTGGCACCGCCAACTGACCGACGAGGAGATCGCCGCCGCCGTCGAGGAGGCCCGCAGGTTCGGCCGACCGGTGGCCGCGCACGTGCTGGGCGCGGACGCGATCGAGGCGTCCATCACGGCCGGTGTGCGCACCCTGGAGCACTGTTCGTTCGGCACGCCCGCCGGCCCGGTGATCGAACCCGCGGCGCGGGACGCGTTGATCGCCACGATCGCCGCGAGCGGCGCCTTCGTGTGCCCGACCTGGAGCATCACCATGAGCGAGACCGCCGCGCGGATCGGCGACGAACGCATGCGCCCGTGGCTGGAGGTGGCCCGCCACCAGTACGAGAACGGCGTGCGACTGATCGCCGGCACGGACGCGGGCACCCCGGGCGTCCCGTTCGAGCGCTACATCGACGGCCTGGAATGGTTCGCGCGCGCCGGCATCCCGACCACGGCCGCGCTGGAGAGCGCCACCGTGATCGCCGCCGAGGCGCTCGGTCTGGCAGAGCGCACCGGCCGGCTGGCCCCGGGCCTGGACGCGGACCTGATCGTGGTGACCGGCGACCCGCGCGAGGACCTCGCCGTACTGCGCACCGTCCGACTCGTGCTCGCGCGCGGCCGGGTACACACCCCGGCGGACGGCGGCCTGGGCGCCGCGCTCGCGTCGCCGGCGGTCGACGGCGAACCGGGCACCCGGCGCGCGCCGGTGCCGGTCGGCGCGGAACGGATCCCGCGATGACCGCCGTCGACGTCGGCGCCTTCGCCGGCCCCACCGCCGCCGACGGCCGAGTCGGCGCCCGGGCCCGGACCCGCGACTGGGTCCGCCTGCTGCGCCCCGGAGTCGCGGTGGCCTGGGTGGTCCTGGCGCTGATCGTGCTCGCGGCACTGTGGCCGGGCCTGTTCGCGACCGACCCGCCGAACGCCGTCGACCCGGTACACGGGTTGCAGGGCCCCAGCGCGCAACACCTGTTCGGCACCGACCAACTCGGCCGCGACGTATTCAGCCGGGTCGTGCACGGCGCCCGCCCGTCGCTGCTGATCGGTCTCGGCTCCACTCTGGTCGCGGTCGTGGCCGGCGCCCTGCTGGGCGTGCTGGCGGCGACCGGCAGCCGGGTGCTGGACGAGACGATCATGCGCGTGACCGACATCCTGCTGGCCTTCCCCGGCCTGCTGCTCGCGCTGATCGTGGTCTCGGTGCTCGGCCCCGGGACCGGCAACGCGACCCTGGCCATCGGGATCGCCGCCACACCCGGGTTCGTCCGGCTCTCCCGAGGCCAGGCGCTGGTGGTGCGCGAGTCGGACTACGTGCGCGCCGCGATCACCTTCGGCCGCCGGCGCGGCGGCATCTTCCTCGGCCACATCCTGCCCAACGCGCTGCCGCCCCTGCTGGTCTTCGCCACGGTCAACATCGGCACCGCGATCATCGCCGGCTCCTCGTTGAGCTTCCTGGGCCTGGGGCCGCAGGCGCCCACGGCCGAATGGGGCGCGATGCTCGCCCAATCCCGGGACCTGCTGGAGATCGCCTGGGCCCCGGCGGTCTTCCCGGGCCTGGCGGTGACCGTGACCGTGGTCGCGGTCAACGTGGTGGGCCGCACCCTGCAACGTCGATTCGAAGGGCGGCGCGTCGATGCCGGCCAGTGACACGAGAGCGACCTCGACCGCCGCGGCGGTCGACACCGCGACCCCGGCGGCCCCGGACGAACCCACGCTCGTCGTCGAGCGACTCGACGTCGCCTTCGGCAGCGGACGGGACCGGATCCACGCGGTGCGCGGGGTGAGCCTCACGCTCGGCGCCGGCGAATGCCTGGCCATCGTCGGCGAGTCGGGCTCCGGCAAGAGCGTCACCGCCCGCTCGCTGGTCGGTCTGGCCGGCGCGCGATCGAGCGTACGGGCGGATCGCCTCGAACTCGACGGCGAGGACCTCACCGGCCTGGACAACCGCCGGTGGCGGGCGATCCGCGGTCGCCGGGTCGGCTTCGTGCTCCAGGACGCGCTGGTCTCCCTGGACCCGCTGCGCCGGGTGGGCGCGGAGATCGCCGAGACCCTCGCCAACCACCGGATCGTGCCGGCCCGCGCACGCGCGGCTCGGGCCGTCGCCCTGCTCGACGAGGCCCGGGTGCCCGAACCCGAGCTGCGCGCCCGGCAATACCCGCACCAGCTCTCCGGCGGTCTGCGCCAACGCGCCCTGATCGCCTCGGCGCTGGCCGCCGAGCCCTCGGTGCTGATCGCGGACGAGCCCACCACGGCGCTCGACGTCACCGTGCAGGCCCGGATCCTGGACCTGCTCGCCGCGAAGAAGGCGGCGGGCACCGCGATCCTGCTGATCAGCCACGACCTGTCGGTGGTGGCGCGACTGGCCGACCGGGTCGCGGTGATGTACCGGGGGAGGTTCGTGGAGGAGGGGACCGTCGAGGACCTGCTGCGCGCGCCCGCCCATCCGTACACGCGGGCGCTGCTCGCGGCGGTGCCGTCGGCGCACGCACGACGGACCCGGCTGTCACTGCCGGGAGCGGCGGCTTCGGCGGGCTCGGGCTCCTCCACCACCTCGGATTCCCCGGCCGGCTCGGACTCCTCCACGGACTCCTCCCCGGATACCACGGCCGTTTCGGGCCTCGCCGGTGCTCGGGGGCTTGGGGGCGAGGACGCCTGCGCGTACGCGGCCCGCTGCCCGCTGGTCACCGACCGCTGCCGGACCGAGCCGCCCCCGCGCGTCGAACTCGCCGCCGGGCACACCGCGCGCTGCCGGCACACCGCCGAGCCGTGGCCGCGGTCCGAGGCCGTGCGGATCGTCGCCGAGCCGACGACCGCGCGCGAACGGGGCACCGACGACGTGGTGTTGGACGTACGCGGCGTCAGCAAGAGCTACCGGGGACCCGACCGGGTGGAGCGCCCCGCCGTCCAGGACGTCTCGTTCACGCTGCGGGCCGGGCAATCGCTGGGTGTGCTCGGCGAGTCCGGCTCGGGCAAGACCACCGTCGCACAGTTGGTGCTGGGTCTGCTGGCGCCCGACGCGGGCGAGATCGACCTGCTCGGCCGACGGTGGTCCGACCGACCCGAATCCGAGCGCCGAGACCTGCGCCGGCACATCCAGCACGTGCAGCAGGACCCGCTGGGCTCGTTCGACCCGCGCTGGACGGTGGAGCGCATCGTCGGCGAGGCTTTGGGCGCGTTCACCCGCCGGGCGACCCGGGCCGCCCGGGATCGCGTCGTCGAACTCCTGCGCCTGGTCGGTCTGGACGAAACGGTGCTGACCCGCCGCCCACGGGAACTCTCCGGCGGCCAACGCCAACGCGTCGCCATCGCCCGGGCGTTGGCACCCGAGCCGGAGATCGTGGTCTGCGACGAGCCGGTCTCCGCGCTCGACGTGTCGATCCAGGCGCAGATCCTGGACCTGTTCGCCGACCTTCGCGAACGCCTGGGCGTGGCCCTGCTGTTCATCTCGCACGATCTCGGCGTGATCCACCACACCAGCGATCACGTGATCGTCATGCAGGCCGGGCGGGTGGTCGAGGCCGGCCCGGTCGACGAGCTCTTCGAGCGCCCACAACACCCCTACACCCGGGAACTGCTCAGCGCGCTGCCCCGGCTGCCGGCCGACCCCAAGTAGGCGCGGGCACTCGGCGGGCAGCCGGTCGACGAGGCGACGCGGTCCGCCCGGCAGCCGGTCGGGCAACCACTCGCCCGGGCGTACGCGGGGCCCCGCGCCGCCGGGTGGACGGGGCGGGGCCCCGCGCGTCGAACGTGGCGATCGTGCCTGCCGGTACGCGGTGCTCGTGCCGGCGCAATCCGGCGATCGTGCCCGCCGCTGTGCGGCGACCGTGCCGGTCACCACCCGGCGATCGCGCCGGGCGGATCCGGGACCTGCCTAGTCGGGCAGCCCCGCGCGGGCCGCGACCGCGGTGTCGGGGTGGTCGGTGAAGACGCCGTCCAGGCCCAGGCCGTAGAAGAGTTCGTACTCGGCGGTGATGTCGCCGCGCGCGTTCGGGTCGGCACCGAGGCGGAAGTCCAGCGGCAGGAACTGGTTCTCCGCGCGGAACGTCCAGGCGTGCACGATCAGTCCGGCGCGGTGCGCGTCGCGGATCACCGAGGTCGGCGCGAGCAGCTTGCCCGTCGCGTCACGCGGAACGAGCAGGTTCTTGTTGGTGCCGATGCCGTCCGCGTAGGTGTGGATCCACTTCAGGTTCTCCGGCTTGACCAAGTCCTGGTAGGTGCGCGGGTCGTTGGCCACCACCAGGTCGTAGGGCCGACCGCTCGCGTCGAGCAGCTGCACCAGCCGGACGTCGATCATCCGGTTCAGCTTGCGCAGGTTCGCGGTCTCGAAGGACTGGATGAACACCTTGTCCTTGCGCCCGGTGAGCCGGTTGTCGCGCAGGGTCCGCACCAGCGGCTCCTCCAACGACAGCCCGATCGACTGGAAGTAGGTCGGGTGCTTGGTCTCCGGGTACACCCCGATCGTGCGGTGCACCCGACGGCCCTCGGTCCGGGCCAGGTCCAGCACCTCCTGGAGGGTGGGCACCTCGAACCTGCCGTCGAACGTGGTGTTGGTGGGCCGGACCTGCGGCAGCCGCTCCTTCGCCCGCAGCGTCTTGAGCTCGGCGAGGGTGAGGTCCTCGGTGAACCAGCCGGTGACCGGTATCCCGTCGATGGTCTTGGTGGTCTTGCGCCCGGCGAACTCCGGGTGCGCGGCGATGTCGGTGGTGCCGGAGATCTCGTTCTCGTGCCGGGCGACCAGTACGCCGTCCTTGGTCGAGACCAGGTCGGGCTCGATGTAGTCGGCGCCCATCCGGATCGCGAGGCGGTAGCTCTCCAGGGTGTGCTCGGGGCGGTAGCCGCTGGCACCCCGATGCCCGATCACGATCGGGTCGGCCGAGGGCCGCGACGAGGCGCGGGACGTGTCGTCCTGGGCCGCGGCGGCGGGTACCGCGACCAGGGTCGCCAGCAGCACGCCGGCCACACCGAGCGCGGGAAGGATACGTCGCAACGCCATCTCCTGTTCTCTGCGTCCGGACGCGGCGGGACCGCGCGGGAGCACCGATCGTGCGAGCACGCCGAGTCAACCCGCATCGGCCGACCCCCCGCCAGGATGAACCCGTGGCCCATGGATGAACCTCCGGAGAACGCCCGGCGGCGGTCGTCCCGCCGCGACCAGGTCAGCGCACGCCGGTCTCGGCGAAGACCTCGAAGCGGGTCAGGTGCTCCGGGGTGAGCGCGCGCAGGAAGTCGGCGGCGGGGAACGCCTCGCCGGCGGCGAGCGCGCCGGTGCCGGTGTGCCGCCCGGCGAGGACACGTTCGGTGGCCTCCACCACGATCGGCGCGGTCACCGCGTAGATGTCGTTCCCGGCCACCACGGCGCGCCGCTCGCGGTCGCCGCGGCGCACGACCGCCTCGACGAGGTAGGTCTGTGCGGAGCGGCCCCGGTCGTCGGTGGCGGAGGGCTCCGGCGTGGCCGGGTGGCGGATGTCCTCCAGCGGCGCGAGGTTCATCACGGCGCGCACCTCCGCGGTGCGCAGGTGCCGCGGGATGGTGACCTGGTCGGCCGTGGCGAACTCGTTGGTCCGCTGCTTCCCGAACGGCGCCGGGAACTCCCAGTCGGAGACCTCGGTGGAGTACGAGAACGGGCTCAACCGGCCCCGGGTGTAGACGAGGTGGTGTCCCGCGTTGCTCTCGCCGGTGAGCCGGGTGCCCTGGGTCGGCAGCCAACTGTCCAGGGCGAAGGCGATGGTGATCTCGTCCGCCTCCGACCAGTCGCCCATCGCGGCGGTGGCCAGGAGGTCACCGAGACCACCGTAGAAGGCCACGGACGGCGCGAGGACCAGGCCCGCCGCGCGGAACCGGTCGGAGCGGGTGTCGAAGAGGGAGGCCGAGGCCGCCTGTTCGGCCGCCACGTCCAGGTAGTGCGCACCCGCGCGGGCGGCCGCGTCGGCGACCGGCAGCGAGGTGCTCGAGAACGGACCGGCGCAGTTGATCACGGCCCCGACGCCGGCGAACGCGCGGTCCAGCGCCTCGGCATCGTCGGCGGCGGCGACCCGCACCGGCGCGTTCGGGTAACGGTCGCCGACCTCCCGGAGCTTTCCGGCGCTGCGACCGACGAGCACCACGGCCCGGCCTCGGCCGATCAACTCCGCCACCACGAAGCGCGCGGTGTGCCCGTAGGCACCGTAGACGGCGACCGGGCGGGCCGAAGCGGTGTTCGAGGTCTCGGCGGACGGCGTGTTCGAGACGTTGTCGGTCATCGTTTCTCTTTCTGAATCCGCCGGATCCGTCCGGAGGTTCCCGAGCGGAATTTCCCTGGTGGGAAGGAGCGCTCGATCATCATGTCCGAGCGGTACGGGCGCTACCAGCGGCTGAAACGACATGGGTCGTACAGTTTCGGACATCGACGAAGACTCCGTCCCGACCTCGGCCGGCACGCGCGATGATCTTCATTCGGATGATTGCCCGCAGCAGGTTCATCGCCCGGGAGTTCGACCGTAGAGTGATGGCCGGCGCGAAGCGCTTCGCCGCGTGCCTCGACCCGCCCGGCTCGTTCCCGCTCCGTTCCTTCGTCCCGCTTCGGTACGTCCGTCGGCACTCACGTCCCTGGTCACGTCCCCGGTCACCTCCCTCCGTACGTTCTTGTCATCCTTCGTCCGACTCGTCCCTTGTCCGACCCTTCGCCGGGTCGGATTCGTGTGTCGCGTCGCGCCATGGCCGGGTCGACGGTCGACGCGCGAAGACCGGCGCGCGGACCCGGCGACGCGAGGATCGTGCGCCCGCCGGATTCGCCGTCGGCCCGGAATTCAGCCACGACACAGGAGGCCCACGCCTTGGCATCGAAGTTCGCTCGTCCCGCCCTCGCGCTCGTCGCGACCCCCGTACTCGCCGCGCTCCTGGTCGGTGCCGCCACCTCGGGAGGTGCCGCCACGCCCGGTGCCCCGGGCGCGGGCGACCCGTACTTCCCGCTGTCCGGCAACGGCGGGGTCGACGTCGCCCACTACGATCTCGACCTCGACTACACCCCCACGACCAGACGCCTGGAGGCCACCGCCGAACTCGCCGTCACGGCGACCCAGCGGCTGAGCTCCTTCAACCTCGACCTTTCCGGCCTGAACGTGGACAGCGTCCGGGTCGACGGCAGGCGGGCCGGCTTCAGCCGCAACGGCACCGAACTCACCATCACCCCGGCCCGAACGCTGGACAAGGGCCGCAGGTTCACCGTGGTCATCGGCTACTCGGGCGTACCGGCGCACGTGTACGACCCGGACGGCTCGCCCGACGGTTGGATCATCCAGCCGGACGACTCGGTCTTCGTGGCCAGTGAACCGCAGGGCGCGATGACCTGGTTCCCGAGCAACAGCCACCCGACCGACAAGTCCACCTACGACGTCGAGGTGACCGTTCCCGACGGCTGGACCGCCGTGTCCAACGGGCGTCTTCGCGATCAGCGGCACCGGGCCGGCAAGACCACCTTCTCCTGGCGCGAGGCCAAGCCGATGGCCGCCTACCTGGCCACCGCGAGCATCGGCAGGTTCCAGGTCGAGCAGTACGTGACCGCGACCGGCCTGCCGGTCTACAACGCCGTCGTGCCGAGCCAGGCCGCGGCGGCCAAGCCGGTCCTGGACCAACTCCCCGCCGTGATCGAATGGGGGACCAAGCTGTTCGGCCGATACCCGTTCGAGGCGGCCGGCGCCATCGTCGAGGACGCGCCCGACGTCGGTTACGCGCTGGAGACCCAGACCAGGCCGATCTACGACCGGGCGCCCAGCATCGGCACGCTCGTGCACGAGACGGCACACCAGTGGTTCGGCAACTCGGTATCGCTCACCAAGTGGCAGGACATCTGGCTGAACGAGGGCTTCGCCACCTACGCCGAGTGGCTCTGGGACGCCGAGCACGGCGGCCTCAGCACCGCCCAGCAGTTCGCCGCCGACTACGCCCTGCCGGCCACCGACGCGTTGTGGTCCTTCCCGGCCGCCGACCCGGGCGACGGCGGGCACATCTTCGCCAAGCCGCCGTACGAGCGCGGCGCCATGGTCCTGGAGAAGCTCCGCCAGACCGTCGGCGACAAGGCCTTCTTCACCATCCTGAAGACCTGGGCCACGGACCGCCGTTACGGCCACGGCGACACCCGCCAGTTCATCGCCCTGAGCAAGCGGATCTCCGGCAAGAACCTCGACTCGCTCTTCACCACCTGGCTCTTCACCGCCGGCAAGCCCGCCACGCCGTAGCCGGGTCGAGCCCCGGGCCGCGAACCCCGACTCCGCCGACCTCACCCTTGCGGGAGAGGTCGGCGGAGTCGTGTCGGTGGCCCGCGGTGCCGGTGCCGGTGACGCCGCGTCGCCCGGGCGGGTTCACGCCTCCAGGGCTGGTGCCAAGGCGTCGAAGGCGTCGTTCAGGCGCGTCCTGTGGTCCTCGACCACGTCGTCGGCCGACCCGCCCGCCAGCAGCCGGGCTGCGGTGCCGGCGTACACGCGGCGGCAGGCCGCGACGACATCGCGATCCCGCACCGCTGGTTCGGCCCCCGCCGCCTCTGGTATCTGCGGCCCACGGGCGGTCCCCGGAGCCGCGCTCGTCCGGGTCAGCCCGGGAGCAAACCGAGTTCGGTGAGGTCGGTGAGGTATTTGGTGATGAACTTCGGGGTGATCGAGGGGATTCGGCCGTCGGCGACGGGCAGGTCGGCCACCGCTTCGGTGAAGCGGGTGGTGGGGATCGTGGTGGGGGGTCGCGGGGTGGCCGGGCGGGCGTAGGCCGCAAGGAGGGGAAGCAGGGACGAACGGCGCTGATGGTCGGGGAGGCCGCGGATCGCCGACTCGAAGCGCATGTGCCACTGGTCGTAGTCGGCGAATCGGGTGATCGGATGGCCCGCGTGGACGAGCCAGTCGACGATCTCGTCGAGTGAGACGCCGTCGTCGTTCGCGTTGACGGTGTTGTAGGTGGCGTAGCCGTCCCGGTGACGTGCGGCGAGGGTGGTGATCGCCTCGGCGGTGAAGTCGACCGGCAGGCCGCTGTAGTGGGCCCGCCGGCGTTCGCCGTTCTCGTCGAGTGGGTAGAAGGAGCGCGGCGCCATGCCGGTGGCGACGACGCTGAGGATCAGTCGGGTGAACCGGTCGGGGACGTTCAACCGGCCGGGCAGTCGACTGTGCGCCAGGATCATGTCGGGGCGGAACACCACGACCGGCAGACCCGTCCGCTCGTGCGCGTCGCGCAGGAGAACCTCGGCGGCCCACTTGCCGGTCGCGTATCCGTTCGCGTCGGAGCCGTCCAGCCGCCGCGACGGTGCGGCCGTGCGGACGTCGACCCGCTCGTCCAGGATCGACCCGTCCGCCTCCATCGCGGCGGCGATGGTCGAGACGAAGGCGAAGCGCTTGACCGGACCGGTGAGCGCGAGTTCGATCAGCTCCGCCGTCGCGACGACGTTCGGCGTGAACAACCGGCTGTACGGGAGCACATGGTTGACCAGGGCGGCGGCGTGCACGATCCGCTCCGTCTCGGCGGCCACCCGCTCCCACGCGGCCCGCTCCAGGCCCAGCCTCGGCGCGGACACGTCCGCGGCCAGCACGTCCAGGTGCCCGGCGGCGACCGTGTCGAACCACTCGAGGCGGTCCGCCGCCGCGGCGCGCAGACTCGTCAGCACCCGCCGCCGCGCCGCCGCGTCGTCGCCCGCACGGGCAAGGCAGGTCAGCCGCCCGCCCGTTGCCACCACACGGCGCAGCCACTCGATCGCCAGGAAACCGCCGAGGTACCCGGTCGGCCCGGTGAGCAGCACGTTCCGGACCGGGCCGGTGGTGTCCGGAGCGGTCGGAATGGCCGGAGCGGTCGGAGCGGTCGGAGCGGCCGGTATCCGAGCCAGGACACGCTCGTTCACGAACCGGTCCAGGGTCAACTCGCTCGCCGCCACGCGCACCGCGCCGCGGCCGTGCACCGACGCGAACGTGGGACGCGTCGCGTCACTCCCGCGCGCCGCCCGGATGTACTCCGCGACGCCGATCAGCGTCGCGGTGGGCGCGAGGATCACCTGGACCGGGACCTCCAGCTCGAAGATCTGCTCGAGCGCAGTCGAGAACGTGTGCGCGGACAGCGAATCGCCGCCCAACTCGGTGAAGTTCGCGTCCGGCCGGACCAGCGACGAGGGATAGCCGAGGGTGATCTGCACCGCGGCCAGGACGGCCGCCAACGGCTCGACACCGCCGCCCGCGTCCCGCAGTGCCGCGAATCGCCCCGCGCGCCCGGCCGCGATATCCGCGTACAACCGCTCCAGCCGCGCCCCGTAACGCTCCTTGAGGGCGGGCCGTACGACTTTGCCGGCTCCCGACAACAATGCGTTCCCGACCGTGAACGGGTGTGGTTCCACGATCACGTCGTGCGGCACCTCGTACGGCTGGAGACCGGCCGCACGGGCGAGTTCGCGCATCGAGTCGAGGATCGCGGCCCGCAACCGGTCGTCGCCGCTCGTGTCGGTGCGCTCCCGGTCGGGGACGACCACCGCGAGCAGGAAAGCCTGTTCGGCGCTGCCGTAGACGTAGATCTGCGCGATGCGCGGACTCGTGGCGTACAGCGCCTCCAGCGCGGAGACGGCGACGAACTCCCCCTGGGAGAGCTTGACGACGTTGTTGATCCGGTCGACGTAGACCAGACGGTCGGGCGCGGTCTCGGCGAACACGTCGCCCGTGCGGTAGTAGCCGTCCTCGTCGAACGTGCGGGCGTCGACCTCGGGTTGCCGGTAGTAGCCGGGAACCAGCCCCACCGACTTCAGCCGCAGTTCGCCTCGCGGGTACGGCCTGTCCGTCGCGAAGTAGCCCAGTTCCGGCACGTCGACCAACTTGTAGTCGATCACCGGTGGCCGGCGCACCCGCTGATCGACGACGACCGCCCGGGTCGTCTCCGTGGACCCGTAGCAGTCGACGACCTTCGTGCCCAGGACCGAGGCCATGAACGCGTGCATCGAGGCCGACAACGGCGCGCTGCCGCACAGCGCGCTGACGATCCGGCCGCCGAGCAGGTCGTCCCGGACCCGTTCGCGCGCGATCGTCTCGGCCGCCGACCGCTCGACGCCCGCGCCCGCGGTGCTCCGGCGCAGGCGGTCGGCCTCGAGGAGGTACCGCTGGTGGACCATGTCGCAGATCCGGGGCACCAGGCTCAGCACTGTGGGGCGTGACAGGCGGATGTCGTCGAACAGCGTCGACATGTCCGCGCGAGCCGCGAAGTACCCGATTCCGCCGGAGGAGAGGCCGGAGATCAGCCACGCGCGACCGTTGACGTGGCTCATCGGCATGTAGTGCAGGACGATCGTCGGCAGCGGAGTGTCGCCGCTCGCCCCCGCGTTGCTCATGCCGCCGCGCCCGGTCTGCCACATCCGGGTGAGCATCGACGCGGTGTAGATCGCGCCCTTGGGGGTGCCGGTGCTGCCGGACGTGTAGATCAGCCCGACCAGCCGATCCGGATCGCCGTCTTCGTACGGTCGCACCGCCGGCAGCCGGGCACCGGCGCGCAACTCGTCCCGGAGCGGGACCACCGCGGCCCGCCCGGTCAGCTTGTCGACGGCGGCGGCGAGCACCTCGCGATGGTCGTCCACGCGGGCGTCGTGATCGAAGACGACCAGGCGTTCGATGGAGTCGCAGCCCAGGACGGTGTCGACCGCGGCCTCGATCGAAGAGACGTCCGCCGCGAGGATCCGCGGCCGCGTCTCGGCGACGACCGGCGCCAGTCGTACGGCGGGCGAACCGGTCGGCAGCGGGACCGGCACCGCGCCCAGGTACATGCAGGCCAGGTCGATCGTGGCGTAGTCGACGCCGGTGAAGCCGAGCAGGCCCACGAAGTCGCCGACGCCCAGGCGGCCGGCGCGCTCGCCCGCCCAGGCGGCGGCGAGTACGCGTACCCGCCGCCACACCTCGGCATAGGTCGACATCCGGAACTCGGGCAGCAGTTCGAGGCTGTCGCGGCCGGTGGCGGGATCTCGGACGATGCGCTCGGCCCGTCGTCCGAATGCCGGCCGCTCCGCGTAGCCGCTCATGGCGGCCGCGATCGTGCCGATCAGGTCGCCGTCCGCACGGCGGATCCGCTCGGCGACATCCGGCGACGGCGCCGCACCGGCGAACTCCAAGTCGCTCGCGCGCAGTTGGGCGACCCGGGCGGCGAGGCCACGGCCGCGATCCGGTTGCTGTTCGGACATGAGTACTCCGGGATGTGAGTTCCGATGAACCGACGTGCGCTCCCGCGACCGCGCGGCGAAGGCGATGTGTGCTACGTCGCGCCGTGCGCCGGCAGCCTGCGGCCCCCCAGCCCGGCGGCCACCCCCATCAACAGGTAGGCCACGACCGCCCCGACCGCCGGCGCGGCGATGTCGTCACCGGACTGGAGGCCGCCGAGCAGCGCGACGCCGATCATGGTTCCGGACTGCCGGGCCGCCGAGAGCAGACCGCTCGCGACCGCCATCCGGTGCGCCGGGGCGGACGCCATGACCAGGGTGATCTGCGGAACGGTCGCGAGACCGAAACCGAGGCCGATGAAGGTGAGTCCGACACCGACGCCGATCGGCGCGTCCCCGCCGATCAGGGCCAGCAGCACACCGCCGACCAGGGTCAGCCCGATCGCCACGACCAGGACCCGCAGCGGACCCAGTCGCGCGTTGACCCGCCCCGCGACCAGCGGCATGAAGGTGATCGGCAACGCGGAGGGCAGGAAGCACAGTCCGGTGGCGACCGGACCGTACCCGTGCACCTGCTGGAGGAACACGCTGATGGAGAACACCAGTCCGTAGTAGCCGGTGAACAACAACAGCCCCACCGTGACGAAACCGCGGAAGCCCGGGGCCCGGAACAGATCGCCCGGGATCATCGGAAACGCGTACGTGCGCTGTCTGATCACGAACGCGACGAGCGCGACCGGCGCGGTGACCGCGGCGGCGACCGGCAACGGCGCCGTCCACCCCAGCTCGCGGCCCTCGGTGAGCGCCACCGCGACGCCCCCGAGCAGCACGATGGCCAGGAACTGGCCCGGGAGATCCTGGGGTTCGCGCGCGGCGGCCCGCACCCGCGGATCCTCGCGCGGCATGTGCGCGGCCGACAACCACAACGTGACCAGCACGATCGGCACATTGACGAGGAAGATGCTGCGCCAACCGATCGCGGTGACCAGGGCGCCGCCCAGAATGGGACCGAACGCGACCGGACTCCCGGCGACCATCGCCCACACCGCGACGGCCTTGGCCCGGTCGTTCGGATCCCGGTAGGTCTCGGTGAGCATCACCAGCGTGGCCGGGACCAGCAACACCGCGCCCAGCCCCTGCGCCGCCCGCATCGCCACGAGCGTGCCCCCGTCGGGCGCGATCCCGCACAAGACCGACGTCGCCCCGAACACCGCGATGCCCAACCGGAACATCGACACCGCGCCGAACCGCCCGACCGCCGCCGCGCCGGCCAGCACCAGGCTCGCCAACACGATCACGTACGCGTCCACGACGAGCTGCATCGTGGCCAGGCTCGCGTCGAGACTGGAGCGGATCGCCGGGATCGCCACGTTGACGATGCTGATGTCGATCACGATCATCCCGTAGCCCAGGCTGACCACCGTCAGCACCCGGCCCGTCCGCACGGCCGGGTCGGCCACCTTCGGCGCGTGGTTGTCCGAACTGGTCGAGTTGGCCATGGGCCGCCATTTCGCAGGAGCCGGTGAATTCGGTGGCGATCGGTATGCCGAAATCCTAGCCGGGTCGAAACCGGTGACGTCAACCGCGGAGTTCACCCGATCGGCCAATATGCGGGCAATTGGCCCGATTCCAGGGTTCGCTCTAGAGGATCCTCTGATTTCCCGACGTGCGAGTGCTCGGTACCTTCGCAGCGCTGAAAACTGTGAGAGGGAGTCGTCGTGGACGTGAGTGCGCCGGGCTCGCCATTTTCTTTGCCGGGGCCGAGGCGGGGATTTCCGCAACGCCCCTCATCGATGCCGTTCCACCGCTACACGCGGGGCGAGTCGCCGGGTCCGGCGGCCGATTTCCCCCGGATGTGGCCCACCCGGGTACTGGAGCGGGCCCCGATGTGGGCCTCGGTCGATCTCCGGGACGGAAATCAGGCGCTGGCCGAACCCATGGACCTGCGCCGCAAGAAGCGAATGTTCGAACTGCTCGTCGCGATGGGTTTCAAAGATATCGAGATCGGATATCCGGCGGCCAGTGTCGACGATTTCGACTTCGTACGGGAAACGGTGATCAAAGAAGGGATTCCCGACGACGTGACGGTGTCGGTTTTCACACCGGCGCGTCCCGAACTCATCGAGCGGACCTTCGACGCAATTCGCGGAGCCGAACGCGCGGTCGTGCATTTGTGCCACGCGACCGCGTGCCTGTGGCGCGACGTGGTGTTCGGCATGTCGCGGCAGGAGGTGCTGCGGATGGCCGTCGACGGCGCACGGCACATGGTGCGCCTGGCGGAGCACGAGAGCGGCTCGGACATCCGGTTCGAGTACTCGCCGGAGACCTTCAACGTGACCGAGCCGGATTTCGCGCTGGAGATCGCCGACCGGGTCGCGGAGGTCGTCGACGCCACGCCCGACCGGCCGCTCGTGCTGAACCTGCCGACCACCGTGGAGACCCACGGGCCCAACTTCTTCGCCGACCAGGTGGAGTGGATGCACCGCAACCTCGATCGACGCGATGCGATCATCCTGTCGGTGCATCCGCACAACGATCGCGGCACGGCCGTCGCATCGGCCGAACTGGCCCTGCTGGCCGGGGCCGACCGGGTCGAGGGCACGCTCTTCGGCAACGGCGAACGCACCGGGAACGTCTGCCTGGTGACGCTCGCGCTCAACCTGTTCAGCCGCGGTGTCGATCCCGAGTTGGAGATCCCCGACATCGACGCGGTCCGCGAGATCGTCGAGGACTGCAACCGGCTGCCCGTGCACCCCCGACACCCCTACGCCGGCGACCTGGTCTACACCGCGTTCTCCGGCACCCACCAGGACGCCATCGCCAAGGGGCTGGCCGCCCAGGCCGAACGCGCCCGCGGGCACACCGGGGACGCGCCGTGGCAGGTCCCGTACCTGCCGATCGACCCCAAGGACGTCGGCCGCGACTACCGGGCGGTCATCCGGGTCAACAGCCAGTCGGGCAAGGGCGGCATCGCCTACGTCCTCAAGAGCGGGTGGGGCCTGGACCTGCCGGTCGCACTGCGGCGCGACTTCGCGAGCGTCGTCCAGGACGTCACCGACGCCACCGGCCGCGAACTCGACCCGCCGGAGATCCACCGGCTCCTGCGGGAGACCTACTGCGTCGACGACACGCCCGCGACGCGCGCCTACGCCGACGAGCACGAGGTGCTCGCCGACATGGCCGCGGCGTACGGCGTCGAGTTCACCCAGGTGCTCGTCACCGACACCGCGGGTGCGAGCCGCGAGGCCAAGGCCTGCTTCACGGCCCTGGACGCGCACGGACGCACGTTCTGGGGCCTGGGCCTGGCCGCGACCGCCGCCGACGCGGCGCTCGGATCGACCCGGTCGGCACTGCGCCGGGCCGGCATCGAAGAAGGAGAGCGGTGAAGACGAACTCTTTCATCGCCGTCGGCCCCGGGACCTACCGGGAGGACGGCGGCATGGTCTACGAGGACTTCGTCCCCGGCGAGGTCGTCGAACACCGGCCCGGGCGGACGATCACCATGAGCGACAACGTGTGGAGCTCGCTGCTGTGCCTGAACCAGCACCCGCTGCACATCGACGCCGTCTACGCCGAACAGACCCCTTTCGGCCGCCTGGTGGTCTCCAGCCTGGTCACCTTCGGGATCGTCAACGGGATGACGGTGGCCACCATCAGCGCCAAGGGCGTGGCCAACCTCGGCTGGGACAAGGTTCGGCTGACCGCACCGGTGTTCGTCGGCGACACCCTCTACGCGCGCACCCGCGTGCTCACCAAGCGCGAATCCGCGAGCCGACCCGGCGAGGGCATCGTGACCGTGCACTCCACCGGCCTCAACCAGGACGGCGCGACCGTGATCGACTTCGAGCGGACGATCCTCGTCCCCCGGCAGAAGGAAGACCGATGATCCCGGTCATCAACCTGCACGCCGAACACCTCGACGCCGAAAGGCGGATCGCCGACGAGATCTCCAACGCGTGCCGGACCACCGGATTCTTCATCGCCCGCGGCCACGGCATCGCCCCCGAGGTCTTCGACGACGCCTACACCGAATCGCTGCGCTTCTTCCGGCTCCCGCTCGACACCAAGCGCGAGTTCGCGATGCGCACCGGCACCGCGCGCGGCGACAACGACTACAGCCCGTACGGACACAGCGCGCTGTTGTCCGAGAACGCCTACGCCTACACCGGCAGACCGGGCATGCCCTCGGACTACGTGGAGAAGTTCAGCGTCGGCCGACTGATCCTGGACGACGACGAGGAACTGCCCTTCCCCGCCGACGAGTGCGGTGCGGCGCTGCGCGCCGCGCTCAAGCGCTACTTCGTGGCCTGCGAAGCGGTCTCGGGTCGGATCGCCGAACTGCTGGCGTTGGCCCTGGACCTGCCGCGCACCTTCTTCGCCACCCGCACCGACACCTCCAACGACTCGCTCCGCTCCCACCTGTACCCGGGCACCGACCCCGACTTCGTCAACGACCAGGGCATGGGGGAGCACACCGACGGCACCCTGATCACCCTGCTCACCCAGGACGGACCCGGCCTGCAGATCCGCGACCGCTCGGGCCGCTGGCTGGACATCGAGGTCCGGGACCGGGACAGCTTCATCGTCAACATCGGCGACCTGATGGCCCGTTGGTCCAACGACGAGTACGTCTCCACCCCGCACCGGGTGCGCCTGGCCGACCGGCGACGCCAATCCATCGCGTTCTTCAAGCTCGCCAACGACGACACCGTCATCGAGTGCTTCCCCAAATTCGCCGCCGACCGCCCCGCGCGCTACGAGCCGATCCGCTACGAGGAGTTCTCGCTGCGGAAGATGAACCTGCTGTTCGGACGGGAGAGTGCCCGATGAGGCCGCACGCGAGCCTGCTGTACACCCCGGCGCTGCGCATCGCGGCGGTGGCCGAACCGGGCAAGATGCACGCGGACATGCTCGTCCTGGACCTGGAGGACTCCACCCACCCGGCCAGGAAGGCCGAGGCCCGCGCGATGCTGGCCGCGGCCGACCTGACCCGGGCCGGCCTGCCCGCGCTGGGCCTGCGGGTGAACACCATCGCCACCCTCGACGGCCTCGAGGACATGAAGGCGGTGATCGAACAGGACGCGATGATCGGCGGCGTCGTGATCGACGCCATCTTCATCCCCAAGATCGCCGGAGCGGGCGACGTGGCCATCTACCGCTCACTGCTCGCGCAAACCTCGAAACCGCCGAGCGTGATCAGCTTCATCGAGACCGTCGACGCCGTCGAGAACGCCTTCGCGATCGCCGCCGAGAGCGATGGCCTGTGCTTCGGCCAGGCGGACCTGACCGCCGAGATGTACACCGCCAACGAGTCCTACCTCGACCACGCGCGGGCCCGACTGTGCGTCGCGGCGGCCAAGTACCGGCTGCCCGCGATCGACACCAACTCGTTCGAACTGCACGACCTGGCACTGGTCCAGGCCCAATGCCAGGCGGCCCGGGAGGCCGGCTTCACCGGCAAGGCGGCCATCCATCCCCGCCAAGTCGACGTGATCGCCCAGACGTTCAAGGTCGGCCCGGACGAGATCGCCGAATACCGGCGCGTGGTCGAGGACTACGACGCCACACCCTACGGCTTCGCGGTCGAGAAGGACCGCGTGCTGGCCCCGCCGTTCGTGCTCCGGGCCAGACGCATGCTCCGGCTGTACGCGGCCGACGCCGAACCCGCCCCGCACCGGCACCACCGAATCGGGAGAACCCAGTGAAGATCCTGCCGCAGCACGCGATCATCGACGTGTCGGCGCACGAGAGCGTGCTCGTGGACGGCCGACTGGAGCGGGCCGACGACGAACTCGTCGAGGAACTGGTGCGCCTGGTGACCGGCGGTGCCGGCGTCGCCGTCTGCCACGGCCTCGACCGCACGCTGGCCCGCCACGGCCTGGACATCCACGACGAACGGGACGCCTCGGTGGCCCGCGACTACCTGGAGTCGCTCTTCCGCGCCTTCGGCACCCGGGTGGAGGTCGCGAAGTTCACCCCGGTCGCGATCGGCTACGACCGGATCGCCGGGATGGACGTCGACGGCTACAACAAGAACACCCACTTCACCCCCAACGACGACCACACCACGGCACGCGAGTTCCTCACCACCAAGTGCGTGCACTTCGACGCCGCCACGCCCTTCATCGCGAACATCTACGGACCCAACACCAACATCGACGGCGGCATCCCGATCCTGTGCGACACCCGCGCCTACTGCCGGGACGCGGACGTGCCGCCCGCCGACCTGGTCGAGCTCATGCCGCACAGCTTCAACGTGGCCGTCAAGGAGGAACACGCCGACCGCATCCTGGCCGGGCACGCCACCGCGGTGGACGTCGACCTGGACGCCGACCTGGTGATGATCGTGCTGTTCAACGAGGTGGACGGCGGCCTCGCGCACGCCGGCACCATCCCCCGCCCGGCCGACCCCGGCAAGCCCTCGCGCCGACCCATCCGGCACCTGGAGTACCAGTTCGCCGACAGCGACGAACTGGCCAAGTGGTACCGGCACTACCGCCTCGAGATCCCCGAGCCCACCCTCCAGGTCCCGGACGAGGCCGCGCGCGAGCGCTACCACCGCGGCGTCGACCCGGTCGCCGCCGACGGCGGGACGGACCGGTGAGCACACCGACCGAACCCGACGTGCCGGTGATGTCCGAGCACGACAGGGCCGAACTCCAAGAACTGCTGGCCGCGTTGACGGCCGAGCAATGGCCCGAGGCGATCGAGGAGGCCCGACCCTTCTACGACGCGTGGGGCACCCCGATCGCCGACGACATCAAGGTCGAACACCGCGACGGCGGCGTGCTGTTGACCCCACCGAACGCGCGCGGCGAACGAACCGGGATCTACCTGCACGGCGGCGGCTACGTCTACGGCTCGCTGCGCAGCCACGGCGGACTCGTCTCCGAGATCGCCCGGGCGGCGCACAGCCGGATGTTCTTCGTCGACTACCGCCGCGCGCCCGAACACCCCTACCCGGCGGCACTGGACGACGCGGTCGCCGCGTACCAGAACCTGCTCGCGAGCGGCGTGCCGGCCCGGGACGTGGTGTTCGCGGGGGACTCCGCCGGCGGCGGCCTGGTCCTGGGGACACTGCTCAGACTCCGCGACCTCGGACTGCCGCTGCCCGCCGCGGCGGCCTGCGTGTCGCCGTGGACCGACCTGGCCGGCACCGGCGAAACCTTCCGCACCCTGGAGGACGACGACCCCCTGGTCAGCAAGCACATCGTCGCGCTCGTCACGGGCTCCTACCTGGCGGGCGCCGAGCCGACCACCCCCTACGCGTCCCCGCTGTACGGGGACCCGGCCGGACTGCCGCCGGTGCTCATCCAGGTGGGCAGCCGGGAGATCCTGCTCAGCGACGCGGAACGGTTCACCACCGCGCTGCGCCGGGCCGGCTCCACCGGCGTCCTGGAGGTCTGGCCCGGCATGGTGCACGTGTGGCACCTGCACTACACCCGGCTGGGCAAGGCACGCCAGGCCATCACCCGGCTCGGCGGCTGGCTGCACGAGCGGGCCGAGGCGGCCCGATGAGCGAGGACATCATCGGCCCGCACCGGTTCCGCAACAACCGCAAGATGGTGCCTGCCGCCGAGGCGGCGTGGGGCCTGTCCGAGAAGCACGGCATGCTCGGACTGGTGGTCGAGGCCGTCGACGGCCAGAACCGGCTGCGCGAGATCGACTCCGGGCACGAGTTCGCCAACCTGTCCTCGTGCTCGTACCTGGGACTCAACAGCCACCCCGAGGTGATCGAGGCCGGGCGCGCCGCGCTCGCCGACGAGCGGATCACCGGCCTGTCCATGGGCGAGTTCCGCATCCGGCTGGGCATCATGAACCGACTCGAGGAGGAACTCGCCGAACACTTCGGCACCCACGTGCTGCCGTCGGTGTCCTGCGGGGTGCTCAGCGCCGCGATCCTGCCGCTGCTGGCCTCCGGGCACCTCGGCGACGGCGAGCCCCTCGTCGTGGTCTTCGACCGGTTTGCGCACTTCTCGATGAACTTCCTCAAGCCGATCGTCGCCGACGAGACGCTGGTGCTGACCTGCCCGCACAACGACACGCAGTTCCTCGAGGACGTGTGCCGGCGATACCCGCGCGTCGCCTACGTCTGCGAAGGCGTCTACTCGGTCGGCGGACAGGCCGACCTGGCCGGCATCAAGGCCCTGCAGGACCGCTACGGGATGTTCGTCTACATCGACGACTCGCACGCGCTGTCCGCCGTCGGCCCGCGCGGCGAAGGCCACGCGCGCACCGTGTTCGAGGACCTCGGCGCGCGCACCGTGATCGTCGCCTCGATCGCCAAGGCGTTCGGCAGCACCGGCGGCATCGCGATGATCGGCGAACGCCACATCTACGACTTCCTCTACCGATCCGGGCCGCTGGCCTGGTCGCAGGGCCTGCGCACGGCCGCGGTCGGCACCTCCCTGGGCGCCCTCCGGGTGCACCGAGGCCCCGAGTTGACCCAACGCCAAAAGCAACTGGCCCACAACGTCGCCCTCTTCGACGACCGGCTGCGCGGACACGACGTCCGCGGCACCGGATCACACATCAAATTCGTCACCGTCGGCGACAACGACCGGGCCGTACGGCTGTCCACCGACCTCTACCGGCGCGGCTACTACTGCTCCGCGATGTTCTTCCCGATCGTGGCGCAGGGTGACGCGGGCGTGCGGATGATGCTGCGCGGCGACATGCCCACGGAACTGGCCGAGCGGTTCGCGGACGACCTCGTCGACGCCCTGGCGGGACTCGGATGAGCCTCGCCCCGCCCGACACCCGCACCGGCGACGTCCTGGCCGTGGCCGACCTGATCCGCGCCGGCCTGCGCGGCGGCGCACTCGGCCGGATGACCGTGCCGATGCGCCAGGTCGTCGACGAGGGACACGGCGTCAAGTTCGTGTCGATGCCCGCCGTCTCCCTCGACCACGGCCTGTACATCGCCAAGATCGCCACCATCGGAAACGGCCCGGGGCCGACCGTGACCTCCGTGGTCCCGGTCTTCTCGACGAGCACCGGGGACCTGCTCGCGGTCCTCGACGGCGCGACCGTCACCAACCTCAAATGCGCCGCCGTCACCGCCGTGGTCACCGACCACTGCGCGGCCCGCGACAGCGCCGACCTGGCGATCATCGGTTCCGGCGTCCAGGCCTGGCAGCAGTACCTCGGCGTCTCGGCCGTACGGGAGATCACCCGGGTACGGGTGCACTCCCGCACCCCCGCGCACGCCGAGGCCCTGTGCGCGCGCATCCGAGCCGCCGGCCGGGCCACGGCGTACGTCCGCGCCTCGGCCGCCGAGGCCACCTCGGGAGCGGACGTCGTCGCCACCGCTACGACCTCGACGAGCCCGCTGCCGATCGCCACCGACCTCCCACCGCACGTGCACATCAACTGCATGGGCGCACACACCCCCCACTCACGCGAACTGCCGCGCGAACTGCTGGCCGCAGGAGCGCTCATCGTCGAATCCGTGGAGACCGCCGTCGCCGAGGCCGGCGAGATCCACCGCACCGCGATCGACCTGGAATCCCTGGAGACCGGCGAGCACCCCGGACTCCACGAACGCCCGACCGTCTTCAGCTCCACCGGCCACGCCGCACTCGACCTCGTCACCTGCGCCCACCTAATCGCGCACCCGAACCACTGAACCGCAGCGAAGGGAATACCGAACGTGCCCAACGTCGGCAAGGAAGAGATCACCGGAGCGCACGACACCGAGATCCCCACCGAATTCGTCGACTACATGACGAGCGGTTGGCGGGAACAGGAGATCGAGCTCCTCCCGGTACCCCACCTCGACCGGCTGTCGGCGCGCCGCGCCCTGCTGTCGAACGCCTTCCCGGGCGAAACGCTGGTCGTCCCGACCGGCCGGATCCAATGGCGCAGCTACGGCGCGCCCTACCCGTTCCGCGGCGGCAGCGACCTGCTGTGGCTGACAGCGGATCAGGACCCGAACTCGGTGCTCGTGATGCACCCGATCGCCGGCGGCCACGACGCGGTGCTGTACGTGGACCCGCGGCACGACCCGGCGTCCGGCGTCGGCTACCTCGACCGCATCCTCGGCGAGGTGTGGCAGGGCCGCTGCCTGTCGCCCGAGGAGAAGACCACGGTGCTGGGCGTGCAGACCCGGCCCATCGGCGACCTGCCGACGGTGTTGCGGCGCGCCGGCCGCAACACCCGGGTGCTGCGCGGCTACGACGCGGGCATCGACCGGGGCCTGCTCCCCGCGACCGAGGAGAACGCGGCCCACGACGCGCTGCTCGCGAGCGTGCTCGCCGAACTGCGGCTGCGCAAGGACGACTGGGAACTCGCGCAACTCCAGGAGGCCGTGGACATCACCGTCCGCGGTTTCGAGGATGTCGCGCGCGCCCTGCCGAGCGATCGCGCGGTCTCCGAGCGGCTGCTCGAAGGCATCTTCGCCACCCGCGCGCGCCACGACGGCAACGGCGTCGGCTACAACTCCATCGTCGCCGCCGGCGCACACTCGACCATCCTGCACTGGGGCCGCAACGACGGCCCGGTCCGGCCGGACGGCATCCTGCTGATGGACATGGGAGCCGAGGCGCGGAGCTGCTACACCGCCGACGTGACCCGCGTCCTGCCCGTCTCGGGCACCTTCACCACCGCCGAGCGCGACGTCTACGACATCGTGCACGCCGCGCGCGACGCGGGCCTGGCGGCGATGGCGCCCGGCGTCGCGTTCGACGACGTCAACCTCGCCTGCCGGCGCACCCTCACCGAGGGCCTGCACGACCTGGGCGTGCTCAAGTGCGGTGTCGAGGAGGCCATGCAGGACAAGCGGCAGCCGTACCGGCGATGGACCCTGTGCGCCTTCGGCCACATGCTCGGCCTGGACGTGCACGACTGCGGGCACGCGCGCCCGGAGTTCTACGGACAGGGTGTGCTGGGCGAGGACCACGTGTTGACCATGGAGCCCGGCCTGTACCTGCAACCGCACGACGAACTGGTGCCGGAGGGGCTGCGGGGGATCGGCGTACGGCTGGAGGACGACGTACGGGTGACCGCCGACGGCGTACAGGTGTTGTCGGCGGCGCTACCGGTCGGCGCGCGCGAGACCGAGACCTGGCTCGCCGCGCAACGCGAGGCCGGCCCGCGCCTGCCCGGCGGGCACGGGCCCGCCGCGTGAGCGCCGACCGCGTCGGCATGGGCGGGGGCGACCGCGACGCCTTGGACAGCGCCGACCGGGCCGACCGGGCCGATCGCGTCGACCGCGTCGACCGGGCCGGCATCGGCGGCGCTCGCGCCGGCCTCGATGGAGCCGATGGCGCCGACCACCCCGCCCACTTCGAAGTCGAGCCCGCAGACCGGGAGTTCGCCGCGACCTTGGAACGGCTCGGCATCGAGATGCCGCGCGACCTGGCGCCCGGCGTGCTGGCCGGCTACCGCTCGCTGCGGGCGAAGATGGAACTGCTGCGCACGATGGAGACCACCGATGGCTGACCCCGGCACCACCGGCCCGGGCACCACCGGCCCGGGCACCCCCGGCCCGGGCACCCCCGGCCCGGGCACCACCGGCCCCGGCAGCACCGCTCCCGGCGCGCTCGCCGAACTGTCCGTCGCCCAGGCCGGAGCGCTGCTGCGCGCGGGCCGGCTCACCTCGGTGGACCTGGTGGAGAACGCGCTGGGCATGATCGAGGCGCACGACGCGACGCTGCACGCCTTCGTACTCGTCACCCGCGAGCAGGCGCTGCGGCGCGCCCGGCAGGCAGACCGGGAACTGCGCGAGGGCCTGGACCGGGGTCCGCTGCACGGCATCCCGTACGCGCTCAAGGACATCTTCGCCGTCGAGGGTCTGCCCACCACGAACCACTCGTGGTTGACCGTGTCGGACGTGGCCGGCGAGGACAGCACCGTGGAGGCCCGACTGCGCGCCGGCGGCGGCGTGTTGCTGGGCAAGCTGGCCACCTACGAGTTCGCCCTCGGCGGGCCGAGCGTCGACCTGCCCTTCCCGCCGGCCCGGAACCCGTGGAACGGCGAGCACATTCCCAGCGGTTCGTCGTCGGGCGCCGGGGTCGCGGTCGCCGCGGGGTACCTGCGCGTCGCGTTCGGCTCCGACACGGCCGGCTCGATCCGCGGCCCGGCGTTCCACTGCGGGACCGTCGGCCTCAAACCCACCTACGGCAGCGTGTCCGGGTACGGCGCCACCCCGCTGTCGCACACCATGGACCATTTCGGGCCGCTGGGCTGGACGGTGGCCGACACCGCCGCCGCACTCCACGTGATCGCCGGACCCGACCCCCGCGACCCGCGCACCCGTGACACGCCCGCGCCGGACTTCCTCGGCGCGGCGGCGAAGGACGTCAAGGGCCTGCGCGTGGCGTACTCGACCGCGTGGTACGCCCACGACCCCGCGACACTGCCGGAGATCACCGAAGGCATCGAGCGGGCCTTGACCCACCTGGACAAGCTCGGCGCGATCGTCCAGGAGTGCGAACTGCCCCCGTACGAGGTGCTCGACGCGTGCGGCCGGGTGATCCTGGCGGCGGAGGGATTCGCCGTGCACGAGCGCAATCTGCGCGGCTTTCCCTGGTCCTACGGGCGGTTCACCTACCAGAAGCTGATGCCCGGGGCCGGGGTCGGCGCGGGCGACCTGCTCCGTGCGCTGGACGTCCGCCGACGCCTCGTCGAGTCCTTCCAGCGGCGGGTGTTCGCCGACCACGACGTGCTGGTCACCGCCTGCGGCCAGGCCACCGCGGCCCGCTTCGACGACTTTCCCACCGACTGGCCGCCGCCTCGGATGGCCAACGACATGCAGACGATCCCGTTCGCGGTCACCGGACACCCGGCCCTGTCGCTGCCGCTCGGATTCGCCGCCGACGGGCTGCCGATCGGACTACAGCTCGTGGGACGCAAGTTCGGCGAGGCGAGCCTGTTCCGGGCGGGGGCGGCCCTCGAAGCCGAGTTCGGCCGGCGAAGCACCCGGCCGCCGGCGACCGCCGCCGGAACCGGAACCGTGCGCGGAGCAGCCGGAGTCGGGGCCGGATCCGGCCTCGACGTCGGGCTCGGCCTCGGCTCCGACCGCGCCCTCCGTGCCCACCGCCCCGACCCGGAATCGGAGCCCGCCGATGTTCGCCGCTGAGAACCGCGCCTTCCTGACCCGCGTGTTCACCGAACACAGCCCGCACGACCTCGCCCTGGCCCGAGACGTCTCCGACCGGCACCTGCGCGATCTCGGCTTCCTCTTCCCGACCCTGCCCACCCACTTCCGGCTGGACCGCACCACCCTGGACGAACTCCGCCACGCCACCGCCAGGTTGGTCTCCGCGCACCGCAAGGTGATGCGGCACGTGTGCTCGTCCCTGCCGAGCGCCGAACTGGCCGCCATGTTCCGGATCCCGGAGGCGATGGCACACCACGTCCACTGGCAATGGATGACCGAGGGCACCGCGCTGGCCCGCGCCGACATCATCCCCACCGATTCGGGTTACGCCTTCTGCGAGTTGAACACCTTCTCCGGCGTGGGCGGCGGCGAATGCCAGCACAGCGCGCGACTGCACGCCGAACTGCTGGGTCTTCCCGCGGCGGGCGCCTCACCCTTCCTGGACCTGGCCCGGCACTACCTGACGCAGTGCACCCGGCTCGGGCTCGACCGCCTGGTCATCCTGGACTCCGTGCGGCACTCCCGGCGCGGCTACGGCCGCGACCAGCCGCTCGTGGACTTCCTCCGGATCATGGCACCCGACCTGGACGTCCGCTACTGCAACGAGACCTCCTACCGGTCGCAATGGCTGCGCGCGCCACACGCGCGCCGCATCCTCGTCCACCGACTGATCACCTTCGCCGACACCGACGACGACGGCGCCTTCCTCAAGGCCGTCGACGACAGCGGCGCCACCGTCTCGTGCATGTTCGAGGCCGAACTCGGCATGCACCGCAAGTGGTTCTCGCTGCTGTGCGATCCCGACCTGCACCACCTGCTCGACCCGGACGAGGTGGAGACGCTCCGACGCCACGTACCGATGACCTTCGACCTCGCGCCGGACATCCTCGACGACGTCCTGGCCTCGCGGGGCGACTACGTCTTCAAGCACAGCTACACCTACGGCGGCGACGGCGTCCTGATCGGCGCCGAGCACTCCGCGCCGGCCCTGCGCGAGCGCTTCGTGGCGGACGGGGTCGACACCTGGACCTGTCAGCGCATGGTCGAAGCGTCCACGCTGGAACTCCCGGTGGCGGACGGGCCGAGCGCCGAGGTGGGCGGGCACCGCAAGACGGCCGAGTTCGACTTCGTGCTCGGCGTCTACACCTACGGCGACCGGACCAACGGCGCACTGGTGCGCGGCTCGGCCGACTCCAAGGTGGTCAACGCCTCCCGGGGCGCGATCTCCTGGGCGTTCGCGGACTGACCTCGCGCCTTCGCCGGGCCTTCGCCGGGCCTTCGCCGAGCCTTCGCCGCGCCTTCGGCGAGAGCTCCGGCCCTCGACGACATACCCGGCCCGCGACGACACCCCCATTCCTTCGACACCCCCATTCCTACGACGACACCCGGCCCGCGACGACCCACCCACCTCCCCGGACCGCTTCCGCCCGGGAGCACCCACGATCGGCGCTATCGGGCCGACCGGTGCCTGTCCTTGTGGACGAGCGCCACCAGTTGGATCCGCGACCGCACGCCGAGCTTGCGATAGATCCGGGTCAGCACCGCCTCCACGGTCTTGACGCTGACGTACAACGACACCGCGATGTCCCGGTTGCCGCACCCGTCGGCGACCAGTTCGGCGATGCGCTGCTCGGCGTCGGTCAGGCCCGCGAGCCCGGCCCGTGCCCCGGTGCGCTCCGGCCGGTCCGGCTCCCACAGCGGCGCCCCCGCCTTGCGGAACACCGCCTCCGCCGCCGCGTGCAACTCCCGGGCGCGGGCGGGGCGTCTGCGCCGCTGCTCGATGGCCGAGTGGGTCAACAGGACCCGGCCGCACTCCAACGGGTAGCCCAACCGCGCGAACGCCTCCAACGCCCGGGTGAGCAGCCGCTCGGCCGCCGCGAACTCGCCCGCCGCCGCCGCGCACAGCGCCTGGGCGCGGTCGAGCGAGGCCAGCACGCCGCGCCGGGCCAACTCCCGCGCCGGACTTCTGGCATCGGCGATGGTGCGGGCGGCGGCCTCGACATCCCCGGCGGCGACCAGGGCCTCGGCGAGATCGGCGTCGTAGCGGATCGCCGCCGGATCCCGGACGGACAACTCGCGCACCAGATCCCGCACCCGCAGCAGATCCGCCAGCGCGCCGGCCGTGTCGCGCAGGAACAGCCGCGTACGGCCGGACAGGTGCAGGCAGTGCGCCGCGAAGACGGTGTCCCGCTCCTCCTCCGACGCGGTCAACCCCAGCCCCGCGTAGGCGAGCGCCCGCTCCAGGGTTCCGCCCGCGAGTTCGGCGGCCGCCGCCGCGTACCACGGCGGGCCGGGGGAGGCGCCCAACTCGCGGGCGAGCGCCAGCAGTCGGCGCGCCTCCTCGCGCGCGGCCCGACCGTCGCCGCCGTGCGCGTGGATCAGTACGGCGCAGCCCAGGAGCCGCCCCGGGTCGGCCCGCCCGTCGGCCGACCCGACCGCCGGGCCAAGCGCGTCCAGCAACCGCCCGGCCTCGTCCAGGCGGTCCTCCAAGAGCGCGAAGGAGACCGCGACCCGGCGCGGATCGTCGGAGATCGGAGGCGGGTCACCGGGGCTCGCCCCGGTGGTGCCGGCCGCGCCCGGCGTCAACGCCAGGCGCAGTGTCCCGGCATGCTCCGGCGAGCCGCGACCCTGCTGGATCCGGGCGGTCAAGGTGATCGCGGCGGCGCGACTCGCCGGGTCGCCGGCCCGTTCCGCCCACTGCATGGCCGCGCACGCGTGTGCCAGGGCCTCGGCGGGATAGCCCCGGGTCAGGTGCGCGCTCCAGGCCAGCCGCAGATGCGCCGCCGAGACCAGCGCCGGTTCGTCGGCGGCCGTGGCGTCGGCCAGCGCCCGGGCCGCGATGTCCGCCAGCAGCGCGGCGCCGCGGCCGGCGGCGTCCACGACCGCGATCCGGGCCCGGGCGCGCTCCGCCGGCCCGGCCCGGGTGCGGTCCAACCGATCCAGAGCCGTCCAGGCGAGGTCGAAGCGCCCCGCCGTCTCGGCGTCCCGGGCGGCACACACCAGCAGATCGGGTCGGGCGCCGCCGGCCCGGTCGACCGCGAGCAGCGCGAACTCGGCGGCCCGCGTGTGGTCGCCGCGCTCGCGCGCCGCCGCGGCGGCGTCGGCCAGTGCCAGGACCAGCCGCGCGGCGGTCGTGGCCGGGGCCAGCGCGGACGCCTCGTGCCAGCTCCGATCGTCGGCGCCGGTCGACACCGCCGCCAGCGCGCGATGGGCGCGACGCACCGACTCGCGGCCGGCCTCGGCGACGATGCCCTCGCGCAGGACCGGCGCCGGGAAGGACACGGCACCGTCGACCACCCGAATCAGCCCGGCGTCCTGGGCGATGGCCAGGGCGGCGTCCGCGGTCGGCGCGGCGTCGGCGGTGTACCCGGTGGCCCGACGGATGCCGTCGAGCGAGGGGTCGGCGGCCAGCGCCGCCAACAGCAGCACCCGGCGCACCGGTTCGGCCAGATCGGCCAGCCACGCGCGCATCGCCTTGCGCGCGTACGGGGCCAACGGCTCGGCATCCCACGCGGTGGCCGACCGCCCGGCCCGGGCCAGCCCGGCCGCGATGTCCGAGACCAGCCGCGGGCTGCCCCCCGTCGCCGCGTGAATGCGGCCCGCAGTGCGCAGCGGAACGCCGAACGAGCCCGCGACAGCCGCGGACTCCTCCGGGCTCAGCGGCGGTATGCCGATCTCGACCGCGCCGCCGCCGAGCACATCGTGCGGCGACGGGCCGTCGGGTCGCAACGCGGCCAGCAGCGACACGCTGCCGCGACTGCGCCGCGCGGCGAAACCGAAGACGTCCAGGCTGCCCGGACCCCACCACTGCACGTCGTCGGCGGACAACAACGGCCGGGCCCTGCGCCCCCACGCCTGAAGGCAGGACAACACCGTGCCGCGAAACGTCGCGGTGTCCGGCTCGGGCCCCGCGACGCGCCGCAACACCCAGTCCATCGTCGAGCGTTGCAGCTCGGACAGTTCGCCGCGCACCTCGGCCGGGCACGCGGTGAACAGGTCCATCAGCGGCGCGTAGGCGATGTTCGCGTCGGCGGGCGCCGAGCTGAGCCGGACCACCGGATCCCCGGCCGCCTGCCACGCCGTGCACACGGCGTCCAGGACCGCGGACTTGCCGAACCCGGTGGGCCCGACCACCGCGACCACGCCGGCCTGCCGTAACTGTCCGCAGACCTGGTCCACCAGCGGACCGCGCGCGGTCATCGCAGCGAGGCCATCCAGGCCTCGACCTCGTCCGCGGCGCGTGGCAGGCCCGACGACAGGCACTGCGCGCCGTCGGCCGTGATCAGGAAGTCGTCCTCGATGCGCACGCCGATCCCGCGCAACTCCTGCGGGATGGTCAGGTCGTCGGGTTGGAAGTACAGGCCGGGCTCGACGGTGAGCACGTGCCCGGGCGCCAACAGGCCGTCCGGGTAGCTCTGGCGGCGGGCGGCGGCGCAGTCGTGGCAGTCCAGGCCGAGCATGTGGCCCGAGCCGCAGAGGGTGAAACGGCGGTACAGGCCGGAGTCGGGGGCCAGGGCCGCCTCCGCGCCGCCGGGCAACAGGCCCCAGGCGTCCAGGCCTTCGGCGATCACGCGCATCGCGGCGGCGTGGAAGTCGCCGAACCGCGCGCCGGGCCGCAGCGCGGCGATACCCGCCGACTGGGCGGCGAAGACGAGGTCGTAGACCCGGCGTTGCACGTCGGTGAAGCGTCCGCCGACCGGCAGCGTACGGGTGACGTCGCCGGTGTAGAACGAGTCGGCCTCGACACCGGCGTCCAGCAGCAGCAGGTCGCCCGTGCGCACCGGTCCGTCGTTGCGCATCCAGTGCAGGACACACGCGTGCGCGCCGGCCGCCGCGATGGTCTCGAAGCCCAGCCCGTAGCCCTCGAGCCGGGCCCGCCGATTGAACGTGCCCTCGATCCAGCGCTCACCACGCTCGAGACCGATGGCATGATCCAACTCGCCGACCACGTCGTGGAATCCGGCCACCGTGTGGCCCACGGCCGCGCGCATTTGCTCGACCTCCCACTCGTCCTTGACCAGCCGCGACTCGGACAGGAAGGTGAGCAGTTCGGCCTCGGCCTCGGCGCCCGAGACCGGCGGTACCAGCGCGTCGACGAGCGGGTCCTCACCGCGCACCACCCGGGTCGGTACCTTCCGTCCGCGCAGGGCCCGTTCGAGGTCCTCGCGCGGGGCCGACTCGATCCCGAGGGCATCGGCGGTCTCGGCGAGCGTGCGCCGGCGCCCGACCCAGAACTCGCCGTACCGCCGGTCGCCGTAGAACCCCGCACCGTCGGGCCCGCCGTCACGCGGTGAGCGCGGCCGGGTGAACAGCGTGACCGAGTGCCCGTTCCCGTCCGGTTCGAAGACCAGGACACTGTCCGGGACCGCCTGCGTGCCCTGTTCGGCGGTCAGGTGCACGAACGCCGAGTGCGGCCGGAACGTGTAGTCGAAGTCGTTGCTGCGCGCCTTCAACCCACCCGACGGCACCACGATCCGCTCACCGGGAAAGCGCTCGGACACCGCCGCCCGCCGCTTGGCCGCGTACGCCGCCCCGGACACGGGCGGCACCTGTATCGCGGTGTCGGCCCAGCCGTGTCGAAACGCCTCCGCCAGCGCCGCCGGCACCGCGTGGTCATGCTTCTCGGCCCCACGCACCCTGGTGCCGGCCATGTCGTTGTCGCCCATGTCACCCACCGCACGCCCCGATCATCGTCTTGTGATATTCCGGACGGTACCATTTCACATGTGACACTTCTATGCCCCGAGCCGGGCACTCGACGTCGCGTGAGCGGGCTCGGCGCGGGGCGAGGAGATGATCGGCGGCGGCGACGTGACGGTGTCGTCCGCCCCGCTCCCGCCGGCTTGCCGCCTCGCCGCGCGCGTGCGCGGGTCACGCGAACGAGAGCACGCGGAAAGAGAGTTCACGCCGAACCCGTCGATCCACCCGAAGCCCCCGCGCGGTATGGACCCGCCTTCGGAAACGCGCGCCCGTCTCGGCGCCATGTGTAGTCTCCTCGCCGCGCGCGACGACCGAGCGGTGAAACCCGAAACTCGGAGACCGCCATGGGCTCGGGGCCTTCGGGGGCGGCGCCGCCATCGACAGCGAGCGGGTACATCGCCGTCCCGGTGCCCGATCTGCCCCTGGCCCGAACGGTAATGGTGTGATCGCCCTTCGGGGCCCGAGCGCGCGGACGAGCAGGCCGCCACCCGGATCGACGCGCGGCAGCCGGCCCGCCTGAGCGCGGACCGACCGCCGGCCCCGCGGGTCCCGGCGACATATTCCCCGGGAGCCCCCATCGCGAAGTCCACTATCCCGCAGAGTCGTTCGGCTCGGCTGCACTGTGCAGCGCGTCGCGGAGCGCGGCGCGGGAGGTGATGCCCAGCTTGGGGAAGACCTGGTAGAGGTGCGTTCCGATGGTTCGCGGAGAGAGGTGCAGCCGCTGGGCGATCTGCTTGTTCGTCATTCCGGCGGCGGCGAGGCCGGCGATCTCGTACTGCTGGGGGGACAGGCGGGTATCGGGTGACGCGCCGGCTCGGTCCGCGGCGAGGCCCGACGCGCGCAGTTCGCTCCGTGCGCGTTCGGCCCAGGGCGCCGCCCCCAGCCGCGTGAACGTCGCCGGCGTGGCGACGAGTTGGGTACGGGCCGCCCGCGTGGGTCGGTGTCGCCGCGGGTCGCCGCGAGCAGGGCCTGCCGGTGGCAAAAGGTCTGGGCGAGGAGGCGGTAGCCGTACCGGTTGCTCAGCCGCAGGCCCTCCTCGGCGAGGCGGGCCAGCCGATCCCATTCGCCGGTCTCGTAGCAGTGTCGGCTCAGCAGACCCATCGCGTGGATCGTGAGTGTGAGATGTTCGCCGTCGCGGCCCCCGTCCACCAGTCGCCGCAACGCCGGACGGCAGTGCTCCAGGCGGCCGACATACTCGGCGGCCATGCCGATCCGGATCACCTCCACCGGGTCCGCGTCCGCGAGTGTGCCGACCGCGTCGTCGAGTCGGCCCAGGGCGGGGAGGGCGGCGTGTACCGGATCGCCGAGACAACTCGTCATCAGCGACAACGACTTCGGAACGGGGAGAGTCGGGCCCAGGCGCGTGACGACGCGTGCGAGAGGTTCCCAGAGTTCCGCGCGGGCGCCGCGCCGTGGAAACTGATCAACGCCAGCGTGTACAGAGCCTCCCGAAGGACGCCCTTCGGGGTGTCCGCCTGGTTCGTCGCGGCCTCGACGGCCCCGATCAGCATCCGGTACGCGGAGTCGACATCCCCAATCCCGCTGAGCAGGAGGTGGTGGGCGGCCGCGAGCGCCGTCGTCAACGAAGTCGCGTCGGCGTCGTCGGGGGCCCGGCACTGCCCCAGGAGTCTCGGTACGTCGAGCAGGTTGCCGGTGGCGTCCGTGCCGAGGTAGGCGGCCGCCGCGGCCCGGCGGCCGCGGTCGCGACCGTCCGGGCTGAGCGTGGCCGCCCGGGTGAGTGCGGCGTGGGGGGTGCGGTTGAGCTGTTTGTCCAGGCCACGTCGAAGTGTCGCAGGGCTATGGAGTACAGGAGTCCGGGCGCCCGGGCGTAGAGGCCCCGGCCACCTCGACGCCGTTCGGCGGGATCCGCAGATGTGCACGGAATGGGCCGCGGAGCCGGCGCCGTGCCGCAAGTTCGCGCCGACCGTTCGCAACTACACCGCCGCGAAAGTGATGAGCGACGTGGGTCTGCGGGTGAACGAGGCAGGCCGGCTCGGCCTCGGCGACACCAAGGTGGACCTGGGCCGCTTCGGGAACCGCACGTCCGCTGCGACAAGGGGCAAGGGCAGGTGCGGATTCGGACCGCGCGAGTGGTGGTACCGCGACCAGGTCCGGACAACGTCGAGTGTGTGGAGGACGTCGGGCCGGGAGTCTTTCGGGACCGGCTCGTGACGAGTTGATCATGCGTCGGCTAGGGTGCCGGCCAGTTCTCGCCCGCGTGCGAAGGACTGGAGCGAACACGGACGATGAACTCGGAGTCTTGCGAATGACCGAACCTACCCCCTTTCCGGGGCAGGACATACCTCCCCGTCCGTCGACACCCCCGCCACCGCCGATGTCCGGATACGCGCCATACCCGGGAGGCCCGTTCCCTCAGGAACAGGCGACGAGCGTGATGCCCACCAACGGGACTCTCGCCTACGGGAGTTTCACCGGTGGCCCCCCGACGAGCGGGCGATCGGGTGGACGGGGACCGCGCACGAAGATCGTGGCCGCGAGCGTGATCGCGGCGCTGGTCCTCGCCGGCGGCGTCGCGGCGTGGCTTCTGAGCGATTCGGGTGGCGATTCAGAGAACGCCACGGCGAAGCCGGGGTCCGCCGCGCCCACCGAGCCGGTGAAGGCGCGGATCAAGCCGCCCAGGGCGGCGCCCGCGCTGGAAGAGGCGTGGACGGCGCCGGTTCCTCCCGGCGACACGCTGGAATCCAAGCCGCTGGCAATGTGGCACACCGGTTCGTCGCTCTACGTCGGCCGCGGGACCGGCGTGCAGATCCTCGACATGGCCGACGGTCGCGTTCTCGGTTCCGTCGCTCCGCCGAAGCAGGGCATGGCCGTGTGCGGCATGACCGAGACGCCGAACGGGAGCGGCCTCGGCGCGATCGCCTGGTCGACCAAGGCGGGGGCCTACAACGCCGCGTGCAACCAAGTCTCGCTCGTGGACACCCGCCAGGGTGGCAACGTCCTGTGGACGACGGAGTTTCACGGCACCAAGAAGGACGGCAGCCCCTTCGACACGGACGAGACCCGCCTCGGCTTCATCGGTGAGGACCTGCTGGCGGTCATGACACCCAACACGGTGGTCGCGTTGCGCACGGCCGACCGCAGTCAAGCGTGGACGTGGCGGAACCCGACCACGCAGGACGGGTTGTGGTCGAACGAGAGCTTCCGCACCACGTCGGACCGCGTCCTCGTCTCGATGAGTTTCGGCGCCTCCGTGTTCCGCAAAAGCTACTCCGTGGCCGCTATCGATGCCGCCGGCCAACCGCTGTGGGATGTACCCACATCCGTCCCGGTCCCCGAGCAGGGAGCGGTGCATGTGGTGTCCGCCCGGCCGCTGACGGCCGTCGTCGAGCCGAGCACCTTCAAGGACGAACAGGGCGCTCAACTGGTCGTGTTCGACGACACCGGAAAGATCGCCCGAACCATTCCGTTGCGGGGCGACTTCGGGAAGGTCGAATCCTACGGCAAGAGCATGCACGGAACGCTGCACGCGCCCGCGATGCACGTCCGGGGCAACACCATGTACGCCTTGACCAAGCGGGAGGTCGGGCAGGGTTTCTCCCCGAGACAGGCCATCGCTTTCGACCTCGACACGGGCGCCGTGCGGTGGGTGAAGCCGGCGGGTCAAAACCGGGACTCGGTCCTGATCGATGCCGACGAAGAGGGCGCGTACGTGCTCGATGTCGCCTTCCGCAATGCTTCGACCCTTACGCGCTTCGCTCCCGACGGCACGGCCACACAGGTCAGCACGGTCGCGCAGCCCAAGAACTCGATGGGCATGGGCATGCAGGACATCGGGCGGCTGGAGAACGGCCACCTGGTGATGTTCTCCGGCCTCGCGTCGTTCGGCGTCACCGTGTACGGCCCGAGCACTTCGACCGGCCCGAGTACTTCGAGCGGCCCGAGCACTTCGACCGGCCCGAGTACTTCGAGCGGCCCGGGCACTTCGAGCGGCCTGACCGCGCCGACCGGTTGACGGAACCTACAGACGCGCGCGCCGACGCAGCCCGGCGCTCGAGGCGCGCGCGTCCGTAGTGCCCCGCCGCGGCGGCGGCGTTGCGTCGGCTGTTGGACGGAGCGGCCGGTGGGTTCGACGCGGATCCCATCACGGCGGGCGTGCCGCTGACGGTGGTGTCCAAGACGTTGCGGCACTCGACGTCGTCGACGGCGGCGAACATCTACGCCCACCTGAGCCGGCAGGCCGCCCACGGTGCCGTCGACGCCATCGAGGAAGCCCTCGCCGGTGCTGAGGGAGTGGACGTGGCGAGGCAGCCGCCGAATCGGTTGCGACCACATCGCGACCACCCGGCCCGGCTGCGCGACCTGTTCAAACCGCTCTACACGGCTGCGGTTGCGGGCCGATCGCTCGTGAGTCCCAAAGCCGAGCGGCGGTCGTGCGACCACACTGCGACCACCACGCCCCAGATGACGGAAAAGGCCGCCCTCCCATTTCTGAGAAGACGGCCTCCGACCTGCGTAAAAGCTGGTCGGGACGACAGGATTTGAACCTGCGACCCCTTGACCCCCAGTCAAGTGCGCTACCAAGCTGCGCCACGTCCCGGTGTTCGGCTGGCCGAACACGGAAACCATATCGCACTTTGGGGGGTGGTCCGCCACGTGGTTGTTCGGTGGTGTCGGGCGTGGGGAGGGGGATGGGCACGGGAAGATCTTGGGGTGGCTTACCCGGTGAATGTCGATGTCGTGCCGCTCGAGACCTATCCCGATCTGGATGAACTCCAGCGGCTCGGGGTCGGGGCGTTGCTGAGTGATGGGCTCGAGTCCGTGGAGGGGTTCGAGGAGGCGGACGGGGTCGGGGTGGACCTGGTGGACTATCGGGTCACGCCTCGGTCGGATGGGGCCGCGGTGTTGTTGTCGGTGGACGCGCCGACGTTGGAGGCGGCCGAGCGCACCGCGCGGCAGATCGTGTTGGCGGTGTTGGAGGCCAGTGTGCTGCTCGCGGATTGGCGGGTGGTGCGCAGTGAGGTGCAGTTGCACGAGGAGTTGGTGTACGAGAGTTTGATGGCCGCCGACGGGCCGGACGCGCCGGCGGGGGATCCGGCGTTGCGGGCGCGCCGGCCGATGCCGGAGGAGCGGCTGCGGATCGAGCGGCAGGCGGCGGGGGTACGGGCCTTCGGGCTGGACGCCTTCGGGTGTGAGCCGGACACCGCGCAGCCGGACGTGCCGGAGGAGAAGGCCCGGCTCGCGGCGGGGGCGGTGGCGAGCTCGGTCGGGGTGCTGGTGGATCTGCTGTTCACGGATCTGGTGAATCTTCGCGAGGCGGACGGGGCCTCGTTTTTCGTGCTGGACGCGTTGCCACTGCTGGAGGAGGGGTTCGTCCGGCGGTTCGTGGTGGCCGCCGTGACCGTCACCGGGCGGCTCGGTGGGACCGAGTGGGCGCCGCCGGCGTGCTTCGCGGAGGAGATGGCGTTGCGGTTGTTGGTGGATCAGGCGGCGTCGCTGCTGGAGCGGCACGGGTTGTACGACGACGACGTCGAGGCGGCGTTCGTGACGTTCAGTGACGCGGCGTCCGACGATCCGGAGTCGGTCGAGCTGCGGTTGTCCGACCCCGGACCGGAGGAGTGGTTCGAGCCGATCGTGCCGGGGCGGCCCGTGCACGGGTACTTGAGAGCGAATCGACATGAGTGGTGACGTGGGACCGGGCGGGCCCGGAGGCCCTCCGCGCGACGGCCTCGTCGGCGGGGGCGGCCGGGGCGCCCGGGGCGGCCAGGGCGGGGAGTCCGCGGTGTGGACACGCGTATACGGGCTGGAGGACACGCCGCTCGACCTGATGACCGCGCGATTTCGGCGGCACCGGTACGCGCCGCACGCGCACGAGGAGTACGCGATCGGGGTGTGCGTCGAGGGGGTCGAGCAGATCAACTATCGCGGCGCGGTGCACCGGTCCGGACCCGGGACGATCGTGGTCGCCGAACCGCACGAGACGCACACCGGCGGCCCGGGCATCCCGGAGGGGTACGCCTACCGGGTCTTCTACCCCTCGGCCGCGCTGGTCGGCGAGGACCTGCCCGGCCCCGCCCCGCACTTCCCATCGCTGCTCGTGGCCGACCCGGCGCTCGCCGCCGAACTGGTCGCCGTACACACGCACCTGACCGCCGGCGGCGACGCGTTCGAGGGCGAGACCCGGGTCGTGGAGGTGTTGCGCGCGCTCGTCGGGCGGCACGCGGTGCATTCCCGGGCCGATCGGCGCGGCTCGCCGGACGCCGCCCGGGTGGCCCGCGCGGTCCGCGAACGGCTCGCCGACGAACTCGTCCGGCCCCCTTCGCTGAGCGAGCTGTCGGCCGGGATCGGACTGTCCCGCTACCAGACCCTGCGCGCGTTCCGCGACGTGGTCGGGCTGCCCCCGTACGCCTGGCTCGCCCAGCACCGGGTCGCCCGCGCGCAGGCGCTGCTCGCCCGGGGGATGACGCCCGCCGGCGCCGCGCTCGCGGTCGGGTTCGCCGATCAGGCACACCTGGGGAGATGGTTTCGGCGGGTACTGGGCGTCACCCCCGCCGGCTACCGCAGCAGCGTGCTGCGCAACGACGTTCTAGACCGATCGGCCCCGCGTGGTTGATCATCCTCTTCGATCCAGAGATTGAGGGGGCACGGCCGTGAGTCGTCGTGGGGCGTTGTTGTTCGCGTGCATGTGCGTGATCTGGGGGATCCCGTACCTGCTGATCAAGGTCGCGGTGGACGAGGTCTCGCCGGGCGTGCTGGTGTTCGTGCGGACCGGGCTGGGGGCCCTGCTGCTGTTGCCGTTCGCGTTGCGTGGTGCGGGGCTGCGCGGGCTCACCCCGTACAAGTGGCCGCTGCTGGTGTTCGCGGTGACCGAGTTCGTCGGGCCCTGGTGGCTGCTCTCGGACGCCGAGCGGAGGCTGTCCAGCTCGACGACCGGGCTGCTGATCGCGTCGGTGCCGATCTTCGGGGCGGTGCTCGTGTACCTGACCGGTGGCACCGAGCGCATGGGGGCGGTGCGCTGGGTCGGGCTGGCGATCGGGTTCGGCGGGGTCGCGGTGCTGGCCGGGCCGACGCTCGGCGGCGGGGATCCGTGGGCGGCGGTCGAGGTGCTCGCGACCGCGCTGTGCTACGCCGGTGCGGCGCTGGTGGCCGAGCGCAGGCTCAAGGAGGTGCCGAGCCTGCCGATGACGGCGGTCTGCCTGGGCTTCACCGCGCTGGTGTACATACCGCTCGCCGCCGCGCAGTGGCCCGCGCACGTGCCGGGCGGCAAGGCCCTCGGGGCGATGGGCGTGCTGGCGCTCGTGTGCACCGCGATCGCGATGGTGATCTTCTTCGAGCTGGTGCGCGAGGTGGGCGCGGCGCGGGCCACGGTGATCACGTACGTCAACCCGGCGGTCGCGGTGGCGGCAGGCGTGTTGATCCTGGACGAGAAGTTCACGTGGGCGATCGGGGCGTCCTTCGTGCTGATCCTGGGCGGGGCGGTACTGGCCACCCGCAAGAACGCGACGCCGGTCGCGGCGACCGAGGACGCCCCGGAATTGTCTGGGCCGGTGGACGCCACCGAGCGCCGCTAGACGGTCCTCACACGCGGGTACCCGGTCGAGCGGGTCAAGTTCGGTCGGGTCAGGTTCGGTCGGGTCAGGTTCGGTCGGGCTGGTGGGTCGGCGTGGTGGTGGGGGGACGGGGAGTCAGGACCCGAGTCGGGGTTTCGGCGACCCGGGCGGCGGCGCCCGGAGCCGGGCGACGTGGACGGGACCAGCGCTGTATGAGCGGGAGTTCGTAGTAGCGGTACACCGCCACGGACAGCGCGATGGAGGCCGCGGTCAGGGCCGCGACGATCAGGGTGCCCGGTAGCGGGGTGAAGGTTTTCTCGACGCCGAGCATGTGGCGGATCGTCAAAATGAGCGGGTAGTGGGTCATGTAGAGGGCGAAGGACGCCTCGCCCAGCGCGATCAGGTACCGGTGGCGCATGACGCGGGTGCGGCCCTGGAGGTCGGCCCGGGTGAGCGCGGCGATGATCAGGGCGAGCGGGGCGGCCATGGCCATGCCCAGGGCGTATTGGGCGGGGAGGTAGGCCACCGCCACGAAGACGACCACCGCGGGGGCGGCGACCTGCGCCCGGTTCAGGCGGGGCCAGCACCCGGTTCGAATCAGGCGGGCGGTGAGGATCCCGAGGGCGAACTCCGCGAGCCGCACCGGTGGGCAGAGGTAGACGAACCAGAGGCTGGTCGCGTTGATGGGCAGCCAGTCGTACAGGGGTGGCCCCGGGACGAGGGTGGAGACCAGCGGCATCAGCAAGGTGGCCGCGGCCAGCGCCCCCCAACAGGCGGTCAGCCGCCGGGCGGGAATCCTGGACGCGGCGGCCAGGAGGGCGGGGAAGAGGGCGTAGAAGAACGCCTCGCAGGAGATCGACCAGGCCGGGGCGTTGAAGCTGAAGAAGAAGTCCGGGACCGGGACCCAGCTTTGCAGCAGGAACAGGCCCGCCACCGCGGCGCCGATACTGTCTCCGTCGGCCGGCACGGTGGCCGGCGTGGCGGTGATGACGGCGAAGAAGGCGATCGCCAGGACCCAGCCGAGTACGTGATTGGGGGCGATCTTCCAAAAGCGCCGGCGCCAGAACGCCCCGCGTGACTCTCCCGGGGTGTGCGCCCAGGTCAGGACGAATCCCGACAGCACGAAGAAGCCGCTGACCGCGCTGGTGGCGATCGGCTCCATCACCGCCAGCGGGCTGTCCGGCCCCACATCGAAGATGCCCGAGATGAGGGTCAGGTGACACAGCACCACGGTGAGTGCGAGGACGAACCGCAGGCTGGTCAGCGAGGGAAGACGTGCGGGGAGGACCTTGGCGGGGTCGGACATCGGTTGGATCGTTTCCTTGGTCGGGGCCGCCGCCGCTCCGGCCGAATGCTCCGCGAGCGTGCGGACGGCGCCCGGGTCTCGGTGGGACGGGCACCCGAGAGGGATCTCACGTGTGCCGGGTACGCCGGGTCCGCAGCGCGTGCCGGGAATGCGGGGTATGCCGGGTGTGCAGCGTGTGCCGGGCACGCCGGGCACGCCGGGTGCGCAGCGTGTGCCCGGTACGCCGGCCGAAGCCGCGGGAGGCGGTTCCGGCCGGGACGGCACCGGTGACGTGCGGCTTCCCCGCGGTGTTCACCCGGCGTCCCCCGGCCCGGTCGGGCCGCCGGTGGTGTGCACCGGCAGGCTGTGCAGGTGGCGCAGACCGCCCCCGTGCCAGGACAGACCGGCCGGGTCGGCGGCCGGGGTGAGCAGGGGCAGGCGGGTGAACAGCCGGGTCAGCGCGATGCGGGTCTGCGCGCGGCCCCGGGCGGCGCCCAGGCAGTAGTGCGCGCCATGCCCGAACGAGAGGTGGCCGCGGGGCGTCGGGCGGTCGAGGCGGACCTCGGTGGGCCGCGGCCAGCGCCGCTCGTCGAGGTTGGTGTGCAGGAAGGACGCCACCACCACGTCACCGGCCCGGATGGGCGTCCCGTCCAGGACCAGCGGCTCCCTGGCCACCCGCCAGGCGCTGTGGTGGAACGGGGTGGACAGGCGCAGCAGTTCCTCCACCACGGCGTCCACGCGTACAGCGTCGCCGGACCGTAGCGCGGCCCGCACCTCGGGGCGCTGCATCGCGATCAGCGCGGCGGTGGGGACCACGGTGGTGAGCGACTCCACCATGCCCACGAGCAGCAGTCCCACCATCGCGGCCGTCTGCGGGCCGGTCAGACGCCCGTCGCCGTGCGCGGTCAGCAGTGCCCGGGCGGCATTGTCCCGGCGTTTCCTGCGGGCGGTGGCCACGATCTGCAGGACCCGCAGTACGAAGGCCTGACCCGCGGCATGGCCGTGCGGGGTGTCGGGGTGGCCCGCCAGGCCCGCGGCCATGGTGGCGCGTACGACGGCCGCCGCCCGGTCGGGGGTGACGCCGAGCATCGAGGCGACCCCCGCGGCGGCCAGCGGGATCGCCAGGTCGGCGACCAGGTCGCCCTGCGGCCGCCTGGCCAGGGCATCGACCAAGTCCTCGGTACAGGACTCGAGTTCCGCCTCGACGAGCCCGGCCTGGGCGGCCTGGAAGTAGGGGCTCACGATCCGGCGCATCCGGCGGTGCTCGGCGCCGTCGCGTGCCAGGAGCTGGGGCTCGACGGACAGGAAGCTCTCGGGGTAGCGGGTGTGCGGCAGCCCGTGCGGCGTACCCGCGGAGAGGGCGTCCACCACGGTCATGTCGTTGACCAGCCGCGGATCCGTGAGCATGGCCTGCGCGGCCGCATGCCCGGTCACCGCCCACGCCGGCAGCCCGCCGGCCAGCCGCACCGCCATCACACCGGGCCGCGCCGGCGCCGCGTACCGCTGGGCGAAGTCCTGCGCGGGCACCGCCGGGCAGGACAGGGACGGCGCGCGCGACCAGGGCGCGGACAACGCTTCCGCTTCTTGCAGGGTCATGGATCTCCGAACCATCGGGAGATGGCGGCCCGACATGCCGTCACCGACGGATCGAAGCGTAATGAGCGGGATATTTGTGCACGAAATTGGTAAGTCGCATGAATAGCCCAGGTGGTGGAGCGGACCCACGAGCTTCACCATCGAGTGGCCGCGCCGCGTGCGCCGCACGACCCGCGCCGTGCCCCACGCGCCACGCCGCGCCGCACCCCGTCACACCCCGACCCGCCCCGAGCCTGCCCGACTCACCGCGACCCCGCCGACTCACCTCGACCCGACCCGACTCGCGAGTAACAAAGGTCCCCCTCGGGGGCGGACACGACCCGCCCGGCCGTGGCATCGTGGCGGGATGACGAGCCGTGAGGGAAACGATTCGCGTCGGGGGAACGGCACGAGGAGCCGGTCGCGCCGACCCTCCGAGGCCGAACTGCGGGCCGTGATAGAGCCGTTGGCCAAGATCGAGCGTCTGCCCACGTCGTCCGGCGAGCGCGAGGCCGCGCATCGGATAGCCGGGCTGCTGCGCGATCTCGGGGCGCGTGACGCGGTGGTGGAGGAGGAGCCCGCGTACGCGTCGTACGCGCGCCCGATCGGCACCCTCACCGCCCTCGCCGCCGTCGCCGGCCTGCTCGCCGGGCGTTCGCGCGTGGCCGCGACGCTGGTCGCCGGCGCCGCCACGCTCGGCATCGCCGACGACATCTCCTACCGCGGCCAGTACGCGCGCCGCGCCCTCGGCGGCCGACCGCGCAGCGCGTACAACGTGGTCGCCTCGGTCGGCGACCCGGACGCGCCGCGCACCCTCGTGGTGACCGCACACCACGACGCGGCACCCACGGGAGCGGTGTTCGACGAGCGGGCCGCGCGCTGGGTCGCCACCCGCTATCCGCGACTGCTGGACAAGGCGAGCGAGAATCCGCCGATGTGGTGGCCGGTGGTCGCCGGCCCCGCGCTGATCGCGCTCGGCACGGCCACCGGACTTCGGGGCGTACGCCGAGCCGGAATCGGCCTCGCCGCGGTCAGTACCGCCGCGTTCACCCAGATCGGCCGCAGTCGCGCAGTCCCCGGCGCCAACGACAACCTGTCCGGGGTCGCGGTACTGGTCGCGCTCGCCGCCACACTGCGCGACGAACCCGTCGACGGGGTAAGGGTGTTGCTCGTCTCGGCCGGTGCCGAGGAGGCGCTTCAGGAGGGCATCCGGGGCTTCGCGCGTCGACACTTTCCCGAACTCGACCGCGAGCGCACGTGGTTCCTGAACGTGGACACCGTCGGCTCGGGCAACCTCGTCCTGCTGGAGGCCGAAGGCCCGTTGCGGATGGAGCCGTACGACGTGCCCTTCAACAACCTGCTCTCCGAGTGCGCCACCCGCAACGACATCGCGGTGCTGACCGGCCTGCGCTCGCGCAGTTCCACCGACGGCGTGGTGCCCAACCGCCACGGCTACCCGACCGCGACCCTGGTCTCGATCGACGACCAGAAGCTCATCCCGCACTACCACCTGCACACCGACCTGCCCGAACACGTCGACTACGACTGCGTCGCGGACGCCTGCGCACTCACCGAGGCCGCCGCACGAGCCTTGTCCCCGACCGAAGTTCCCACCCCGACCCACCCAACGGCCCGCACCGAATCACCGGCCCGCACCGAATCACCGGCCCGCACCCACCCGCCGGCCCGCACCGACCCGCCCGCTCCCACCGACCCGCCCACCCCGGCCGCATAGCCCACGCGCGGCCCACAAAACCCTCGCGCCCGGCGCCGAAGAACACGGCACCGGACGCGAGGTGACCTTGCGTCAACTCTCGTATCGCGTCAGACCCGACTCAGGATCGCTCGAACAGCTCCTCCCACAACCGCTCCAGGCAATCCAGGAAGTCGTTGCCCGTGCTCGGGTGCACGCGCAGCACCTGCGGATCGTGATCGCTCGCCTGGTCCGCGAACGCCGCGTTCACGTGCACGATGTCGTACTCGAACCGGGTGAGCCGAGGGCTGGTCAGGATGTGGTCGAGCATCTGGCTGTTGCCGTTGAACACGTATCCCCAGCGCTCGTTCGCGGGCAGCGTGTCGACCATCGTGCGCAGCGCGCCGCCGTCGGTGAGCGTCTTGAGCGTCGGCGAGAAGGCGAAGTCGTTCAGGTCGCCGAGCACCACCACGTTCGCCCTCGGGTCGGACTTGGACAACTCGTCCACGAAGCCGCGCAGCACCTTCGCCTGCGCCACCCGCTGGACCTCCGAGCTGCGCGTCGGCGGCTGGAACCGGCTGTCCAGCGCCTGGTCGCCGCCCTTGGAGGCGAAGTGGTTCGCGATCACGAACACCGTCTTGCCACGGAAGCGGAACTCCGCCGCGAGCGGCTTGCGGCTGTTCTCCCACGCCGGGTCCGCGGGGGAGACCCGACCGGGCGACTGGGTCAACCGGGTACGCCCCAGCCAGTCCTTGCGCACGCCCACCGCGCTGGTGGGGCCGCCACCGGGACGGTCCACGAACTCGACGCGCGTAGCGTCGAACAGGAACGCGTTGCGGATGTTGCCGCCCGGCTGGCCGCCGTCCTTGCCGTCGACCGGCTCGATCGCGCGCCACGAATAGGTCGGGCCGCCCGCCGCCTTGATCGCCGCGACCAGCTTGTCCAGCGTCTGATCGGCCGCGACCACACCGTCGTTGGTCGGTCCGCTGTTGTCCTGGATCTCCTCCAGGGCCACCACGTCCGGCGTGGACAGGTTGGTGACGATGCCCTTCGCGAGCCGGTCGAACTTGGCCTGGGCGTCCTTGGGGGAGAGGTTCTCCACGTTGTACGTGGCGACGGCGAGTTCGGTGCTCTTCTGGTCCCGCGTGGTCTCCGGCGTCAGCGCGCCCTCGACCACCTTGCCCAGGGTGGTCGCGGCCAGCGCGTACCCGCCGAAGTTGTCGTAGGTCAGCGGTCCCGTGGTCGTGCCGGTGAGCGTGTCGCCGACGTTCGCCTGCGGGAACGGCTCCTGGGAGAACGGGATCAGCGAGGAGACCTTGAGCCGGCCGCCGTTCTGCGCGTCGTAGCCGGCGTACAGCGTGCCGCCCTGCGCGGTCGCGTTCTGCGTCGGCTCCAGGGTGACCCACAACTCGCCGAACGAGGTGCTCGGGCCGACCACACGCGATTCGCCTACGCGCGTCAACCGGCCTTCGAGCGACTCGTACAGGTCCAGCGCGTACTTCGACGGCTCCAGCGCGAGCGCCTCGATCGACGGCGTCCCGGTGGGCGCGTACGCGTCCGGCACGGTCGCCGCGTCGAGCGTCACCGGCGCGGGCAGCGCCTGGCCGGACGCGTCGATCACCCAGGTAGCACCGGTGAGTTGGGTCAGCGACTGGCCGCCGATGCCGACGCCGCCCGGGTAGAACTCCTCGACCTTGCCGGTCACCTTGACCGCGTCGCCGACCGTGACCTGCGGGGTGACCGTACCGGTGAACACGAACAGGCCCTCGGACGTGCGGGGATCACCGTCCGGGTGGGTGTCCTGGAACCAGAAGCCGCGCGCGCTACCGAAGGTCCGCACACCGGTCACCACACCCGGAACACTGGTCACCCGGGCGCCGTTCTTCGGCGACACCCGGGTGGTGCCCTGGATTTCCGGGATGAGCGCGTTGGTCGGCTCGGGCTCGCCCGGGCCGCCGGGGTCGGTCGGACCCTGTCCACGCGCGTTGAGCGGCGTCGGCGCGCCCGCCGCGAAGTCCGCGCCGTTGTCATCGGTGTCCGCGAGCGCGGAAGTACGGGCCACGGAAGCCGAGTTGGAGGCGCCGGTCGCCGGGGTGCCCTCGCGGACCACCGCGTCGCCGTAGCCCGCGACGTCCACGACGCGCGCGTCGGCCAGGCAGTCCACCGCGGTCAGGCAGGTCAGCGCGGTCGTGCCGCGGACCAGCGCGACCGTACCGCCGGTACCGGACATGTTGATCGAGCCCTGCGCGTCCGGCGTGGGCAGCACGAGCGTGCCGCCGGCGCCCTTGGCCTCGCCGATCAGGTACCGGCCGCCGGGTGCCACCGCACCGGTCAGCGGGGTGACCTGCCACGCCGAGGTCGGCTTGGGCGCGGCCGGCAGGTACTGCACGCTCCAACCGTCGACCGCGACGGCGGCCGAACCCTTGTTGCCCAATTCGATGAAGTCGTTGGTCAAACTGGCGCCGCTGTTGCCGCCGCCGCCGTACACCTCGGCGAGCAGCACGTCCACGGCGGGCGCCGCGACGGCGGGAGCGGGCGCGATGACGAGCGCGCCGCCGGCGAGGGCGCCGGCCACGGTCGTGGCCACGACACCGATCCGTCGCCGCCGCGAACTCGGCACGGATCGTCGTCGAGACGATTGTTGACGGAATGTCACCCAGGGCCTCCGAAAAGCGAAAGGGACAGGTTCGGGACATTCTCGGGACTCCGGGTGAACGGCGTCCATCCTTTGGGCGGCCCGAAGGGGACCAAGGTTCACCCGGAGCCCGAATCTTTTTCCCATCACGCGTCACGCGCCGACCGGCGCACCGACGGCGGCCCATCCTTGTCGTCTCCGGGCCGACCCTTGTCGTTCCCGGCGCCGACCTTGTCGCCGCCCACACGGACCGCGCGGACACCGGCTCCGCACTGAAGCCGACACGGACCGCGCGAACACCGGCCCCGCGCCGAACGCAGCGCCCGACAAGGCCCGCGCACCGGGGCCGCGACGGGACCCCAAGTCCCGTGAACCACACTGGAGATGGAGGCGGGAATCGAACCCGCGTGCACGGTTTTGCGGACCGCTGCCTCGCCTCTCGGCCACTCCATCGCATCCGACCACCGCGTTCCGCCGGCCGGGCGGCGCGGGGCATTTCGCCCCGCGCCTTCCGTCCGACGGTCCGCGTCTTGTTCCTCCTTCGAGGTGGAGACGGGATTCGAACCCGCGTGAACGGCTTTGCAGGCCGCTGCCTAACCTCTCGGCCACTCCACCCTGTTACCACCGCGTCCCGTCGGCCGCCCGTACGAAGCCCTGGGCTTCGCACGACGCGACCGGCGGTCCGTCCTGCGAGATGGAGGCGGGATTCGAACCCGCGTGCACGGTTTTGCGGACCGCTGCCTCGCCTCTCGGCCACTCCATCGCATCCGACCACCGCGTTCCGCCGGCCGGGCGGCGCGGGGCGTCTCGCCCCGCGCCTTCCGTCCGACGGTCCGCGCTTTGTTCCTCCTTCGAGGTGGAGACGGGATTCGAACCCGCGTGAACGGCTTTGCAGGCCGCTGCCTAACCTCTCGGCCACTCCACCCGGCCGGGCCGAAGCCCGGTCGGTCGATCCATCCGGCCGGTCGGCGAACACCCGACCGGACCGGTGTCGGTCGGCGAACACCCGCCCGGTGTCGGGCGATCCGGTGGGCCTCGACACCGGATCGCCCGGCCCCCGGGATGCGCCGCGGGCCCCCTCCACCCGGCGGCGCCCCCCCAACCGGTCCCGCATCCCGGGATCCCCAGCGCCGCACGCGTCCCAACGTGCGGCGCGTCCCGCAGGACCGACACCGACCCGACCCCGCGTCGGATCGGCGAGTCGACGGTCAGCCCAGCGACGCCCGATCCTGCGGCGCAGCCCACTGCTCGGCGGTCGGCGAGGCCGGCGAATCCGGGAACCGGCGCAGCCCGTTCTCCGCCTGCACCGCGAGATCGGTGGTCTCGCGGAACTCCGGCCGGGTGTACAGGTCACGCGCGTACGCCCACAGGTGGGGATAGTCCACCAGGGTCCGACCGTCCGCGCCGATCGCCGCCCGGTAGGTCTGCGTGAACCGCAGCAGCTTCACCCAGAACCGGATGTCCGAGATGGTCAGCCGATCACCGAACAGGTAGCGCTTGTCCGCCAGATGCGCGTCCGCGCGCTCCAGCGTGTGGATCGTCTCGCCCTCCTCCGATATCCACAGGCCGCCCTTGCGCGCGGCGGTCGCGAAGTCCGCGTCGGTGAGGTCGATCGCCTCGCGCAGGTCCTCCGGGTACAGGTCCGGCGCCTGCTCGCCGACCAGCGCCGCGAAGCTCGTGGCCAGGTTGTTCGGGATCGCGTCGAACGCGTTCGCCACGATCCGGCCGCTCTCCCGGTCCCACAGGGTCGGCACCGAGATGTGGCCCGCGTACCCGGGCTCGGTCGCCTCGTACGCCTCCCGCAGCAGGGTGAACCCGTTCACCGGATCCGGGCCGAACCGCTCCCGGAACGCCCAGCCGCGGGAGTCGCGTTCCTCGTCCACATACGACGCGCTCACGATCTCGGTGAGACCGCGCGCATGTCGCACGATCGCGGCGATGTGCGCCCACGGGCAGCCGTGCGACAAGTACAGGTGGTACCGCCCGACCTCCTCCGGGAATTGCGGATCGCCGATCCGACCCGCGAACGGGTACTGCGGATCGGTGACCGCGTACGGGCCGTACGTGTCGACGTCGACGGGGCTCGCGTAGCCGAGCTGAGTTGTCACCGGGTGGCTCCTGTCACGAGTTCCAGCCGATCGGGGGCCCGATCGGCGGCGGGATCGACATCCCGCAGATGATTGAGTACGCCCCGGACCAACGCGTCGTTGACCCGAAACGCGGGCGCGTCGAAGCGGGGCCGGGAGAACCCCGCGCTCCCGGCACCTCCCGACACGCCGTGCCCGACCGCGAACCGGCCGGGATGCGCGTCGCCGCGCGCGTCGACCACCCGGCGGTCGCCGGCCCGGGTGCACAGCCGGCCCGCCGAGTCCGTGGACGCGTCACCGCGCGCGGCCAACCGGCGCAGCAGCACATCCCGGGTGCGCTCGAGCGAGGGCTCCGGCAACCGGGCCTCCACCAGCGCGCGCGCCCGCACCCGCGCCCGCGGCAGACTCGGACTCGCCGCCCGCCAATCGCCGGCCTCCTCGTCCGCCGCTATCTCCACGTCCTCGCCGAGAAAACGGATCACCCCGGCCCGGGCCAACGCGAGCAGTTCCTCCAGGCGCGGCCCCGGCGGGCCGCTGGCCAGGTAGCTGAAGAAGCCCAACAGCCGGGTGGTGTCCGGCACCGGATCACCCGCGTCCTGAAGCCGCAGCACCACCCCGTACACGCTCAACAGCGCGTGTATCGTCGCCAGATCCTGGCTGTATTCGGGATCGTGCCGGCGGGTCAGATCGGCCTCGATGTGCGCGTGCATCCACTCCTGGAGCGCGCCCTCGTCGGCGAACCGCCGCCCCTGCACCGGCCGATCCAGCCGCGCCCGGTCGAACCGGTCGGCCGGATCCGGCACCGCCCGCGCGATCAGCTCGCTCGGATCGGCCGCCGCCGTGAACTCCGCGTCGAAATCGGCCCATTCCATCGTGGTGCGCTCGCCGTGCGCGGTGAACAGCCGGTGATAGTGCGCACCGGCCAACTCCTTGGCGATCAACGGCCAGGGGTCGTCCGCCTCACGCGCCGCCTCGACAGTGAAGTGCCTTGGCAGCGGCGGACGTTCCCCCGTCCACGGATATCCGGTCTTGGATCGGTACGGCACCCCGCGCCGGGACGCCGCGAGCAGCAACGGCTCACGCCCGGACGCCCGATAGCGCAGCACACCGGCCGAGTCCCGCTCGAACGTGCCGCCCCGGCCGTGACTCAGCCGCACCATCAAGTCCACGAACGCCAACCCGATGCCCCGCACCAGAACCGGTTCGCCCGGGCGCAACGCGTCCAGGTCCAGATCCGCCGTGTACCCGGTGGGGATGTACGCGAGCCCGTGCCGGCGGGCGAACCCGATCTGCTCGCGCTCGTGCGGCGTCGGCTCGGCGTCCAGGTGACCCTGGGCCAGGATCACCGCGTCCACCCGAAGCGGCGGCCGGCGCCCGGCCAGATGCACCAACTGCCTGCGCGGGCCCTCGGTGACGTCCACGACCGTCGCCTGGTGCACGATCACCCGCACGTTGGGCGGCGCCCCCTCGACGGCGGATCGGAAGAACCACGCGAGATAGGCGCTGAGCAGCGGCCGGGACGGGAACGAGGTCGACCCGCACGCGGCCAACTCCGGCGCGAATGACTCCAGTTCCTCGGATCCGCGACCCTCGCGCAGCTCTTCGGTGCGGGCCGCGGCCCACTCGGCCAACGAGGGCCCCGGCCGGATCGGTCCCTCGATCGTGGACACCTCGTCGGTGAACAGCGTGATGTCGCAGGCCAACGAGTTCGCCCACAGCAGCGGCGACTGGGCCCGCCGCCACACCCGTCCCGCGCCCGGCGGGTAGGGGTCGACGACATGCACGTGCAGCGGACGGTCGCCGAGCAGTTCGGGCACGTTGGCCAACAGGCGTTCGAGGACGGACGTGCCGCCGGGACCCGCGCCGACGATGCAGACGGCGACGGGGCGGAGGCGGCCGGACGGATGGTCGGGCATGGCTCTCCCCTCGTGGGGATGTGGCAACAGAACGCGAACCGTCACCGGCGTCCGGGCACGGGGACGCCGGGGCGAGGGTTCGGCGGATGGGAAGGGCCTTGCGCCACAAGGCCGGGTGCGCAACCCGGGCGGGAGCTCAGGATTCCTCGGGACGGACCGAGGAGCGCGGCGGCGAGGTCAGCCGCGCGGACGACACAGCCCGCCGGCCACACGACACAGGTCGATGTGGCGGCACGACACGAGGAAGAGGTCGGGGCTCACGACATCGAAGCTACGGAGCCGTCCGACGAATTGTCAACGTCGATCCCACGCGGTCGCCTTCGAGCAATTGACCGAGTACCGCCCGGCGGGTTAGGTTCCGGAACATCTCGCCGTGGCGCTCCGCCACGGCCCAGCGAGGGGATCCCGGTGGCGCATCACGCGCGACACAGCGACGGGGCGGTCATGTCCGCCGCCGGTTGGCTGCTGTCCGCCCGCCTCCACATCGACCTCGGGCGCGTCACCAGCGCCGCTTGTTGTCGCTGACCCAAGGCCGCGGCCCCGGCCGCGCCGTCCGCGTCGCCCCGATCGGGACCCGACCGCCCCACCCGGCCACCGCGCCACCCGCCCTCCGGCACGTCGCGACGCCCGCGTAGGCCCGGCCACGACCCCATGAGGATCCGACCGGGCCCGACCGGGCCCGACCGGGCCCGACCGGGCCCGACCGGGCCCGACCCGACTCCCGGACAGGGCACCGCCGGCCACCGATCGCCGTTCGACCGACCCGCGCGGACGCACCGACCTCCGAGGCCGGTCACCAGGGCGACGCTCGGGAAGGCCGCCGATCGAGGCCGGCCGCTCGGCGGCCCCACCCGGCAGCCTCCCGCGCCAACCCCTCGCCACCCCCTGACCAACCCCTGCGGATCACCTCTCCGGTGACCCCTGGGCCCCCTACCGGCGCCGGTCCTACCACCCGACCGCCGTCAGCACCACCCCTGACCAACCCCAGACCAACCCCTGATCGACCCCCGGTCGACCTCGGAATCACCCGAGAACCACGACCGGACCACCGCGAACCGAGGTAGATCCATGGCAACCGTCCTGACCGTATGGGGCAGCCCCTCCGCGACCTCGCGCACCGGCGCGGTCGCCCGCCACGTCGCCGCCAGGCTGACCGCCGACGGACACGACGTGTCCACCCTCGCCGTGCGCGACCTGCCCGCCCGGGCGCTCCTGCACGCCGACTTCGCCGACCCGGACCTGCGCGCCGCACTGGCCCGGGTCGCCGACGCCGACGCGCTCGTGATCGCCAGCCCGGTGTACAAGGCCGCCTACAGCGGCGTGCTCAAGACGTTCCTGGACGTGCTCCCGCAATTCGCGCTGCGCGGCAAGGAGATCCTGCCGGTGCTCACCGGCGGCACCCCCGCGCACGTACTCGCGCTCGACTACGCGCTGCGCCCGGTGCTGACCTCGCTCGGCGCCGACCACGTCGCACAGGGCTGGTTCGTGCACGAGCGATACGTCGGTGCCGACGGCGGGATCGAGGCCGAGGGCGTCGCGCCGCTGGAGGAACTCGCCGACGCGTTCTCCGCCCGGCTGCGCCGCCCGGCCGCCGTCGCCTGACCCGTTCCGGTCGGCGCCCCGGTCGCCGACCGGGGCGCGGGCCGACTTGCCCGTACGACAAGGGAGTTCGCATGACCACCGGCCATCTCCACCTCGGTGTCGCGCTCGACGGCGCGGGCCGCCACCCCGCCGCGTGGCGCTCGCCGCACGCCCGCCCCGCCGAGTTGTTCGACCCGCGCTACTGGGTCGAACTGGCCCGCACCGCCGAACGCGGCCTGCTCGACTTCATCCGCCTCGACGACTCGCTGGGGCCGCCGTCGCCCCGGATCCCGGGCCGGCTCGACGCGGTCTCGGTGGCCGCACGGGTGGCGCCCGCCACCGCGTCGATCGGCCTGATCCCGGCCGCGACCACCACGCACACCGAGCCGTTCCACGTGTCCACCGCGATCGCCACCCTCGACCACGTCAGCCGAGGCCGGGCCGGCTGGTGGCCGCTGCCGTCCCGGACCGCCCTCGAAGCCCGCCACTTCGGCCGCAAGCCCGTCGCGACTCCCGGTGAACTCGCGGACGAACAGAGCGAGTTCACCGACGTAGTGAGCCGGTTGTGGGACAGCTGGGAGGACGACGCGATCATCCGCGACGTGGCCACCAGCCGGTTCCTGGACCGGGAGAAGCTGCACTACGTCGACTTCGAGGGCACCTGGTTCGACGTCCGCGGGCCCTCCATCACACCGCGCCCGCCACAGGGCCGGCCGGTGATCGGGATCACCGTGGACGGCCCCGACACGCTGGAGATCGCCGCCCGATTCGCCGACGTGCTCTTCGTCGACGCGACCGGCCCCGACGAGGCCCGCCGACTGCGCGAGCGCGCGCACGCCATCGCCGAGGGCAACGGCCGCGACCCCGCCGAGCTGCGGGTGCTCGCCGAGATCACCGTGCATCTGGCCGCCACCGACGCGCAGGCCCGCCGCCAACGCGCCCTGCTCGACGCGCGCTCGGACGTACCGGTCGCCGCCGGCCTCGGCTTCACCGGCACCCCCGAGGCGCTCGCGGATCGACTCGCCGGCTGGTACGTGGGCGGCGCGGTGGACGGCTTCACACTGATCCCGGGCGTATTGCCACACGACCTGGACCGGATCGCCGAGGACCTCGTCCCGCTGCTGCGCGAGCGCGGCCACATCCGTACGGCCTACACCGCGCACACCCTGCGCGGCCACCTGGGCCTGCCGCTGCCCGCCAACCGCTATGCCCGGACCTGAGGAGAGGTCACCGATGCCCGAACCCAGCAACCCCCAGCCCAACAGCCCTCAGCCCAACGCCCCTCAGCCCGGCAGCTCCCGGTCCCGCACTCCGCAGCCACGCGCCCCACAGCCCCACGCCCCCCGGCCCGTCGACACCCGCCCCCGCGCCTCCCGATCCGGAGACCCGGCACACCGCACACGCATCCACCTCGCAGCACACTTCCCCGGCGTCAACAGCACCACCGTCTGGAGCGACCCGGGCTCGGGCAGCCAGATCGACTTCGACTCCTTCGAACACCTCGCACGCACCGCCGAGCGCGGCCGGTTCGACTTCTTCTTCCTGGCCGAAGGCCAGCGCCTGCGCGAACACCAGGGCAAGATCTTCGAGTTGGACGTCGCGGGCCGCCCGGACGCGCTCACCGTGCTGGCCGCACTGGCCGCGATCACCGACCGGCTCGGCCTGGCCGCGACCGCCACCGCCACCTACAACGAGCCCTACGAACTCGCCCGCAAGATCGCCTCACTCGACCACCTCAGCGCCGGCCGCGCCGGTTGGAACGTGGTCACCTCGCCGGACGCCTGGACCGGGGAGAACTTCCGCCGGGGCGGCTTCCTGCCGCGCGAGGAACGCTACGAGCGAGCCATCGAGTTCGTCGAGGCCGCCCGCACGCTGTGGGACAGCTGGGCCCCGGACGCGCACATCGCCGACCCCGACGTCGGGGTGTTCGCGACCCCCGACGCCGGACGGTTCGACTACCACGGACGACACTTCGCCATCGAGGGCCGCTTCACCGTACCGCGCACCCCGCAGGGCCGCCCGGTGCTGATCCAGGCCGGCGACTCCGAGGACGGCCGCGAGTTCGGCGCCGCACACGCGGACGTGATCTTCTCCCGGCACGGCGAATACGACGCGGGCCGGGCCTTCTACGCGGACATGAAGGGCCGCGCCGCCCGACACGGACGCGGCCCGGACGAGCTCAGGATCCTGCCCGCGGTGACCGCGGTGATCGGCGCGACCACCGAGGAGGCGCAGGAGAAGGCCGCCTGGATCCGCCGGCAACAGGTCAGCCCGCGCAACGCCATCCAGTTCGTCGAACAGGTATGGGGCCGCGACCTGTCCGACCTGGACCCCGACGGGCCCCTGCCGGACTTCGACCCGGTCACCGACGGCACCACGATCGCCCGGGGCCGGGTCCGCACCGGCGGCGACCCGCTCGAGGTGGCCCGCACCTGGCGCGAACTCGCGGCAGCCAAGGGCGGGTTGAGCCTGCGCGAGGTGGTGATCGAGGTGGCCGCCCGGCAGACGTTCATCGGTACCGCCGCGCACGTCGCCGAGCGCATGGAGGTGCACGTACGGGACGGGGCGAGCGACGGCTTCATCCTGGTCCCGCACCTGACACCGACCGGACTGGACGAGTTCGTCGACCAGGTCGTGCCGATCCTGCAGGAACGCGGTGTCTTCCGCACCGAATACGAGGGCACCACCCTGCGCGAACACCTGCGCCTGCCGGCACCCCGCCCGGCCGGCGCACACCGCACCGACGTGGCGGTGTGAGCCCCCGGGATCCGGGCCCGCACCGCCACGCCGCGGGGATCACGTCCAGTCGTTGAGCGCGATCGACACGCCCGAGGCCGCCGGACCCCGACAGTGGCTCCGGTGGTTTCGGGCGATGTGGTCCAGCCGCAGGTTGTCGCGGAACGCCGGGATCAGGTTCAACCGCCGCGCGTACGCCCACAGATGCGGGTGCGCCGCGAGCCGGTGCACGTCCTCGGCGTCCAAGTGCCGCTTGTGCACCGCGTCCAGGTGCACGAGCGTCGTCCACAACTGCACGTCCGCCGCGGTGAGCCGGTCACCCAGCAGGAACGGCCGTACCGCGAGCCGCCGTTCGGCCACCGCCAGGGTGGCCAGCACCGTTCCCATCGCCTCGGCCCGGCGCGATCCCGCCGGCGCCCGCCCGGCCCGCTGCGCCGCATCGGTGACGTCCTCCTCGAACAGCGTGTCCAGCGCGCACATCTCCTCACGCCGCTCCGCCGGATACAACTCGGGCCCGCCGTCGAACCCGGTGGCCAGATCGCGCAGGATGTGCGGCGCGTGGTTGCTGACCACCCGTCCGCTCCACCGGTCCCACAACACCGGCACCGTGACCGGCCCGTCGTAGTGGTACTCGGTCGCCTCGTACGCCTCACGCAGAAACGCGAACCCGCCCACCGGGTCCAGGCCGTGCCCGTCCCCGTCCCGGAACGCCCAACCGCGCCCGTCGCGGACCGGGTCCACCAGCGAGGTGCCCACGGCCGCGCCCAAGCCCTTGAGGTCGCGCGTGATGGCCACCCGCAACGAACGCGGGCAGGCCAGGCACAAGTAGAGGTGGTAACGATTGGGCTCGGCGCGAAAACCCGCCCCGAGCCGGCCGCGAAAGCGCTGCATCGGCGGGCGGATGCCCTCCAGACCCGGCAGCGGCGATCCGGGGTGGCGGACGCGATAGCGCCCGTGGGTGCGGAAGTCGATCGGTCCGGCGGCCTTCGGGGATGTCGTGGACATACGGGTCTCCCTCGCGCGGGTCGTGGAGTGTGGCAACGGTCGAGACGGCACGGCACGGCGCGGTCCGACCCGGATGCGGGCGGACCGGTGGCGTGGAACTCAGACCGCGCTACAACTCGCGCTGCACACGCGCAGGAAGTCGATGTGTCGGCGGACCAGGAGGTGAACGGCAATCAGGACCCGCGCCCCGGGCAATCCCGAGCGGGGGCCCGCGTGACACACGCAGCCGTCCATGACTCGTGATTATTCGCGCTCGGGACAGCCCCCCGCAAGAGCCCCGCACCGATCGCCGCCGCATCGGGACCCACCCCCTCGGCCGCCATCGCGCCCGACCCGCCCCGGGATGCCGAACGGGCGTCCACGCACGCCCGCCGGGCCCAAGCCCGACCCGCCCACCCCGAACCCCGGCGCGAACCGGCCCCTCCCGAAAACCGGCCGGGCCCGGACCGGACCCGGCCCACCCCGAACCCCGGCCGAGCCGGGAGCCCGCCCGGCCGAGTCCGAGACCCACACCCCCCCGGAGCCCACACCCCCCCCGGAGCCCACACCCCCCCAGGACCCCACCCCCCCCGAGGACTCCACGCCCCCGAGCCCCCAACCCCCAACCCCCCACCCCCTCCCGCACGTTCAGGCAGCCCGCTCCCACACCCGCGAAGGAATCGCCGTACGCAACGCCGGAGCCACCTCGCCCGCGAACAACTCCAGCACCGCCCGCCGTTCCGCGCGACCGAGCCCCTCCGTCCCGATCGCCTGCACCTGATGCCCGTAAGCCGCGTGGTAGCGGCCGATCTTGTCCACGATCTGCGCCGGACTGCCGACCAGGGCGGGCCCGTTCGCGACGTTGTCCTCCAACGACGTGAACGGCGAGCGATTGTGCTGCGCCGCCGCCGACTTGGCGAACGCGTCGTAGTAGGGCCGATAGCGCGCGAGCGCCTCCTGCGACGTGGACGCCACATAGCAGCCGCCCGCGCCCGACCCGACCACCGCGTCCGCCGGATCCCGCCCGTACGCCGCCCACCGCTCGCGATAGTGGTCGATCAGGTCAGCGTACTTGGCCATCGGATGGAAGCCGTTCGCGGTGAACAGCGGATCGCCCCACTTGGCCGCCAACTCGGTCGACGCCCGGCTCGTCGCGCTGCCGTGCCAGATCACCGGCGCCCGCCCGTCCGCACGCGGGAACGGCCGCGGATAGGTGGTGACCTCGTGCAGCGGACTGCGAAAGCGCCCGGACCAGGTGACCTTCTCCTCGCTCCACAACCGGCGCAGCAGCTCGAACTTCTCCTCCTGAAGCTCCCACTGATCGTCCTCGACCAACCCGAACAGCGGAAAATGGCGCGGGTCGTTGCCCTTGCCGACCATCAGATCCAGCCGGCCCCTGGACAACTGGTCCAGCGTCGCGTAGTCCTCGGCCACCCGCACCGGATCCAACACGCTGATCACGGTCAGCGTGGTCAACAGCCGGATCCGCGACGTGCGCTGCGCCACCGCCGCCAGGATCACCGGCGGTGCCGAGGACAGGAACGGCTCACCGTGCCGCTCACCCACCCCGAACGCGTCGAAGCCCAACTCCTCCGCCAGCGCCGCCGTCTCGACCAGCTCCGCCAACTGCTCGTGCGCGGGCGCCCGGTGCCCGGTGAGCGGATGCGGCGCGTTGGCGCCCAACGTGAACACGGCGAACCTCATGACACCGCTCCCAACGGCTGCGGGCGCCGACGCCCGGGAATGGCCGCGATCAACTCGCGGGTGTACGGATGCGTGGGCGCCGAGAGCACCTGCTCGCACGCGCCCTTCTCCACCAGCCGACCGGCCCGCAACACGGCCACCCGGTCGGCGATCTGACGCACCACCGCCAAGTCGTGCGAAATGAACAGGTAGCTGATCCCCAACTCGTCCTGGAGCCGGCCCAACAACTCCAGGATCTGCGCCTGAACCGACACATCCAGCGCCGACACCGGCTCGTCGCACACCACCAGATCCGGCTCCAACGCCAACGCCCGCGCGATCGCCACCCGTTGGCGCTGCCCGCCGGACAACTCGGCCGGTTTGCGCCGCAGCACGCCCCCGGGCAGCGCCACCTGGTCGATCAACGCCGCCGCCCGGGCCCGCTGCTGCGCGCGGCCACCGACCCGGTACGCGCGCAGCGGCTCCTCGACGATCTCGGACACCGTGAAGCGCGGATCCAGCGAGGCGTACGGGTTCTGGTACACCAACTGCATCCGCCGGCGCAGCGCGCGCAACTCGCCGCGCCCGGGCCGGGTCACCTCCCGCCCCTCGATCAGCACCCGGCCCGCCGTCGGCGTCTCCAGGCCCAGGATCATCCGCACCGTGGTCGACTTGCCCGACCCCGACTCGCCCACCAGCGCCAGCGTCTCGCCCCGGCGCACCGTGAACGAGACGTCGTCCACCGCGCGCAGCGTGCGCGCGCCCTCCTTGGTCCGGGGCAGCGCGAACTCCTTGACCAGACCGGTCACGGTCAGCAACGGCTCGGCCCGCGGCACCGGTTCGCGCACCGGACGCGGCCGGGCCCGACGAGTGGTCAGGCTCGGCGCCGCCGCGATCAGCTGCCGGGTGTACGGGTGCTCGGGATCGGTCAGGATCCGCGCCGCGGGCCCCTGCTCGACCACCGTGCCCCCGGACATCACCACCACCCGCTGCGCGCGGTCCGCGGCCACCCCCAGATCGTGGGTGATCAACAGCATCGCCGTACCGTGCGCGTGCGTCAGCTCGTCGATGTGGTCCAAGATCCGCCGCTGCACGGTGACGTCCAGCGCACTGGTGGGCTCGTCGGCGATGACCAGCCGGGGCCGGCAGGCCAACGCGATCGCGATCAGCACCCGCTGGCACATGCCACCGGACAACTCGTGCGGGAACTGCCGCGCCCGGACCGCCGGTTCGGGCAGGCCCGCCTCACCGAGCGCGGCCACCGCCCGCTCCGCCGCCTCCTTGCCGCTCGCCAGACCATGCACGATCAGCGCCTCGGCGACCTGATCGCCGATCCGGCGCACCGGGTTGAGCGAGAGCATCGGGTCCTGCGGGATGAACCCGATCGACCGCCCGCGCACCCGCCGCAGTTCACGCTCGCGCAGCGTCAACAGGTCGCGGCCCTCGAACAACACGCGACCCGCGCCGACCCGACCGCCGGCCGGCAACAACCCCACGACCGCGTGCGCGGTGGTGCTCTTGCCCGAACCCGACTCGCCCACCACCGCGACCACCTCACCGGGCGCCACGCTCAGGTCGGCGGCGGTCACCGCGTCCACCGGGCCGCGGGAGGTCCGGTAGGACACCCGCAGCCCCCGGATCTCCAACAACGGGTCCACCGAGGTCGCCACCACCGACAACGCGGCCGGCGCCCGCCCCACACCCGCGACTTCGGACTCCCGCCCGGGGGACCCGCCCGCGAGCCCCTTGCCCGTCTCCCTCATCGGTCCTGCCTCCGTTCTCCGTCCAAGGCCCGCGAGATGCGGTTCGCGGACAACACCGTCGCCGCGATCACCAGGCCGGGAAATGTGGTCAACCACCACGCCGTGGCCACGAAATTGCGCCCATCGGCCACCAACACGCCCCACTCCGGGGTCGGCGGCGGCGCGCCGAAGCCCAAAAAGCTCAGCGCCGACACGGACAGGATCGCGATGCCGAACTCCAACGCGGCCATCACCAGGACCGGCCCGGACGCGTTCGGCAGCACATGCCGGGCCAAAACCGCGCCCGAACGCACCCCGCTCGCCCGCGCCGCCTCCACGTACACCGACGAACGCACCCGCAACACCTCGGCCCGCATCACCCGGGCGAAGCCCGCGACACTGGCCACACCCACCGCGATCGCCACCTTCGTGGTGCCGAAGCCCAACGCGCCGACCAACGCCAGCGACAACAACAGGCGCGGGATCGCCTGCAACACGTCGACCACACGCATCACCACATCGTCCAACCACCCGCCGAAGAACCCGGACAACAAGCCGAGACCCCCGCCCACCACCAGCGCCACCAGCACCGCCACGAACGTGGCCCGCAACGACAACGAACTGGCGTACACGACCCGGGTGAACAGATCGCGCCCGAGCTGATCCGTACCGAACAGGTGCTCCGCGCTCGGCCCCCGCAACTTGTCCCGGGGCGTGCCCACCAGCGGGTCCCCATCGGTGAACAACCCCGGGAACAGCGCCGCGAGCAGCACCAGCACGAACACCACCAGCGACAACGACAACCCCGGACGGCGCAGGACGAACCGCGCGTGCCCGCGTGCCGCGGGCAACACCCCCGTCGGGAAAGGCACGGCCATCGTCACACCGTCCTTCCCACGCGCGGATCCAGCACCGGATACAGCAGATCCACCACCAGCGCGACGGTGACGAACACCACCGCCGCGAGCAGCACCACCCCCTGCACCATCGCCAGATCCTGGGTGTCCACCGCCGCCGCGGTCAGCCGGCCGATCCCGGCCCGGGAGAACACCGTCTCCACCACCACCGACTCCACCAGCACGTTCCCCGTCACCACCGCCGCCAGCGTCAGCGCCGGCAGCGACGCGTTGCGCAACGCGTGCCGCAGATGGATGCGCACCCGGCCCGCCCCCTTGGCCCGCGCGGTCTGCACGTACGGCTCCTCCAGCGCCGTGGTCATGCTCTTCGCCAACACCTGCGCGATCATCGCGCCGGCCGGCAGCGCCAGCGTGACCGCCGGCAACACCAGGCTCTCGAAGCCGTCATTGCCCAGCGCCGGCAGCAGCCCCCACTGGAAGGACACCACCTGCACCAGCAGCAACCCCACCCAAAAGCCCGGCATCGAGATCCCGATCGCCGGCAGCGACAACAACACCTGGCGCAGCGCCCGCAACCGGGTGAACGTCGCCGCCAGCGCCAACCCGCCGCCACCGAACACCGCCAGCGCCATCGCGAACCCGGTCAACGCCAGCGTCTGCGGCAACGCGTCCGCGATCGTGCGCGCCACCGGCGCCCCGGTCTGCGCCGAGGTGCCCAGATCCCCGGTGAGCGCGTCGCCCAGCGCGTGCGCGTACTGCACGTAGAGGGGATCGTCCAAGCCGTGCGCCGCGCGCACCGCGTCGATCTGCGCCTGCGTCGCGGTGCCCTCCAGACCACCCAGCTTGATCGACAACGAATCGCCCGGCAGCAGATACAGCACCACGAACGAGACGGTGAACGCCGCCCACAACACCAGCACCGCCTGGAGCACGCGGCGCACCAGATACCCGCGCATCAGCCGCTCACCCACGTGTCGTGGAACTGCAGGCGCGAGGACGCCTCGAAGCCGAGCCCGTGCACCTTCGGGCCCAGCCCGTGCACCTGGGACAACTCGAACAGCGGGATCACGTACGCGCGCTCGGCGACGATGCGCTGCGCCTGGGCGACCTTGGCGTCGCGCTGCGCGGGGTCGAGGTTCTGCGCCTGGTCGTCCAGCACGACGTCCAACTCGCCCGAGGCGATCTTGAGCCGGTTGATCGTCTTGGTACTGAACAGCGTGCGCAGGATGTCCGGATCCGCGCGGGTGACGTTGTAGTACGCGAAGTCGTAGTCGCCCGCGCTCTGCACCTGGTTCTGCTCACCGGCGGCCAGCTTGCGCAGCCGCAGGTCCACGCCGACCTTGCGCAACTCCTGCTGGACCAGTTCCAGCACGGACTGGCTCGCGTTGAACAGCGGCGCGAAGATCACATCCACGCTCAGCCGACGCCCGTCCTTGACCCGTACGCCGTCCGAGCCGGTCCTCCAGCCCGCCCCCTCCAACAGCCGCTTGGCGCCCTCGGGGTCGTACGCCAGCTCCGCGGACAGGTCCACGTAGCCGGGGGTGACCGAGGCCAGCGGCGAGGTCGCCGCCTTGTACTTGGGGGTGAGCACGGTCTGCGCCAACTCGGGCCGGTTCACCGCCTTCTGGATCGCCCGGCGCACCGCCTCCTCGGACAGGACCGGCCGGGAGACGTTGGCCTGGAGGTTGAACACCACGCCCGGGTTGGGGCGGGTCAGCACGGTGTAGCCGGAGGCGAAGCGCGCCTCGTCCTGCGGCTGCACATCGCTGATCGCGTCCACCTGGCCGGACTCCAGGCTGCCGGCCCGCACGCCGGACTCCGGCACGATCTTGAACACGAGCCGGTCCAGGTACGCCTCGCCCTGGTGGGCGAACAGCGACGAGCCCCAGCCGTACCCGGCCCGCTTGGCCAACTCCACGCTCTGGTTCGGCTTGTAGGAGCGCAGTGTGAACGGTCCGGAGCCGACCAGGTCGCCCTGGCAGCGCTGCTCGGGGGTCTTGGCCAGTGTGGCGGGGGAGAGCAGGCCCAGCGACATGGTGGAGGTGGCCTGGAGGAACTGGGCGCTGGGCGCCGCGAATTCGACCCGCACGGTGGTGGGGTCGAGCACGGTGGTGCCCTGGTACCCGGTCAGGTAGCTGCTCGCGATGGTGGCCTTGGCGCCCAGCGCGACCACGCCGTCGAGATTGGCCTTGACCGCCGCGCCGTCCAGCGGCGCCCCGTCCGCGAAGGTGACGCCCGGGCGCAGGTGGAAGGTGAAGCGGGTGGCCTGCGGGTCCACCTCCCACGAGGTGGCCAGCCACGGCTTGATCTCGCCGGTCCTGCCGTCCTGGTCGGTCAGCGAGTCGACGATCTGGCGACCCACGTTCAGGCTCGCGTTCGCGCCGAACTGCTGCGGGTCCAGGCACGTGGGGTCGGCGGCCAGCGCGAAGGTGAGTGTGCCGCCGGCCCGCGGCGGGCCGACCTCGGCGCTGTTCGCGGCCCGGTCGCCGGCGTTGTCGCAGGCGCCGCCCAGCAGCGCGAGGGCGACCGCGGCGGCACCGGCTTCGGCGGCGCGACGCAGTCTTCGGGAGGGAGTGGGGGCGGCGAATGCCGAAATGCGCATGGGAATCTCCGGGCATGGCGAATTCACGCGGCGGCGCGCGTGATTTCGGGCAGGGATATTCCTCGATTCGCGCGAGCGCGCGACGTCGAACGCGAACGCGAACGCGTCAGGAAACGCGCCGGCGCGGGACGCGGCGAATCGAGGGGGAGGTCGTGGAACGGCGGGCGGACGGCCCGGCGGCGATCACGGGGATCGTCGGTGAGCGTCCGGCGGCGGAGCAGCCCGGTCCGCGGGGATCAGCGGGTGCGACAGGCCGAGCTGTGCACGCGGCCGAAATCGACATGCCGGCGGGTGCACAGGGGAGTTCGCGGACGGCGCACGGCCGCGCCGCAGGGCGCGACGGCCTCGACACGCCGGGAGGAGACTCCGGGCGTGGAGGCGGTGACCGGCACCACGAGCGTCATGACGTCCTTCGACAGGAATGGATCGATATCTGCGACTGCGTGAGCCTATCGAGTCATCCGCCGAGACAACAAGTGGCTATTCCGCTTTTCGGTCCGGGCCGGCCGGAAAGTCCCGCCCCGGACAGGCGCGGGAAATGCCGTACCGGCGCGGCGATATCGCCGCGCCGACACCGTGACCGCCCCGACTCGAACACGTGCTACGGAACATCGGAGGAATGCCCGGGGAAGACGTGCGCGGAGGGGTCGACCACGGTCATCGCGTTGTTGACCGCGGTGGCCGCCTCGCCGAACCCGGTGGCGATCAGCTTGACCTTGCCGTCGTAGTCGACGATGTCGCCGGCCGCGAACACCCGCGTCAGGTTGGTGCGCATCGCCTGGTTCACCACGATGTGCCGCTTGCGCTGCTCCAGGCCCCAGTGCGTCATCGGGCCCAGGTCCGCGACGAAGCCGAGCGCGGCCACCACCGCCTGGACCGGGAGCGTGCGCACCGCGCCGTCGGCCTTGGCGACCACGTCCGCGCCGCTGACCTGCCCGTCGCCGTGCAGCGCGGTGACCTCGGCGGAGGTGATCACCTCGGTGGTGGAGGCCAGCACGCGCCGCACGGTGTGCTCGTGCGCGCGGAACTTGTCCCGCCGGTGCACCAGCGTGATCGACTTGGCGATCGGCTCCAGGCTGGTCGCCCAGTCGAACGCCGAGTCGCCGCCGCCCACGATCAGCACGTCCAGCCCGGCCAGATCGGCCAGGCGCGGCACGAAGTAGCGCACGCCCTCGCCGGTGAAGGCGTCCGCGGCGGGCAGCGGGCGGGGGCTGAACGTGCCGATCCCGCCGCTGATCAGCACCACCTTGGCGCGCACCACCAGGCCGCTCGCGCAGGTGACCGTGACCCCCTCGTCGTCCTGCGCCAGCTCCTCGGCGCGGTGCCCCAGCAGGTAGCTCGGCTCGAACGGCGCGGCCTGCTCGACCAGCGCGTCCACCAGGTCCTGGCCCTTGATCGCCGGGAAGCCGGCGACGTCGTAGATCATCTTCTCCGGGTACATCGCGGAGATCTGCCCACCGGGTTCGGGCAGCGAGTCCAACAACGCGGTCCGCAGGCCCCGGAACCCCGCGTAGTAGGCGGCGTACAGGCCGGTGGGGCCCGCGCCGATGACGAGCAGATCGGTGTCGACGGTCGAGGACACACGCGCTCCTTCCCGAGCAGGGTTGCCCGGACCCTAGCCGAACGGCACACGGGCTTCCTCGAGTTCGTGCCCCGCGTCACACGAACGGAAGCACCCACGAAGTACGAGCTCGCCCAACCACGGGCAAATGTCCGTACGCGACCGTATGGAAAGGATGGAACTTGTTCTCATCCGGCCCGCCGATCGTTAGGGTCCGGTTCATGCAGATCTCCTGTGCGCCGCCCTCGGCCGGCGCCCCGGCGCCCGGCGCCCTCGCCGAGCGCCTCGGCCACGTCCGGGGCCGGGGCCCCGGCTCGCCCGACCGGTGCGGCGACGCGCGGACGAGCCCCGGGCGGGTCGGCCGGCTCACCCTCGCCGGCGGCGCCGAACAGGTGTGCGGCAAACTGGCGTCGCCCGCGGACGCGAGCGGCACCGAGATCCCCACCCGGCTTCTCGGTCCCGCCCCGGTGCGCGAGCCCACCGCGACCGCCGCGACCGCCGCACCGTCCTGATCCACCTCGACTCCGTTCCGATCCCGCACGACCGCGAGGACGCACCATGACCCTGTTCCCCGGCAGGGACACCGACGTCACCACCGCCGTCGCCGCTCTGCTGGCGAAGTGCAGACTGTCGATACCCCGCAACTGGATACTCACGGCGCTCGACTACGCGTGGCACGACGAACGCCCCGTCGTGGTCGTGCGCCATCAACCGGCCACCCACCCGCACCCGGGCGGCCCGCACGCCAGCGTGGTGGTGGACCGCGCCGACGGCACCCTGCTGGGCTGGACCCGGCTGGACGGCCCGCGCCCGGGCCCGCTGCCCGGCACCGAGGAGGCGCACGCCGCCGCCGAGGCGTTCTGGCACCACGTGGATCCGCTGCACGCCGAGGGGCTGACCGTGCAGTGGGTCGCCCAGCACGACGAGACCATCGGCACGCCCGCCGGTCGGGCCACCTCGGTGAGCGGAATGAGGGTCAACGCGCGTCACATCAACGGGCTCTACACCTGGGCGGTGCTCGCCGGGGACCTGTCCGTGCTCACCTACGAGCGGGACGTGCAGTGGGACGAGCGGGCCGCCCGGCGGCGCACCCAGATGTGGCTGCACGACCGGTGGCGCGCGGCCGTGGACGGCACCGCGCCCGCACCCGGCGCGCCGTACGCCCCGGCCCGGCGCTGAGGACGGACGGACCGGCGGCCGGGAAAATTTTGGCAAGTTCGACGAACTCCCAGATCACGCGGGCCCCTCGGGGCCCGCGTGTGGCATTTCCGGTACCGGGCAAGGCAGTTGGTCCAGACCATTTTGGTACAGACCATTGACCCGTGGTCCAGACCTTTCCTACTCTCACTGCACCTGCGGTGGGGCCGTAGTCGAATCGTTTCCCCACCGGGAGGTGCCACGTCCCCGTATGTCTGGCCCCACTCGAGGAGCACCCTTGAGCACAGGAACCAAACGACGCACGACCTTGTCCCGGCGCACCCTTGTCGCCATGATCAGCGCCTTGCTGCTTCCCCTGGCAGCGATGGTCGGCCTCGCGTCCCCCGCACAGGCCGCCGGTACCACCGCCACGTTCGTCAAGACCTCCGACTGGGGCTCCGGCTTCGGCGGAAGCTGGACCATCAAGAACACCGGCACGGCCGCGATCACCTCGTGGACCCTGGAATGGGACTTCCCCGCCGGCACCGCCGTCGGCTCGTCCTGGGACGCCACCGTCACGCGCACCGGCGACCACTACACCGCCAAGAACGTCGGCTGGAACGGCACCGTCGGCCCCGGCGCCTCGGTGACCTTCGGCTTCAACGGCACCGGCCCCGGCAACCCGACCGGGTGCAAGATCAACGGCGGATCCTGCGACGGGGGACCCACGAACCCCGGCGACAACCCGCCCGGCGCACCCGGCACCCCGGTCGCGAGCAACGTCACCGACAACGGCGTCAAGCTCACCTGGACCGCGGCGACCGACGACCACGGCATCAAGAACTACGACGTGCTGCGCGGCGGCAGCAAGATCGCCACCGTCACCACCCCCACCTACACCGACAGCGGCCTGGCCGCGGGCACCGACTACACCTACACCGTCATCGCCCGCGACACCGTCGACCAGACCGGCCCGGCCAGTGCCGCGGTCACCGTGCACACCACCGGTGGCGGGGGCAACGGCGGCAACACCGTCAAGCTCGGCTACTTCACCAACTGGGGCATCTACGGCCGCAACTACAACGTGAAGAACATCGTCACGTCCGGCTCGGCCGCCAAGATCACCCACATCAACTACGCCTTCGGCAACGTCCAGGGCGGCAAGTGCACCATCGGCGACTCCTACGCCGACTACGACAAGGCCTTCACCGCCGATCAGAGCGTCAGCGGCGTGGCGGACACCTGGGACCAGCCGCTGCGCGGCAACTTCAACCAGTTGCGCCAGCTCAAGGCCAAGTACCCCAACATCAAGATCCTGTGGTCGTTCGGCGGCTGGACCTGGTCCGGCGGCTTCGGCCAGGCCGCGGCCAACCCCGCCGCGTTCGCCGATTCCTGCTACAACCTGGTCGAGGACCCGCGCTGGGCCGACGTGTTCGACGGCATCGACCTGGACTGGGAATACCCCAACGCGTGCGGCCTGACCTGTGACACCAGCGGCGCGGCCTCGATCAAGACGCTGCTCTCCGCCACCCGGGCCAGGTTCGGCACGAACAACCTGGTCACCGCGGCGATCACCGCCGACGCGTCCTCCGCGGGCAAGATCGACGCGGCCGACTACGGAGGCGCCGCCGCCTCCGTGGACTGGTACAACGTGATGACCTACGACTTCTTCGGCGCCTGGGACGCCAAGGGTCCGACCGCCCCGCACTCGCCGCTGACCTCCTACACCGGCATCCCGAAGGAGGGCTTCAACTCCTCCGACGCGATCGCCAAGCTCAAGACCAAGGGCGTCCCGGCGAGCAAGCTCCTGCTCGGCATCGGCTTCTACGGCCGAGGCTGGACCGGGGTCACCCAGGACGCGCCCGGCGGCACCGCCACCGGCCCCGCCCAGGGCACCTACGAGCAGGGCATCGAGGACTACAAGGTGCTCAAGAGCAGTTGCCCCAGCACCGGCACCATCGCGGGCACCGCGTACGCCAAGTGCGGGAGCAACTGGTGGAGCTACGACACCCCCGCCACCGTCAACTCCAAGATGAGCTGGGCCAAGGCGCAGAACCTGCGCGGCGCGTTCTTCTGGGAGTTCAGTGGTGACACCACCAACGGCGAACTCGCGTCCGCGATCCACAGCGGCCTGGGCTAGCCCCGAGGGCGCGGCCACGAACGCGGCCGCCTTCACCGCTTCGTGACCGCAAGGTCGTGGCCGGGCCCACCGGGGTGCCCGGTCACGACACCACGAACGGGCCCGCCGTCCACCGGCGCGGACGGCGGACTCGGCACAGACCGCGCGGGCGGGGTCCCAGGACCCCACCCGCGCGGGCCGTTCGGCCCGGGCCCCCGAACACCGGCCGCCTAAACTGGCGGGCATGCACGGCGACGGCACACGCGAACCGACGGACCTCACGCTCCGCGCGGCCCGGGACCGGGCAGAACCGGACCGGGCAGGGCCGAACCAGAGGGAACCGGACCGGAGACAACCGCACCGGGCGGAACCGGAGACCGGCACGTCGCGCCCGGCGCCGCACCCGCGAGCACCGCACACGCCGCACGCGCCGCGAGCGGACCGGGGACACCCACACGAGGCCCACCCGGGCCCGCACAGCGCCCGCGCCGACCTCGCCGACATCACCACCCGCGCCGACCTGGACGCGCTCCTGCGCCGCTTCTACGGCGCGGCCTTCGCCGACCCGGTGATCGGCGCCTACTTCACCGAGATCGCCGGCACCGACCTGGACGCGCACCTGCCCCGGATCACCGACTTCTGGGAGCGCGCGCTGCTGCGCACCGCCGACTACCGCGGCGACGCGTTCGCCGTGCACCACACGCTGCACCGCGCCGCGCCACTGACCGCCCGGCACTTCGGCCGCTGGGTCCAGTTGTGGCGGGCCACCGTCGACGGCGGCTTCGCCGGACCGCGCGCCGAACGGGCCAAGGCACAGGGCGAGCGCATCGCCCTGGCCATGCTCCGCCGACTGTCCGGCCCCGACGCCGCCGCGGCACCGGGCACCGGCGGATTCATCCCGCTCGCGACCCTGGAACTGCGCCGGCGCTCGGCCTGACCACCCCGCGGGCCGATCACGCAGGGCCGACCACGCAGGGCCGACCACCCGGCCCCGACCACTCCCGGTCCGATCACCGGAGCCCCGGCCACCAGATCCGATCACAGGCCCCGCTCACCGGCCCCGATCGCCGGCCCCGATCACCCGGTCCGTCGCCGGAGCCCGCCCACCGGCCCCGCTCACCGGATTCCGACCACCCGAGCCCCGATCACCCCTCGGCCTGATCGCCCTTGCGCTTGAGGTAACGCTCGAACTCGGCCGCGATCGCGTCACCGGACGCCTCGGGCAGGTCCTCGGTGTCCCGCGCCGCCTCCAGCGAGCGCACATACTCCGCGACCTCGGTGTCCTCGGCCGCGAGCTGATCCACCCCCACCTGCCACGCCCGCGCGTCCTCGGCCAGCTCACCCATCGGGACGGTCACGTCCAGGAAATCCTCCAGCCGGCGCAACAGCGCCAGCGTGGCCTTGGGCGAAGGCGGCTGCGCGACGTAGTGCGGCACCGAGGCCCAGAACGTCAACGCAGGCATCCCCGCGTGCGCGCACGCCTCCTGGAACACGCCCACGATGCCGGTCGGCCCCTCGTACCGGGACTGCTCCAGCCCCACGTTCGCGGCCACCACCGGATCCGACGTGGTGCCGTTGACCGGGACCGGCCGCGAGTGCGGCGCGTCGCCCAGCATCGCGCCCAGCACCACCACCGTCTCCACACCCAACTCGTGCGCGAAGCCCAGCAGTTCGTTGCAGAACGAGCGCCAGCGCAGATTCGGCTCGATGCCGTGCACCAGCACCAGATCGCGGCGCGGCTCGGCCAACCGGACCACCGACAGCCGGGTGGTGGGCCAGGTGATCCGCCGGGTGTCCCCGTCCAGCCATATCGTCGGGCGATTGACCTGGAAGTCGTAGTAGTCCTCGGCGTCCAACGCCGCGAACACCTCGCCCTTCCAAACCCGGTCGAGGTGCTCGATCGCGGCGGAAGCGGCATCGCCCGCGTCGTTCCACCCCTCGAACGCGGCCACCATGACGGGGTCGATCAGCTCGGGCAGGTCGTCGAGCTCGATCACCCAGTGCCTCCTTCCGGCCGTGGCCGGGATCCGTGCGCCGCGGGCACCCGTCCCCGAGGCCGCGAGAGCTGTACGGTCCCCACATTACGGGTTGAGGCACCCTCGGCCAGACCCGCCCGCGTCGACTTCGCCCACAGTGAAATCCGGGCACCGCCCGGCGAACGCGACGCATACGGCCCGGTGAGCGCGGGTGAGCGCGGGGTGACCAGTGGGCGACGTCACCCGCGCGTCACCGGGCCGCGCGCGGCGAGCGCATTAAGCTGGCGCTCTGGCCCGATCCGTCTCGACGGACCCGGGCAAGCCGACAGCCGTCGCACCCATCGGAGACGCATTCTCATGACAGCCACCCCGCAGCAGCTTCGCGAAGCACTCGCCACCCGCGTCGTCGTCGCCGATGGAGCGATGGGAACCATGCTCCAAGCCCAGGATCCCAGCCTGGACGACTTCCAGGGCCACGAAGGCTGCAACGAGATCCTCAACGTCACGCGCCCCGACATCGTGCGCAACGTGCACAAGGAGTACTTCGACGTCGGCGTCGACTGCGTCGAGACCAACACCTTCGGCGCCAACCTCGGCAACCTGGGCGAGTACGACATCCAGGACCGCATCTACGAGCTCGCCGAGGCCGGCGCCCGGATCGCCCGTGAAGTGGCCGACGAGTACTCCACCCCCGACCGGCCGCGCTGGGTGCTCGGCTCGATCGGCCCCGGCACCAAGCTGCCCAGCCTGGGCCACGTCCCCTTCGCCACGCTGCGCGACGCGTTCGAGATCAACGCGGCCGGCCTGATCGACGGCGGCGCGCACGCCCTGCTCATCGAGACCAGCCAGGACCTGCTCCAGACCAAGGCCTCGATCATCGGCTCGCAGCGCGCGCTCGCCAAGGCCGGCGTCGACCTGCCGATCTTCGCCCAGGTCACCGTCGAGACCACCGGCGCGATGCTGATGGGCTCCGAGATCGGCGCGGCACTGACCGCCCTGGAGCCGCTGGGCATCGACTTCATCGGACTCAACTGCGCCACCGGCCCGGTCGAGATGAGCGAACACCTGCGCCACCTGGCCAAGCACGCCGGCATCGGGGTCACCGCGATGCCCAACGCCGGCCTGCCGATCCTCACCAAGGACGGCGCGCACTACCCGCTCACCCCCGAGGAACTGGCCGACGCGCACGACACGTTCACCACCGAATACGGCCTGGCCCTGGTCGGCGGTTGCTGCGGCACCACCCCCGCGCACCTGAAGGCCGTCGTCGACCGCGTGCACGGGCGCGAACTCGCCCCGCGCCACCCCCGGCACGAGCCCGCCGCCGCGTCGCTGTACCAGTCGGTGCCCTTCCGCCAGGACCTGTCCTACCTGTCCATCGGCGAGCGCACCAACGCCAACGGCTCCAAGGCGTTCCGCGAGGCCATGCTCGAAGGCCGCTACGACGACTGCCTCGACATCGCCCGCGACCAGACCCGCGACGGCGCGCACATGCTCGACCTGAACATCGACTACGTCGGCCGCGACGGCGTCGCCGACATGAAGGCGCTGGCCGGCCGGCTGGCCACCGCGTCCACACTGCCGATCATGCTCGACTCCACCGAGCCCGAGGTGCTCGAGGCGGGCCTGGAACTGCTCGGCGGGCGCGCCGTGGTCAACTCCGTCAACTACGAGGACGGCGACGGCCCCACCTCGCGCTTTCGCCGGATCATGCCGCTCGTCAAGGAGCACGGCGCGGCCGTGGTCGCGCTCACCATCGACGAGGAGGGCCAGGCCCGCACCGCCGAATGGAAGGTCCGGGTCGCCGAACGGCTGATCACCGCCCTCACCGGCGAGTGGGGGATCAAGGTCTCCGACATCATCATCGACGCGCTCACCTTCCCGATCGGCACCGGCCAGGAGGAGACCCGCCGGGACGGCATCGAGACGATCGAGGCGATCCGCGAAATCAAGCGCCGCCACCCCGACGTACAGACCACCCTGGGCCTGTCCAACGTCTCCTTCGGCCTCAACCCGGCCGCCCGCATCGTGCTCAACTCGGTCTTCCTCAACGAGTGCATCGAAGCCGGCCTGGACTCGGCGATCGTGCACGCCAGCAAGATCCTGCCGATGGCGCGCATCCCCGAGGAGCAGCGCGAGGTCGCCCTCGACATGGTCTACGACCGCCGCCGCGAGGACTACGACCCGCTCCAGCGCTTCCTGGAGCTGTTCGAGGGCGTCGACGCCAAGTCGGTACGCGCCACCCGCGCCCAGGAACTGGCCGCACTGCCGCTGAACGAGCGCCTCGAGCGCCGGATCATCGACGGCGAGCGGGCCGGCCTGGAAGAGGACCTGGACGAGGCACTGCGCGAGCGCAGCGCGCTGGTGATCATCAACGACACGCTCCTGGCCGGCATGAAGGTGGTCGGCGAACTGTTCGGCTCCGGCCAGATGCAACTGCCCTTCGTGCTCCAGTCCGCCGAAGTGATGAAGTCCGCCGTCGCGCACCTGGAACCGCACATCGAAAAGGTCGAGGGCGAAGACGGCAAGGGCACCATCGTGCTGGCCACCGTCAAGGGCGACGTGCACGACATCGGCAAGAACCTCGTCGACATCATCCTGTCCAACAACGGCTACAACGTGGTCAACATCGGCATCAAGCAGCCGGTCTCGGCCATCCTGGAAGCCGCCGAGGAACACCGCGCCGACGTGATCGGGATGTCCGGCCTGCTGGTCAAGTCCACCGTGATCATGAAGGAAAACCTCCAGGAGCTGAACACCCGCGGCCTGGCCGCCGGCTACCCGGTCATCCTCGGCGGCGCGGCCCTGACCCGCGCCTACGTCGAAGAGGACCTCTACGACATCTACGCCGGCGAGGTCCGCTACGCCCGCGACGCGTTCGAGGGCCTGCGCCTGATGGACGCCCTGATGGGCGTCAAGCGCGGCGTGCCCGGCGTCGAACTGCCCGCGCTGCGCCGACGCAAGGTCGCCGCCGCCAAAGTGATCGAGACCGAACCTGAGGAGATGCCCGCCCGCTCGGACGTGGCCGCCGACAACCCCGTGCCCACCCCGCCGTTCTGGGGCGACCGCGTGGTCAAGGGCATTCAGCTGAACGACTACGCCTCGTGGCTGGACGAGCGCGCCACCTTCATGGGCCAGTGGGGCCTCAAGCCCACCCGGGGCGGCGACGGGCCCTCCTACGAGGAACTGGTCGAGACCGAGGGCCGCCCGCGCCTGCGCTACTGGCTCGACCGCATCGTCACCGACAACCTGCTCGACGCCGGCGTGGTCTACGGCTACTTCCCGTGCGTGTCCAAGGGCGACGACCTGATCGTGCTCGACGACGCGGGCAACGAACGCACCCGGTTCACCTTCCCGCGCCAACGCCGCGACCGGCACCTGTGCCTGGCCGACTTCTTCCGCCCGGAGGACTCCGGCGAGATCGACGTGGTCGGCTTCCAGATCGCCACCATGGGCCCGCGCCTGTCCGACGCCACCGCGAAGCTGTTCGCCGAGAACTCCTACCGCGACTATCTCGAACTGCACGGCCTGTCCGTCCAGCTCGCCGAGGCCCTGGCCGAGTACTGGCACGCCCGGGTCCGCGCCGAACTCGGCTTCGCCGGCGAAGACCCGAACGACCTCGACGGCATGCTCAAGCTGCACTACCGCGGCGCGCGCTTCTCGCTCGGCTACGGCGCCTGTCCCGACCTGGAGGACCGGGCCAAGATCACCGGCTTGCTCAAGCCCGAGCGGATCGGCGTCGAACTGTCCGAGGAGTTCCAACTGCACCCGGAACAATCCACCGACGCGATCGTGCTGCACCACCCCGAGGCGAACTACTTCAACGCCCGCTGAGGCGACCCGGCCCACCCGTCACCCAAGAACGAGGCACATGCTCGGCGACGTCGTAGGAACCCTCGCCTGCCCGCACTGCGGCGCGGACCTGGCGGCGGCGGACAGCACCCTGCGCTGCGCCGCCGGGCACAGCTTCGACGTCGCCAAGCAGGGCTACGTCAACCTGCTCACCGGCACCGGCTCGGTGGGCACCGCCGACACCGCCGCCATGGTCGCGGCCCGCGTCGACTTCCTCGGCGCGGGCCACTACGACCCGATCGGCGACGCGCTGGCCGCCGCGAGCGCGGGCCCGGTGCCCGGCGCCCTCGTCGACGTCGGCGCGGGCACCGGACACCACCTCGCCCGCGTGCTGGACGCGCTGCCCGAGCGGCACGGGCTGGCCCTGGACATCTCCAAGTACGCGCTGCGCCGGGCCGCCCGCGCACACCCGCGGATGGGCGCCGCCGTCTGCGACGCGTGGCGCCCCCTGCCGGTACGCACCGGCGCCGCGGCGCGGGTGCTCAACGTGTTCGCCCCGCGCAACCCGCCCGAACTGCACCGGATCCTGGCCGCCGAGGGCACCCTGGTGGTCGCCGCGCCCACCGCGGGACACCTCGCCGAACTGGTGCCCGCGCTCGGCCTGCTCCAGGTCGACCCGGACAAGCAGGAACGCATCGACGCCAAACTCGCGCCCTGGTTCACCGTGCGCGAGCGGCACACGCACACCTTCACCATGGCGCTCGACCACACCGCCATCGCCACCGTGGTGGCGATGGGCCCCAGCGCCTGGCACACCGACCCCGGGCGGCTGCGCTCCGCGATCGCCGAGCTGGCGAACCCGCTCGCCGTGACCGCTTCGGTCACCGTTTCCGCATACGACCCCGTTCGGCGGTTGCCCAATCCCTGACGGGGCCGCACAATCGAGGACCCGCCGGAGCCAACCGGCGGATCGCACCCCAATGGAGACCCCGCGTGAGGAGATCGACCCACCCCATCCACACCACGATTTCCCGCACCGGGGGAGAGGCGGCCACACGATGACGGCAGCGCTCACGACCACGACCGGAGCACGCCCGGGCCACGGCCTCGCGGCAGTCCTGTTCGACATGGACGGCACCCTGGTCGACACCGAACGCAACTGGTTCGCCACCGAGACCGCGGTCATGGCCGACCTCGGCTTCACCCTCACCGCGCAACACGCCGAGCACCTGCTCGGCAGCCCGATGGAGCGCGCCGTCGCCTACCTGCTCTCGGTCTCCGGCCTCGACGTCGCGCCCGCCGAACTCGAGCACCGGATCAACACCGGCATGGTCGCCGCGCTGCGCGACGGCGTGGACCTGCGCCCGGGCGCCAAGCGGCTGCTCGCCGAGGTCGACGACGCCGGCGTGCCGTGCGCGCTGGTCACCGCCTCCCAGCGGGTGATCGTCGACGCGGTGCTGCCCTCGCTGGGCGCCCACCACTTCCGCTTCACCCTGGCCGGCGACGAGATCGCCAACACCAAGCCACACCCCGACCCGTACCTGACCGCGGCCCGCCGCCTGGACGCCCAGCCGTGGTCCTGCGTGGTCGTCGAGGACTCGCCCACCGGCATCGCCTCCGGCGAGGCGGCCGGCTGCGTCGTGTTGGCGGTGCCGAGCATGACGCCGATCGCGCCCGCCCCGACGCGCACGGTGGTCGACTCCCTCGAAGAGGTCGACCTGGCCTTCCTGGGCGAACTGGTCCGCTCCCGCGTCGCCCGCTGAGCCGGCCGCGCCCCCGCGCGCCGCGCCCCACGCGCCGAACCCGAGGCGCTCGGAAGCCGACCCCCGCCCTACACCGTCGGCACAAACGGGTGGGAGCGGACGGGCCCGAAGGCCCGCCCGCTCCCACATCCCCGTGTTTCCCCCGTACTGCGTTTCCCCCGTACTGCTTTCCCCCGTGTACTGCGGTACCGCATTCCCCGTGTACTGCGTTCCCCCGTGCCGGAGCCCCCGTGCTCCGACCCGTACTGCTTCCCCGTCGGCCCTGTCGACCTCCCGGCGGCGGTTTCCCCCGTCCCCGTGACCGCCGAGAGGTCTCCTGGTCGTGCTCCGCCCGAACCCCGAGAGGATCGGACCCCCGTACTACCCCCGTAGTACATCCCCGCGGTTCCCGTTTCCGGGTTCCCCGTGTGTTGTCCAGTGTTGGTGATCGCGAACGGCAGGGCTTCAGGGAAGTCCCTCGCGTTCGCCGCACCCCCTCGCCCGCGCCGCCACACCGTTGAGTACGGCCCGCGACTCCGCCCCGAGGAGGAGATCGGCCCACCGCTCCTCCCAGGGGACGAGACCGCGCCCCTGGGGGGTCATAACCCCCGGCCGGGGGCTCTACCGTAAGAGACGTGCGCGCCGTGACCCCCGCCCCGGACACCCCCGCCGGGACCCCAGCCCCGCCCGGACCGAGCCCATCGGTGCCCCGGCTCGCCCGAGCACGGGCCTGCCTGGCCGACTTCGTCCAGGAACTCCGCCGCGACACCCGCCAGCCGTGGCCGCGCCCCACCGTGCTCGACCTGGCGCTGGTGCTGCTGCTGACGGTATTCGCCGTGGGCGGCCTGTACTTCCACGAACTCGGCCGCGACGACGTCCGCGACCCGGACGTGTGGGGCATCCTGCTCGCCGTGCTCACCGCCGTCCCGCTGCTGTGGCGCGGCGCACACTCGCTGCGCGTGCTGATCGCGGTCAGCGTCGCCGGACTGCTCCTGGCCGGCGCGAACTACGAATCCGCCGGCGCCGGGATCGGCCAGATCGTCGCGTTGTACGCGGTCGCGGTCGGCCGCTCCCGGGTGCCCGCCGCGTGCGCGCTCGCGTTCACCGAGAGCGCCACCATCGCGTGGCTGGCACTGCGCGACAGCGACGTGGAGTTCCTCGACATCGTCGCCAACCTCGCCGCGATGTTCGCGGTCTGGGCGTTCGCCCGCAGCGTCGGCTTCCGGCGCGCCTACACCGCCGAACTCGAGGCCCGCGCCGACCGCCTGGAGCGCACCCGCGAGGCCGACACCCGCGCCGCGATCGCCGAGGAACGCGGCCGGATCGCCCGCGAACTGCACGACGTGGTCGCCCACCACGTCTCGGTGATGACCGTGCAGGCCTCCGCCGCGCAGCGGATGGTCGCGCGCAATCCGGACCGGGCCAAGGAGGCGATGGCCGCGGTCGAGCAGACCGGCCGCGGCGCGCTGGTGGAGATGCGCCGCCTGGTCGGCATCCTGCGCGACACCACCGACGCGGTGGGCGGGCCCAACGAGGGCCACAACGCCCCCCAGCCGGGCCTGGACCAACTCGACACGCTGGTCACCCAGGTCCGCGAGGCCGGGCTCCCGGTCGAGCTGTCCCTGGAGGGCGCCCCCTGCGAGCTGCCGCCGGGCATCGACCTGGCGGCCTACCGGATCGTCCAGGAAGCCCTCACGAACACGCTCAAGCACGCCGGCCCCGCCGAGGCCCGCGTACTCCTGCGCTACAGCCGCACCGAACTCCTGGTCCGCGTCGCCGACGACGGCCGAGGCGGCAGCACCGCACCCACCGGCGACCGCACCGGGCACGGCCTGCTCGGGATGCGTGAGAGGGTCTCCCTCTACGGTGGACGCCTGTACGCGGGGCCCCGGGCCCAGGACGGCTTCGAGGTCCTCGCGCGCATCCCCCTGTCCACCACGAACACCGCCGACACCGCCGCCCCGCCGGACGGTGTCGCCCCCGACCGACTGGAGCAGACCCGCCCATGACGATCCGCGTCATCCTGGTCGACGATCAGCCACTGCTGCGCACCGGCTTCCGGATGATCCTGGAGGCCGAGCCCGACATCGCCGTGGTCGGCGAGGCCGCCGACGGCGAACAGGCCGTCGAACAGGTCCGCGCCCTGCAGCCCGACGTGGTGCTGATGGACATCCGCATGCCCCGCATGGACGGCGTCGAGGCCACCCGGCGGATCGCCGGATCGGGCCGCGACGGGGAGAACACCGCCCGCGTGCTCGTGCTCACCACCTTCGACCTCGACGAGTACGTGGTCGAGGCACTGCGCGCGGGAGCGAGCGGCTTCCTGCTCAAGGACGTGCCCGCCGACGACCTGGTCACCGCGATCCGGGTGATCGCCGAGGGCGAGGCGCTACTCGCACCCAGCATCACCCGGCGACTCCTGGACATGTACGCCGCACGGCTGCCCTCCGCCGAGGACCCCACGCCCGACACGCTCGCGATGCTCACCGAACGCGAGGTGGAGGTGCTGCGCCTGGTCGCGCGCGGGATGTCCAACGCGGAGATCGCCGCCGAGCTGTACGTCAGCGAGACCACCGTCAAGACCCACGTTGGCCACGTGCTGACCAAGCTCGGCCTGCGCGACCGGGTCCAGGCCGCCGTCTACGCCTACGAGAGCGGCCTGGTCCGCCCCGGCGCGATCTGACCGGGGCGGAGGCGGCGACCGGCGGCTACGCGGGCACCACGGGCAACGGATACACCGGAGGTGTGCCACCGAACTCGGGGCACACCTCCCGGTGATCGCACCACCCGCACAACTTCGACTTCCGGGGCAGCCACTCGCCCGTCCGGGTCGCCAGGTCGATCGCCTGCCACAGCGCCCGCAGCTTGCGCTCGACCGCCAGCAACTCGCCCTCGTCCGGGTCGTAGGTGATCACGTCGCCGCTGCCCAGATACACGAGCTGCAACCGGCGCGGCACCCGGCCGTGCTGCCGCCACAACACCAGCGCGTAGAACTTCATCTGGAACAGCGGCTTGTCCTGGAACATCGGCGCCGGGGCCTTGCCCGTCTTGTAGTCCACCACCCGCAGATCGCCCGCCGGCGCCACGTCGAGCCGGTCCACGACCCCGCGCAGGATCAGGCCGTCCTCCAGCGTCGTCTCCACGTAGAGCTCACGCCGGGCGGGCTCCAGCCGGTTGGGGTCCTCCAGCGTGAAATACCGCTCGACCAGCTTGTCCGCGTCCTGCAACCAGGTGCCCAGGCCCGCGACGTCCTCGCCGAACAACTCCGCCAACTCCGGGCGCTCGGCCAGCAACTCGTCCCACGCCGGCCGCACCAGCGCCACCGCCCGCTCCGGCGTGCGCTCGCCGCTGGGCAGGTCGAACAGCCGCTCCAGCACCGTGTGCACGACCGTGCCGCGCGTGGCCGCGGCGCTCGGCTTCTCCGGCAGCTTGTCGATCACCCGCAGCCGGTACAGCAGCGGACACTGCATGAAGTCCGCGGCCCGGGACGGCGACAACGACACCGGCGGCCGGGGTCCGAGCTCACCGGCCTGGGCGGGCACCACGACACCCGCGGCGTCGGTGATGGGCTCGACGGCCGGGGTGTCCTCGTCGGAGGCGGTTTCGGAGGGGCTGACACTCATGGCGACCACCCTAAGCGTGCGGGGCGACACCCTGAGCGCCCGAGTGGCCCGGGGCCTCTGTCAATCGCCACTACCGCTCAGTAGAGTCCCGGCACCACGGGTCCCACACACCCCATCCGCAACCCCGACGGAGGTCCCATGCGCGTCCCCACCCGCACCCGGCTGCACGTGGCCGCCGCGATCACCGGCGGCCTGCTCCTGGCGGGACTGCCCACCCCCGCGTCCGCGCACGAGGACCGACCCGGCCGCGGACCGGACAAGATCACCGTCGGCGACCGCACCTTCATCGCCGACGAGCGCGGCCGGGCCACCCAATGGCGCGGCTTCAACATCGGCGACAAGGAGCACCGGGGCGCGGAGGCGTTCAAGGACGTCACCGAGAAGCAGTTCCGCGAACTCTCCGACCGCGGCTTCAACCTGGCCCGGGTGCTGTTCTTCTGGGACGACCTGGAACCGCGCCCCGGCCGCTACAGCCGCGACTACCTGGCCCGGATGGAACGCGTCCTGGGCTGGGCCGAGAAGTACCACATCAAGGTCGTCCTGGACGCCCACCAGGACATCTACGGCCCGTACTTCAACGACCACCGGGGCAACCCGGAATGGACCACCCGCGACGAGGGCCTGCCGTACGAGCCGGTCCCCGGCGACTGGTTCGCCGAGTACTACACGCCCGGCGTGCAGGCCGCCTTCGACCACCTGTACAACGACCGCGACCTGCGAAGCGCGCACGCACGGATGTGGATCAAGGTCGCCGCCACGTTCGGCCGGCACCCCGCCGTGCTCGGCTACGACCTGATGAACGAGCCGATGGGCCGCTTCCGCGAGGGCGAGGACATCCCCACCGCCGCCGCCCGGCTCGAATCGACCCAGATCACCGACATGTGGAACCGGCTCACCGACGCGATCCGGCTGGTCGACCGACGCAACTGGATCCTGGTCGAACCCACCCCCGTGGTCGGCCTGGGCCTGCCCACCGCGCTCGGCCCGATCACCGACGACAAGGTCGTCTACGCCCCGCACTTCTACGAGACCGCGATGGAGACCGGCGCCGACTACGACCCCGACGGCGGCTTCATCGAGAACTACGAAGCCGCGATCACCGCCTACCCGAAGGCGAACAAGCTCCCGGTGATCGTGGGGGAGTGGGGGCCGCCGGACCAGTCGCTGCCCAACATCCCGCTGTTCTACAAGCGGATGACCGCGGCCATGGACCGCTTCGGCACCGGCTGGGCGGGCTGGCAATGGTGCAACGGCGGCGGCTACTGCACGCTGGACGCCGAGGGTCGGATGAAGCCCAACAACAAACTGCTGGTGCAGCCCTACGCGCGCGCCGTGGCCGGCAACCCCGAGAGCTTCGGCTACGACCCGGACACCCGCACCTACACGCTCACCTTCACCACCCGCCGAGGCGTCCAGGGCCCCACCGAGATCGTCCTCCCCAAGGACGTCTACGCCAAGCCCCCGACCATCCGCGTCACCGGCCCCGGCCGCACCCACACCGACACACGCGACAACACGGCCCGAATCACCACCACCCGAGACGGCCGCTACACCATCACCATCACCCCCACCACCTGACCCACCCCCACCCGGCCGGGCCTGAAGCCAAGGGAAGCCAAGCACCACTCACCACACCCGCAACACCCTTCAGCCCGGCCGGCGTTCGAGGCCAAAGAAGCCGAGCGCCACGCACCGCACTCGCAACACCAAAGCCGTACGAACCCTTCAGCCCGGCCGGCGAGTGAGGCCGAAAACCCCCGCCCTCAACCCCGCATCATGGCCAAAAACGCATGCTCGACATCGCTCCGGGACAACACCCCGTACACCCCGCCGTCCCGCTCCACCACCAGGTACTCACTCGCCGGCGCCGCCCGCATCGCGACCAGCAGATCCTCCCCGGCCAGATCCGCGCCCACCTTCATCCCCGGCGCCAGATCCCGCGCCAACGGTCCCACCGCCACCCAGGGCCTGCGGTGCTCCGGCGTCGCCAACACCGCGGCCTCACGCACCACCCCGACCGGATCCCCGCCCCGATCCACCACGACCAGCCCGCGCGCACCCTCCTCGTGCGCCCGCCGCAGCGCCTCCGACAACGGCACATCCGCCGCCACCGGGATCGCCCGCCGGGTCAACAACCGCACCCGCAGCTCCGGCAACCGCTCCCGCAGCCGCTCCGCGCGCAGCGACTGCACCGCACCCGCCCACATGAATCCGGCCACCAACGCACCGAAGATCAACGTGTACGTGCGCGCGCCCGCGTCCGCGCCCAGCGACCACAGCGCCGCCGCGATCAGCACCACCACCGCGAGCACCCGACCCGCCCAGGACGCCGCGATCGTGCCGGCCAACGGCCGCCCGCTGATCCGCCACACCACCGCCCGCAACATCCGGCCACCGTCCAGCGGCAGCCCCGGCAACAGGTTGAACGCCGCCACCAGCAGATTGGACACCGCCAACAGAGCGATCATCCGCCCCGCCAGCGTGTCCACGTCCAGCGCCAGACCGATCACCCAGAAACCGCCGCCGAGCAGCAGCGACAACGCCGGACCCGCCGCCGACACCAGGAACTCGTGCCGGGCCGTCTCCGGCTTGTCGATCTCGGACACCCCGCCCAGGAACTGGATGGTGATCCGCCGCACCGGCAAGCCCAGCCGCAGCGCCGTCACCGCGTGCGCCAACTCGTGCACCAGCACGGACACGTACAAGAGCACCGCGAAGCCGAACGACAACACGAACCGCCACGGACCCAGATCCGGGAACAGGCTCTCGAAGGTCGGCGCGAACAACACGGTGATCACCGCGGCGATCACGAACCACGTCGGCGCGACATAGACCGGCACCCCGAAGGGGCGCCCCATGAGCAGGCCACGCCTCGGCTCCCGGCGCGGGGCGTCGTCCTGCCGCATCCTGCGTCCCTGCGGCCTGCTCGAATCAGTCACGTCCAAGATGCTATGCAACCGAGTCCCGGTTTGACCCCCACGGGGCCCGCACCCACGCGTCGGAGCGTCGCCCACGACCGACTAGGCTGACCCCCATGTCCGAACCGACCGGTGCCGCGCGCAGGCGCGGACCCTTCCAGGTCGGGGACCAGGTTCAGCTGACCGATCCCAAGGGCCGCCACCACACCTTCACGCTCGAAGCGGGCAAGGCGTTCCACACCCACAAGGGCTCGTTTCAACACGACGCGCTGATCGGCGCTCCCGAAGGGACCGTCGTACGGTCCACCGGGAACACCGACTACCTCGCGCTGCGACCTCTGCTCCCCGACTTCGTCCTGTCCATGCCCCGCGGCGCCGCGGTGATCTACCCGAAGGACGCCGGCCAGATCCTCGCGATGGCCGACATCTTCGCCGGCGCCCGCGTCGTCGAGGCCGGCGTCGGCTCCGGCGCGCTGAGCACCTTCCTGCTCCGCGCCATCGGCGACACCGGGCAGCTCGCCTCCTACGAACGCCGACAGGACTTCGCGGACATCGCCCGCAAGAACGTCGAGCGCTACTTCGGCGCCCCCCACCCCGCCTGGAAGCTCACCGTCGGGGACCTCCAGGACAACCTCGTGGAGACCGGGGTCGACCGGGTGATCCTCGACATGCTCGCGCCCTGGGAATGCCTGGACGCGGTCTACAAGGCGCTCGCGCCCGGCGGCCTGGTGTGCTGCTACGTGGCCACCACCACGCAGCTCTCGCGCACCGTGGAGACCATGCGCGTGATGAACTGCTTCACCGAGCCGCAGCCCTTCGAGTCGATGGTCCGCTCCTGGCACGTCGAGGGCCTCGCGGTCCGCCCCGACCACCGGATGATCGGCCACACCGGCTTCCTGGTCACCGCCCGGCGCCTCGCCGACGGGGTCGAGCCGCCGCTGCGCCGGCGCCGTCCGTCCAAGGGCTCCTACGGCGACGACTACGCCGGCCCCGGCGCGGAGGCCGGTACCCCGCTCGAATCCTGACCCATCGTCAGGCAATGGTTGAGACAAGGCGGGCCGGGACCCTGTACCGGGACCCGGCCCGCCGCATAAGGTCGTCCACCGTGGCGGACGATCACCCCGAGACCCGGCCCGCGCGCGGCGACAGTACCCGCGGGCTCGTGACCACCGACGCACCATCCGACCCCTCCGCGCCCCGGCGCGTCGAGGTCCCCGACGTCCGCAACGGCATCGCCTTCGCCGCCGCGGCCATCGTGTTCGCGCTCATCGTCGGCACCGGCCTGGTGATCTGGGCCGCGGCCTCCCTGGACGGCGGCATACCGGGGGTCACCGCGCCCGCCGGGGACCGCCCCAATCAGCAGGATCCACCGGCCGCGCCGCGCACCATCCAACCGGGGGAGCACACCACGAGCACGTCCCACCAGGGGCAGTCGGCGGGGCGCGCGCCCGAGGCCGCGCAGGCCGTGCCGCTCTCCCGCAGCCGACCCGCCGGCGGTCCCACCGAGGCGGAGCTCGCGCGGATCGACTTCCCGATCGACTGCCCGGGCGTGGGCGCACAGCTCAAGACCGTGCTGACCGACCCGACCGGCCCCACCGTGGTCCGGGTCGAGTGCGCGGCCGGCTCCGGCAGCCCGCCCGCCGCGCTGCTGGCCTACGCCGCCGCGGACACCGGTACACCCCGGCTGGTGGCCACCCTGCTCGACACCGACGAGGGCCTGCTGGTGAGCGACGTCACCCGGGACGGCGACTCGATCACCGCGCACACCCTGGGTTGGTCCGGCCCGGACGTCCCCCGCTGCTGCCCCGACGTCGACGGCACGCTCCGTTGGCGACTCACCCCGCTCGGTGCCCAACGGATCTGACGCGTCGCCAGACAGCGGTGTACGAAGCGGAATTCAGGACGCGTCCGGCCCATACACCTCGACGCCGTCGGAAACCCGGCGCATGTGGATGCAATCGCCGGGACACTTGCGTGTGGCGTCGATCACTTCCACCAGCAGCGGCGCGGGCACCGGGACCACCGCGCCCGGCTCGGTGCGCAGCTCGTCGTCGTCGCCCTTGACGTACGCGAGGCCGTCGATGTCCAGCTCGAAGACCTCTCGCGCGTATTGGACGCAGATGCCGTCCCCGGTGCAGAGATCCTGATCGATCCAGACCTCGAGGGGTTCGTTTTCCGCGGACATGCGGCCTCTCTCTTCACCGATTCGTATCGACACGCGACCAACAGACCCTACTCGCGGCTGCTTCCCGAGGTGGTGAGGTGGGTATCTGATCCTCACAAGCGTGGGGGCAATCGCACGGGTGAAGATCGGACACGCCCGGACAGTCTTGCTGATCAAGGGGTTTCAACCCCTCCTGCCGTAGGTAGGGTCGGAGACGTCGCAGCTCCCAGGAGGAGGTGAGGGCCGTGGCAGTCCACGACGACGACATGAACCGTGGTGGGAGGCCGGCTCGGGGTACGGACGACCTCGTAAGCCAGGTTTCTTTTCTAGAGCAGGAAGTCGCCGTCCTGCGTCGCAAGCTCGCCGACTCACCGCGCCAGAGCCGTTTGCTCGAGGAGCGGGTCGTCGATCTTCAGACGTCCTTGGCCGGTATGACCACACAGAACGAGCGATTGGTCGCGACCTTGAGGGAGGCCCGCGACCAGATCGTGGCCCTCAAGGAGGAAGTGGACCGACTCGCCCAACCCCCCTCGGGGTTCGGCGTGTTCCTACAGGCCAACGAGGACGGCACGGCGGACATCTTCACCGGCGGGCGCAAGCTCCGGGTGAACGTCAGCCCCAACATCGAACTCGACGAACTCCAGCGTGGCCAGGAGGTCATGCTCAACGAGGCCATGAACGTGGTCGACGCGATGGAGTTCGAGCGGGTCGGCGACGTGGTGATGCTCAAGGAACTGCTCGAGGACGGCGAACGAGCCCTGGTCATCGGGCACACCGACGAGGAGCGCGTGGTGCGCCTCGCCGAGCCGCTGATGGACTCCCCGCTGCGCGCGGGGGACTCGCTCCTGCTCGATTCCCGATCGGGCTACGTGTACGAGCGGGTTCCCAAGAGCGAGGTCGAGGAGCTGGTCCTCGAAGAGGTCCCGGACATCGACTACACCAAGATCGGCGGTCTGCGGAACCAGATCGAGATGATCCGCGACGCGGTGGAGCTGCCCTACCTCCACCCCGACCTGTTCAAGGAACACGAGCTGCGCCCGCCCAAGGGCATCCTGCTCTACGGCCCCCCCGGCTGCGGCAAGACGCTGATCGCCAAGGCGGTCGCGAACTCGCTCGCGAAGAAGGTGGCCGAGGCCCAGGGCAACGAACAGGGCAAGAGCTACTTCCTCAACATCAAGGGTCCCGAACTGCTCAACAAGTACGTCGGCGAGACCGAGCGGCACATCCGCCTGGTCTTCCAGCGGGCTCGTGAGAAGGCCAGCGAGGGCACCCCCGTCATCGTCTTCTTCGACGAGATGGACTCGCTCTTCCGCACCCGAGGGTCGGGCGTCAGCTCGGACGTGGAGAACACCATCGTCCCGCAGCTGCTGTCCGAGATCGACGGCGTGGAGGGCCTGGAGAACGTCATCGTGATCGGCGCCTCCAACCGCGAGGACATGATCGACCCGGCCATCCTGCGGCCGGGCCGGCTCGACGTGAAGATCAAGATCGAGCGTCCGGACGCCGAGGCGGCCAAGGACATCTTCGCCAAGTACCTCAAGGTCTCGCTGCCGCTGCACGACGACGACCTGGTGGAACACGGCGGCAACCGGGCCGCCACGGTCACCGGGATGATCCAGGTCGCGGTGGAGCGGATGTACTCGGAGAACGACGAGAACCGCTTCCTGGAGGTCACCTACGCCAACGGTGACAAGGAGACCCTGTACTTCAAGGACTTCAACTCCGGCGCGATGATCGAGAACATCGTCGGTCGCGCGAAGAAGATGGCGATCAAGGACTTCCTGGAGCACCGCCAGAAGGGCATCCGGGTGGCCCACCTGCTCGCCGCGTGCGTCGACGAGTTCAAGGAGAACGAGGACCTGCCCAACACCACCAACCCCGACGACTGGGCGCGGATCTCCGGCAAGAAGGGCGAGCGGATCGTCTACATCCGCACGCTGGTCTCGGGCAAGCAGGGCGACGAGGCCGGTCGCTCCATCGACACCGTGGCCAACACCGGTCAGTACCTCTGATCCCGATCGAGTACCGATTGACCACCGATGCCGCGGCCCGTGTTCAGGTCGAACACGGGCCGCGGCGCCGTGCCGGGACGACACTTCCGCACAGGGCAATAGTTCCGGCCGTATCCCCAAGGCAATCCAACGGCAATAGGCTCGGCAGCATGACCAGGGTGTACCCGGATCACGGAGAGTGTGACTCGGGTACCGGCCGGGTGAGGGACGAGGGGGTCGCATGACCGTCCGGCGTGTGATGGGCATTGAAACCGAGTACGGGATCTCCGTACCCGGACATCCGAACGCCAACGCGATGTTGACGTCTTCCCAGATCGTGAACGCGTACGCCGCAGCGATGCAGCGGGCCCGGCGGGCCCGCTGGGACTTCGAGGAGGAGAATCCGCTGCGCGACGCGCGCGGGTTCGACCTCGCGCGCGAGCTGGCCGACTCGAGCCAGCTCACCGACGAGGACGTCGGTCTCGCCAACGTGATCCTGACCAATGGCGCTCGGCTCTACGTCGACCACGCCCACCCGGAGTACAGCGCGCCCGAGACCACCAACCCGCGCGACGCGGTGATCTGGGACAAGGCCGGCGAACGCATCATGGCCGAGGCCGCGCGGCGCGCCGCCGAGCTGCCCGGCGGGCAGCAGATCCTGCTGTACAAGAACAACACCGACAACAAGGGCGCGTCCTACGGCACGCACGAGAACTACCTCATGCAGCGCGCCACGCCGTTCGCCGACATCGTCCGACACCTGACCCCGTTCTTCGTCTCCCGCCAGGTGATCTGCGGCGCGGGGCGGGTCGGCATCGGCCAGGACGGCTCCGCCCACGGCTTCCAGATCAGCCAGCGGGCGGACTACTTCGAGGTCGAGGTCGGCCTGGAGACCACGCTCAAGCGGCCGATCATCAACACCCGCGACGAGCCGCACGCGGACGCCGAGAAGTACCGGCGCCTGCACGTGATCATCGGTGACGCGAACCTGTCCGAGGTGTCCACCTACCTCAAGCTCGGCACCACCGCGCTGGTCCTGTCGATGATCGAGGACCGCTTCCTGGGCAACGACCTGACCGTGGACCAGCCCGTGCGCACGCTGCACGAGGTCTCCCACGACCCCACCCTCAAGCAGCTGATCACGCTGCGCAACGGCCGCAAGCTGACCGCGATCCAGCTCCAGCTCGAATACCTCGAGTTGGCCCGCAAGTACGTGGAGAACCGGTTCGGCAAGGATGTCGACGCGGACACCACCGACGTGCTCGACCGCTGGGAGTCGGTGCTCGCCCGCCTGGAGGCCGACCCGATGTCGCTCGCGCGCGAGCTGGACTGGGTGGCCAAGCTGCAACTCCTGGAGGGCTACCGACAGCGGGACGCCCTGGACTGGGACGCGCCGAGGCTGCACCTGGTCGACCTCCAGTACGCGGACGTACGGCCCGACAAGGGCCTGTACAACAAGCTGGAGGACCGCTTCGAGCGGATCGCCGGCGAGGCCGAGGTGCAGCGCGCGGTGCACCTGCCGCCGGAGGACACCCGGGCGTACTTCCGCGGTCGCTGTCTGGAGCAGTACGCCGACGAGGTGGCCGCCGCCTCGTGGGACTCGGTGATCTTCGACGTCGCGGGTCACGACTCGCTCCAGCGGGTACCCACCCTGGAGCCGCTGCGCGGGACGAAGGCCCACGTGAAGGACCTGCTGGACCGCTGCCGTACGGCCGAGGATCTGGTCCGCGCCCTCACGGGTGGGTGACCTCGCTCGTTCGCGGGAACAAAGCGAATGAACGGATAAATCCCCTTCCGGAACACACGGCATCCGACACTCGTTGGCACCTACACCCCCGCTCCTTCGGGATCGGGGGTGTAGGCCCTCCGGGGAATGGATAAGCACCGGTTCAAGGAAATGATCACAAGGTGGGGTGAGTGACATGGCCACTAAGGACAGCGGCGGTCAACAGCGCGCGACAAAGCGCTCGGAAGAGGTCGACGAGACCACTACCGAGGCCCAGTCCGACGTGCAGGAACGACACGAGAAGTTGACGGACGACGTCGACTCGGTATTGGACGAAATCGATGAGGTGCTCGAGGAGAACGCTGAGGAATTCGTTAGGGGATTTGTCCAAAAGGGTGGTGAATAGGGGTAAATGTCCGATTTGAAATCGGGCAAGAATTGCCCTGACTGTAAGGGATGGAAGCCCGCTCAGGACTTCGGATCTAACGCAGCGAGTCCTGACGGGCTTTCATTATATTGCCGTGAGTGCAACCGAAGGCGTAGTGCGCAAAGTTATCGTGCCCGGCGGGAGCGCGCGGGATTCAAGGTTCGTCCGAAGGTGGATGTGCCGGACGGACATAAGCGTTGTCCGAAATGTGAACAGATCAAACCGCACTCCGAATGGCATAAAAGTTCCCGGCAATGGGACGGTCTGGCGGCGAGCTGTAAATCATGTCGCAAAATCGACAGTCGAGCCGGATACTTCATGCGCAAATACGGCCTCACCGAGGCCGACCTGCGGCGCATGCGCGCCGACCAAATGGGCGTATGTCCGATCTGTGTCGCAGCCAGGCCCGAACACGTCGATCATGATCACGAAACCGGTAGGGTCCGAGCCGTACTCTGCTTCAACTGCAATGCCGCACTGGGCATGTTCAAGGATCGACCCGACGCGTTGCGCCGGGCCGCAACCTATGTGGAAGGGATCGTGTGGAAGCCAACACTCGTGGCACCGGGCGTCTACCGGCTGCCTTCCTGACCCCCGGGTCGTCCTCGTTCGCCGAATTTCTCGACGCCTACCGGCCCGAACTGTTGCCCGCGCGTAGGACGCCTCCGGTGCAGCCCGTGACGATCGAGGCGCCGCACGGCACGACGATCGTGACCGCGACGTTCGACGGCGGCGTGGTGATGGCCGGCGACCGGCGCGCCACGATGGGGAACCTGATCGCGCAGCGGGACATCGAGAAGGTGTTCCCGGCCGACGAGTATTCGGTCGTGGGCATCGCCGGCACCGCCGGGCTCGCGGTCGAGATGGTCCGGCTGTTCCAGGTCGAACTGGAGCACTACGAGAAGATCGAGGGCACCACGCTGTCCCTCGAGGGCAAGGCCAACCGGCTGTCGCAGATGATCCGCGGCAACCTCGGGATGGCCATGCAGGGTCTCGCGGTGGTGCCGTTGTTCGCCGGCTACGACGTGGACGGCGGGACCGGGCGGATCTTCAGCTACGACATCACCGGCGGCCGGTCCGAGGAGCACGGCTTCCACTCGGTGGGTTCGGGCTCGCTGTTCGCCCGAGGCGCGCTGAAGAAGCTGTACCGCCCCGGTCTGGACGCCGACGGCATCGTGACGGTGTGCATCCAGGCGCTCTACGACGCGGCCGACGACGACTCCGCCACCGGTGGGCCGGACCTGACCCGGCGGATCTACCCGGTGGTGACGCTGGTGACCGAGGACGGCATCCGCCGGCTCTCCTCGGACGAGGTGGGCGCGATCGTCCGCACGGTGGTCGACGCGCGGATGGACGACCCCAACGGCCCGACCGCGCCGCTGACGTGACCCCGATGTCGAGGACCCGAACAGCCGACCCTTCGAGACCGGCTCCGACGAAAAGGACTCCACGGTGACGACGCCCTTCTATGTGTCGCCGCAGCAGGCCATGGCGGACCGGGCCGACTATGCCCGCAAGGGCATCGCCCGCGGCCGCAGTGTGGTCGTGCTGACCTACGCGGACGGCATCCTGTTCGTGGCGGAGAACTACTCTCGCGCCCTGCACAAGATCAGTGAGATCTACGACCGCATCGCGTTCGCCGCGGTGGGCAAGTACAACGAGTTCGAGAACCTGCGGATCGGCGGCGTGCGCTACGCCGACATCCGCGGCTACTCGTACGCGCGCAACGACGTCACCGCCCGCGGGTTGGCGAACGTGTACGCGCAGACGCTGGGCACGATCTTCTCCAGCGGCGGCGAGAAGCCGTACGAGGTGGAGCTGATCGTCGCCGAGGTCGGCAGCGCGCCCGAGGACGACCAGATCTATCGGCTCACCTACGACGGCTCGGTGGCCGACGAGCACAACTACGTCGCGATGGGCGGCAACGTCGAGCAGATCACCGAGCAGCTCAAGCGCAGCCACCGCGAGGGGCTCACCCTCGAGGCCGCGCTCAAGGTGGCGGTCGACGCGCTCTCGCGCGACGGCGTCGGCGAGAAGCGCTCGATCACGGCCTCCCAGTTGGAGGTCGCCACGCTGGACCGGACCCGGCCGCAGCAGCGCAAGTTCAAGCGCCTGGTGGGCGGTCAGCTGACCCGCCTGCTCGGCGAGGCGGAACCGGCCGGCGAGGCGGCGGCGGAGGACGCGGCCGAGACCGCGCCCGAGGCCACGCCGGAGGCCGGCACGGAGTAGTCCCGCGCACGTCACAGGGCCCGCGTACCGCGTCGGTGCGCGGGCCCTGACGCGTGTCGGGACCGGTGCGGCCTCAGCCGGCCGCGGGCGGCGCGGTCGAGCCGCGCACCAGGAGCTCGCCGGGCAGCACCACGTCCGGGCCCGCGTCGCCGGTGTCCAGCAGGTCGAGCAGCGCGGTCATGCCGCGCGCGCCCAGTTCGACGGCGGGCAGCCGGACCGTGGTCAGTTCGGGTTCGACCACGCGTGCGTAGCGCAGGTCGCCGAACCCGGTCACCGACACGTCCTGGGGCACCCGGATCCCGAGCGCGCGGGCGGCCTTGTAGGCGCCCGCCGCCTGGAGGTCGTCGTCGCAGACGAGCACGGTGGGCCGGGCCGGCGACGCGAGCAGCGTCAGCGCGGCCTCGCGTCCGCCGTCCAGGGTCAGCGGAGCGACGGCTTCGGCGACCACCTCCGCGGGCCCCAGCGCGGCCCGGAAGGCGTTGTCCCGGGCCCGGAACGTCCAGGTCCGCACGGCCGAGCCCAGCCGGGCGACCCTGCGGTGGCCCAGCCCGACCAGGAATCCGGCCAACGCGCGCATGCCCTCGGCCACGTCGTCGTTGACGGTCGGCACGCCGCGCCCGGGCTCGCTGTCCAGCATCACCAGGGGCAGGTCCTCGCCGCCCGGCCCGGCCGAGCGCAGCACGTCCAGCGGCTCGACGGCCATCGAGGACGCGAGCACGCCGTCGATGGCGGCCGAGGAGAACGGGTTCGGGCTCAGGTCGATGCCGTCGCGGGTGGGGTAGACCACGACGCCGAAGTCCCGCTCGGCCGCGACCCGCGCCGCCCCGGTGTGCACCGCGCCGAAGAACGGCGAGGTCAGCACGGGCACGACGAGCATCACGGTGCGGGTCCGGCCCAGGCGCAGCGACCGGGCCGAGCTGTTGGGCCGGTAGCCGAGCGCGGCGGCGGCGTCGCGGACCGCGGCGACGGTGGCGGGGGAGACCCGGCCGTGCCATTTGTCGGCGAGGACCAGGGACACGGTGGACTGCGACACGCCGGCGTGTTTGGCGACGTCCTTGCTGGTCGGGCGACCGGCGGGGGGCTGGGGCGACGGCAAGGGGACCTCGGGCGCGGTCTCGGGGACGGGGCGGGCCCAGCGTAGAACCGCTTGCCATGCCGGTGCGCCGGCAGGCACAGTGGTAGCCGATAGTCATACGTATGACTGGACGGTATGCGGACGTGTCGGGTGCGGCACGGGAGGGTGGTACCCGCGGATGCGGACCTATCTGGACCTGCTGCGGGTGCCCTACGCGGCCCGTCTGCTCGGCGGCACGCTGTTCGGCCGATTGCCCAACGGCATGGGCGCGTTGGCGGTGCTGCTGCTGGTGCGCGCGGACGGCGGCGGCTACGGGCTCGCGGGCGCGCTGTCCGCGGTCTACGGCCTGGCGAGTGCGGCCGGGCAGCCGGTGCTCGGCCGGTGGATGGATCGGCGCGGACAGACCGGCGTGTTGCTCGGCTCGGCGCTGGTCTCGGCGCTGGCCTACGCCGTGTTCGCGCTCGTGGGCGCCCATCCGCTGCCGCTCGCGGTCGGCGCGGTGCTGATCGCGGGCTTCACCACGCCGCCGCTGGAGGCGGGCCTGCGCGCGTTGTGGCCCTCGGTGCTCACCCCCGAGCGGGTGCAGGCGGCGTACGCCCTGGACGCCGCCGCGCAGGAGATCCTGTTCACCGTGGGGCCGCTGATCGTGGTGGTCGTGGTGCAGGTGGCCTCGGCGGAGCTGGCCGTGCTGCTGACCGGCTTGATCGGGGTGGCGGGCACCCTGATCGTGGTCACCGCGCGGCCCTCCCGGGTCTGGCGCGGCGAGCGGCACACCCCGCACTGGGCGGGCGCGCTGCGTTCGGCCGGTCTGCGCGTGGTCCTGGTCGCGTTCACGCTGGCGGGCATCGCGCTGGGGGTGCTCAGTGTCGCGGCCGTGGCGTACGCCGACCACGAGGGTTCCGGCGCGCTGTCCGGGGTCTTCCTGGCGGCGATGTCCTTCGGCGCGCTGCTGGGCGGTCTGGTGCACGGGGTGCGGGCCTGGCGGACCCCGCCGGCGCGTCGGTTGTCGTGGTTCATGTTGTGGCTGACGGTGTGTTACCTGCCACTGACGGCGGTGCCCGGGCCGTGGTTGATGGTGCCGCTCGCGGTGTTGTCCGGAGTGTTCCTGGCACCGGCGATCGCGTGCGTGTTCACCCTGATCGACGAGTTGGCGCCGCGCGGCACGGTGACCGAGGCGTTCGCGTGGCTGGTGGCAGCGATCGGGGCGGGTTCGGCACTGGGCATGGGGCTGGCCGGCTGGGCCGGCGAAGTGGCCGGCGCGCGGGGCGCGTTCGCGGTCGCGAGCGTCGGCGCGGGCCTGGGATTGCTGGTATTGCTGGCCGGTCGGGGCCGGCTGATTTCAAACGTGATCCATTTGGTGGAAACCACCGACGCGGAGTTGTCCCGGAACGGCACGTCGTCGGCGTAATGTTGCCGCATGGACCGCCGCATCTTCGGGCTGGAGAACGAGTACGGCGTCACCTGTACGTTCCGGGGGCAGCGCAGGCTCTCCCCGGACGAGGTGGCGCGCTACCTCTTCCGCCGAGTCGTTTCGTGGGGCCGAAGCAGCAATGTCTTCCTACGCAATGGGGCCCGGCTGTATCTGGACGTGGGCAGCCACCCCGAATACGCGACGCCCGAGTGCGACTCGGTGCCGGAACTTGTCGTGCACGACAAGGCCGGTGAGCGCATTCTCGAAGGTCTCCTCGTCGACGCCGAACGGCGGCTGCACGAAGAGGGCATCGCGGGCGACGTGTACCTCTTCAAGAACAACACCGATTCCGCCGGCAACTCCTACGGTTGCCACGAGAACTATCTGGTGGCGCGGCACGGGGAATTCTCCCGGCTCGCCGATGTGCTCATCCCGTTCCTGGTGACCCGTCAGATGTTGTGCGGCGCGGGCAAGGTGCTGCAGACGCCGCGTGGTGCGGTGTACTGCGTGAGCCAGCGCGCCGAGCACATTTGGGAGGGCGTCAGCTCGGCCACGACCCGTTCCCGTCCGATAATCAACACGCGCGACGAACCGCATGCCGACGCCGAGCGCTATCGGCGGCTGCATGTGATCGTCGGCGACTCCAATATGGCCGAGCCCACCACGCTGCTCAAGGTCGGCTCCACCGACCTGGTGCTGCGGATGATCGAGGCCGGGATCGTGATGCGGGATCTGACCCTGGAGAACCCGATCCGGGCGATCCGCGAGGTCAGTCACGACATGACCGGATCGCGCAAGGTGCGCTTGGCCAACGGCCGCGAGGCCAGCGCGCTGGACATCCAGCGGGAATACCTGACCAAGGCGCAGGAGTTCGCGGATCGCCGGGGCATTCGCACCGGCACCGTGGAGAAGGTGCTCGATCTGTGGGAGCGCACGCTCGACGCGATCGACTCCGGCAACCTGGACCTGGTCGGGCGCGAGATCGACTGGGTGATCAAGTACCAGCTCATCGAGCGGTATCGGGCCAAGCACAACCTGCCCATGTCCTCGCCGAGGGTCGCCCAGATCGACCTCGCCTACCACGACATCCACCGGCGCCGCGGTCTCTACTACCTGATGGAGAGACGCGGGCAGATCGACCGGATCGGCAACGATCTGAAGATCTTCGAGGCGAAGTCGCTGCCGCCGCAGACCACTCGCGCGCGTCTGCGCGGCGAGTTCATCAAGAAGGCCCAGGAGCAGCGGCGCGACTTCACCGTCGACTGGGTGCACCTCAAGCTCAACGACCAGGCGCAGCGCACCGTGCTGTGCAAGGACCCGTTCCGGTCGGTGGACGACCGGGTGGAGAAGTTGATCGCCAGCATGTGATCGCCGGCATGTGATCGCCGCGTGGTGATCACCGACGGTGATCGAGGGCCGGCGGTCTCGACCCGCGCCGGCCGGCATGTGAGACGAAGCCGTCGCCCGCCCCCTCCCGAAGCCGGGAGCGGGCGGGCGACTGGCATGCTTGCTCGATGGTCGATACACCTACTTGGGACATCGCTCCACCGGTCTTCGAGCTCGACGCGGTGGATGTGTGGGCGCACGGGCCCGGCGGGCGCACGGACATGCTCGTCGGCGTGGACTGGACGGTCCGCGAGGGTGAGCGCTGGGCGCTGCTCGGACACAACGGCGCGGGCAAGAGCACGATCCTGGCCCTGGCCGGCGCGCTGCGCTTCCCCGGCAACGGCACGGTGACCGTGCTGGGCAGGCAGCTCGGCCGGGTGGACGTGCGCGAGGTGCGCGCGCAGGTGGGCGCGGTCAACGCGGCACTGCGCATTCCCGAGTACCTGAAGGTGACCGACTACGTGCTCACCGGGGCGACCGGCACGGTGCAGCCGCTGTACGGCAGGTACGGGCCGGCCGAGCGGGCCCGGGCCGCCGAGCTGATCGCGCTGCTGGGCCTCGAGCGGTTGGCGGACCGGGAGATCGCGGTGTGCTCGCAGGGCGAGCGCGGCCGGGCCCGAATCGCCCGGGCGCTGATGCCCGACCCGCGGCTGCTGCTCCTGGACGAGCCGGCCAACGCGCTGGACCTGCCCAGTCGCGAGGAACTGCTGGAGGCGATCGACTCGCTGACCCGCGAGCTGCCGCGGCTGACCCTGGTGATCGTCACCCACCACCTGGAGGAACTGCCCAGCTCGGTGACGCACGCGCTGCTGCTGCGCCGGGGTGCGACGGTCGCGGCGGGGCCGGCGCACGAGGTGATGACCGACGCCAACCTGAGCGAGTGCTTCGGCATCCCGCTGTCGGTGCGTGCCGAGGACGGGCGCTGGGCCGCCCGGCTCAAGCGGCCCGGCCGCGAGGTGGCCTGAACAGGGTTGTCGTCTTCACGTCGTCCTCACATCCGAACCCCATAGAGTGTCCCGGTCCTTGTCCATCTCAGCAGAGGAACATCGTGCGCCGTCTCGCTGCGCTCCTTCTGGTCCCCGCACTGGCCTTCACCGCGGTCGCGTGTGGCGATGACGACGGAGGAAAAACCGTTACACCGATCGTGACCGGAGCCTTCGGGCAGAAGCCGGACATCAAGATCCCCAAGGGGAAGTCCGGCGACAAGACGACGTCCAAGATCCTCATCGAGGGCACCGGTGACGTGATCAAGAAGGACGACTACGTCGTCGCGGACACCGTCGGCAAGAACTGGGACGGCACGGACGCGGGCAACTCGTACGACACCAAGACTCCCGAGGTCTTCCAGGCGGGCAGCCAGGAGCTCCTGAAGGAGATCGGGCAGGGGATAATCGGCAAGAAGACCGGGACCCGGATGCTCGTGGTGGTGCCGGCCAAGGTCACCCAGGAAAAGCAGGCCGTCGTGCTGATGCTGGACCTGAAGTCGACCAAGACGATCGACCCCAAGGCCGAGGCCAAGGGCGCCGCGGTGACCCCGCCGGCCGGCCTCCCGGTGGCCAAGGTCGAGTCCGGCAAGGCCGCGGAGGTCACCATCCCGCCGGGCACGGCCGCGCCGACCAAGCTGACCGTCCAGCCGCTGATCGAGGGCACCGGCCCGGTGGTCCAAAAGGGTCAGACGCTGGTCGCGCAGTACACCGGCGCGCTGTTCGACAAGGGCACCAAGTTCGACTCGTCGTGGGACCACGGCGGCGCGACCGCGTTCAAGATCGGCGTCGGCCAGGTCGTGACCGGTTGGGACGAGGGTCTGGTCGGGCAGAAGGTCGGCAGCCGCGTGCTGCTGGTCCTGCCGGCGGACAAGGGGTACGGCGCGGAGGGTTCCGGCGAGAAGATCCCGCCGAACTCGCCGCTGGTGTTCGTCGTGGACATCATCGACGCCCTGGGCGGCACGGCGGCCTGACGGCCCGTCGCGCACCGGATCGGGCGATCCGCCCGATAGGTTGGACCCCGCATTCAGCACTCGAACGGATACGGAAACGCTGTGAAAGAGCTTACGAAGCCCGAGATCGACTTCCCCGAGGGCGGCGTGCCCGCCGAGCTGGAGATCACCGAGATCTGGGAAGGCGACGGCGCGGTGGCCCAGGCGGGCCAGAACGTCAGCGTGCACTACGTCGGCGTGGCCTTCTCCTCCGGCGAGGAGTTCGACGCGTCCTGGAACCGCAACGCCCCGCTCGACTTCCGGCTGGGTATCGGCCAGGTCATCGAGGGCTGGGACAAGGGTGTGCAGGGCATGAAGGTCGGCGGCCGGCGCAAGCTGGTCATCCCGCCGCACCAGGCCTACGGCGACCGCGGCGCGCCCGGCGCGATCGCGCCCGGCGAGACGCTGATCTTCGTGGTCGACCTGATGAAGGTCGGCTAGTCGTACGACGCACCCGGCCCCGGTTCGCGCGAGCAGCGCGGGCCGGGGCCCGCGTTCGTTCCGAGGCCCTGGTGCGGGCCTTGGGCCGGGAGTTCGGCCGCGAATCGGCCGGCCGCGGCGGCGGCCAGGAAGTAGGCGTGGTCGGCGTCCAGGCCCCGGCCCATCGTGGACAGCCGGGCCGGTGTGGCGCGCAGCGCCGCGTCCAGGCCGTCGACCGGCACCGTGTGCACGTCGTGCCCGGCGCGCAGCGGCTCGACGTCCGCCGCGACCCGGCTCGCCAGCGGCTCGGGCAGGGTCGGCACGATCACGTCGGCCCGGGCCAGCGCGACCCGGCCGTACGCGGTCAGGCAGTGGTGCGAGACGCCGCGATGGCGCTCGCGCCCGTCCGCGTCGGAGATCCGCAGCGAGGCCACGGGTCGGCCGCCGAGCGCGGCGATCGCGTTGATCGCCTCGCCCGCCGCGACCCCGGAGAAGCCCCACGGCGTGCCCGTGCCCAGGTTGCCCGGCCCCTGCGCGACGATCGCCAGATCCGCGCCCTGGACGTGCCGGGCCGCGAGCAGACCCGTGTGCAGGGTGACCGCCTCCAGGTCGCCGCCGAGTGCCTGGCCCACCGTCACGGTGCCCGCCAGCCAGTCGTGTTCGCGCAGTGTGTCGACGGTCATCGAGAACCACAGCGGCAGTGTGCCGCCGTCGGTCATCACGTACACCACACGCGCGTGCGGGCGCGCGAGGCGGATCCCGGCGCAGATCGCGGGCAGCGCCGAGTGCAGGTCGGCGACCAGTACCGGCATGCCCTCCAGCGAGTCCGCGTCGCGCAGCGTCGCGTGGTGCGGCGAGTCCTGCTCGTCCACGCCGAGCACGACCGCCTGCATGGGGGTGTAGCGCGCCTTGACCACGTGCCCGGGGCCCGGCGGCGGATCCGGCGGCAGCCGATCGGGCAGCGCCACCACCAGCGCGTAGCCGCCGGTGCCCAGGCCCATGTCCTGCGCGGTGGTGTTGAGCAGCACCGTGTCGCCGACCTGCGGCGTGCCGGTCAGGTGCGGGTAGGCGATCGCGCGCAGTTCGCGCGCGGGGGCCGGTTCCGGTACGGCCGCGGTCAGTTCGACCGCTCCGCGCCAGGCCCGTCGGATCGCCGTCACTTCGCCGCGTCGCCAGGTGATCACGGTCCGGGAGCCTAACGCCGGCCGGTGTCGCCGGGCGAACCGGAGGGCCGGATTGCCGGGCGGGACCAACCGACGCGCCGAACGCGGTACGGTCGGGGCTGCGCCTTGTGGGAGGGACTGGGATCTGATGGCGATTCCGAAGCAGGAGCGGTTGGTGAGCCTGGTGATGTGTCTGCTCGCCGCCCGTCGCTACGTCACGAAGGAAGAGCTGCGGCAGTCGATCGAGTCGTATCGGCTGTGCACGTCCGACGAGGCCTTCGACCGCATGTTCGAGCGGGACAAGGACGACGTACGCGAACTCGGCTTCATCGTCGAGACGGGGGCCAACGACCCGCTGATCGAGTCCGCCGACGGCTACCGGATCCGCCCCGAGAAGAACGCGCTGCCGCCGGTGGAGCTGGACCCCGAGGAGGCCGCCGCGCTCGCGCTGGCCGCCGGCGCCTGGCAGCAGTCCGCGCTGGCCGGGGCCGCGACCGGCGCGCTGTACAAGCTCAAGGCCGCCGGTGTGGAGATCGACTCGGCCCCGCTGACCAGCGTCGAGCCCCGGGTGACCGCGCGCGAGCCGGCCTTCGGGCCGCTGCTGGACGCGCTGCGCACCCGCCGCCCGATCCAGTTCGCCTACCGCCGCTCCGGTGCCGCCGAGGCCACGCCGCGAGTGGTGGAGCCGTGGGGGATGAGCTGTTGGCGCGGCCGGTGGTACCTGGTGGGCTTCTCCCGGGACCGGGAGGAACAGCGGGTGTTCCGGCTCGACCGGATCGCCGACAAGCCCAAGCCGAAGCCGCTCAAGGAGCAGTTCCGGGCCGCGGTGCCGGAGAAGGTGGACGTGCGCGGCCAGGTCGCGCGCTTCGCCGGCGAGGGCGGCGAGGGCATCGCCCGGATCCGGGTTCGCACCGGCGCCGGGTTCCCGCTGCGCGCCCGGGCGAGTGCGGTGGTGCCGGCGGGCGAGGGCTGGGACGAGTTGGAACTGATTCACGGACACGGACTGCACCACTGGCTCGCCGAGTTCGGCCCCGACGTGGTCGTGCTGGAGCCGCCCCATCTGCGCGAGGCCGTGGTCGCGCAACTGCGCGAGGCCGCCGGTGAGGCGACGGGACAGGTGAAGGTCGGATGAGCAACGCGATCGACGACACCCGGCGGCTGTTGTCGCTGGTGGCCTACCTGCGCGAGCGCCCCGGCACGCATCTGGACGACGTCGCGCGGGCGTTCGGCCTGCCGGTCGCGCAGGTCGAGGCGGACCTGGGCACGCTGCACATGTGCGGGACCAGCTTCATGGCCGACGATCTGCTCGAGCCGCACGTCGACTTCGAGGGCCGGGTCTTCCTGGACAACGCCGACGCGCCGGTGCGCCCGGTGCGGCTCGCGCCGCACGAGGCGCTGGCCCTGCTGGTGGCGCTGCGCGCGCTGGCGGGCCTGTCCGGGCTGCGCGAGCGGGACAAGGTCGCGCTGGGTCGGGTGACCGCCAAGCTGGAGGACGCGGCCGGCGAGGCCGCGCGCGCCGCCGAGGGGGTGACCGTGGAGTTCGAGGGCGACGACGCCGCCCAGGAGTCCGCGTTCGCCACGATGGACCGCGCGGTGAGCGAGCGGCGCCGGCTGCGGCTGCGCTACTACGTGCCGCGCCGGGACGAGATCACCGAGCGGGAGGTGGACCCGATCCGGCTGGTGCTGGTCGACGGGCACACCTACCTGGTGGCGTGGTGTCGGCAGGCCGAGGGTCGCCGGTTGTTCCGGCTGGACCGGGTCGCCGAGGCGGTGTTGTTGGACGAGGCGTCCGAGCCGCAGCCGGTGGAGCCGCTGGACCTGGCGGACGGCTTCGCGCCCACCGCCGCGGACGGCATCGAGGTGGTGCTCGAACTCGGGCCCGGCGGACGCTGGGTCACCGAGTACTACCGCTACGACAAGGTCGAGGAGCTGGCCGACGGCGGCCTGCGGTTGACCCTGCGCACGCCCGACCCGGCCGGGATCCGGCGGCTCGCGCTGCGCCTGGGCGGGCACGGCAGGGTGATCTCTCCGCCGGAGCTGGTGGACGATGTACGACGGACCGCCTCGGCCGCGCTCGCGGCCTACGCGGACCAGGCCGGCTGATTCGCCGCGACCGGGGGCGATTGTCCAAAAACGGCACATCGCCCGGTCGCGGCCCAGCGGCACTCCCGGTACCACCGACGACAACCTTCCCGAGATTGCGAGGAGGCCCACGGTGTCGACGTTCACGGCGCGCTGCCCGGTTTGCGGACGCGTCGAGCTGACGGCGGATCAGCTACGGCTGGTGCTCCGACCGAACAAGTCCTTCTACCTGTTCCGCTGCCCCACCTGCGCCGACTCGGTGCGCCGGCCGGCCGGTGAGCGGATCGTCGAACTGCTCACCGACGGCGGGGTGCCGTCGATGCAGGTCGCGCGCTGAGCGGCGGAGCGCGGCGGCGGGAGCGGGGGCTGTTAGGGTCGCCGCATGTTGCCGTGGGTCCTCGTCTTCATCGTGCTCGTCCTCGCCGGACTCGGCGTCATCGGCTGGTTCGCCTGGCGATTGTTCGGTGACGTGCGTCACCTCGGGGCGACCGTCGCGGACGCCTCCGCGCGACTGTCCGAGGCCGCCGCCGAACTGGACGCGGCCGGTGGCCCGACGGTACGGCGCGGCGCCGTACCGCATCCTCGCGCCGCGGCTTCTCACCGACAGTGATCCGCACACGTGACCCCTGGGGGTTACGTCCGGTGCAGTTGTTCGCCACCATTGCGTTGCACAGGTGTAAGACGCACCGGCGTACGATCGAACCCGTAACCCCCCGGCCCCGGCAATGAGGTACTGACAATGCTGTTTGGCAAGCTCGGTTGGCCCGAGATCATCCTGATCCTGGTTGTGGTCGTGCTGTTGTTCGGCGCCAAGCGTCTGCCGGACACGGCGCGTGCGCTGGGCCGTTCGCTGCGCATCCTCAAGAGCGAGACCAAGGCGATGAAGGACGACGGGGCGACCGAGGCCCCCGCGCCCGACAAGACCGCCAAGACCACCGAGACGCCGCCGCGCACCATCCAGGCGGCTCCGGGCGACGTGAGCGAGGCACGGCCGGTCGGCGAGCCCGACCACAACCGTCGCTGATATCCGCCACGCGCCTTTTAGGAGTCGGCCCTCAAGGTGCTTGACAAGGCAGGGCGCGGACGAAAGTCCGGCCCGAAAGAGAAGAAGATCAAGGACGCCGAGGGGCGCATGCCCCTCATGGAGCACTTGCGCGAACTGCGCAATCGGCTCGTCAAGGCGCTCCTGGCCATCATTGTCGTGACCATCGTCGCCGCGTTCTTCTACGAGGACATCGGCGCCTTCCTGGTCGACCCCGTCTGCGACCTCAAGAACGTCAAGGGCACCGGCGTCACCAAGTGCGGCCAGGGTGTCCTGGTGCAGCAGGGCGTGCTCTCGCCGTTCTCGATGGCCCTGAAGATCTCGCTGGCCACCGGCATCATCGCGGCCTCACCGATCTGGCTCTACCAGATGTGGGCCTTCCTGGCGCCGGGGCTGCACAAGAACGAGAAGAAGTACTCGCTGGCCTTCGTCGGCGTGGGTGTGCCGCTGTTCCTGGGCGGCGCCTACTTCTCGTACTGGATCCTGCCGCACGCCCTCCAGGTGCTCCTGGACTTCACCCTCACCGATGCCAGCAACCAGATCCAGCTCGACGACTACCTCAACTTCGTCATCCGCATGGTCGTGGTGTTCGGCATCGCGTGCGAGCTGCCGCTCGTGCTGATCATGCTGAACTTCGGCGGGGTCGTCACCGCGAAGCAGCTCGCGGGCTGGTGGCGCTGGGTGGTGATGGGCATCTTCGTCTTCGGCGCGGTGGCGACCCCCACCACCGACCCGCTGACGATGATCCTGCTGTCGATCCCGATCACGGTGCTGTACGGGATCGCGCTGATCGTGGCCTGGTTCAACGACCGCCGGCGCGGCAAACGGCACGCGGAAGTGTTCGGCGCCGACCTCGACGACGACGAGGCGTCGGTCCTGGACACCTCGGTGCGCCCGGTCGAGCGGCCGAGCACCGTCGCGGACGAGCCGCAGGCCGGTCTCTCGACCAGGGTGGACGACATCACCTGAGGTCCGGTGGGCTAATCTCGCGCCTTGTGTCTCGGGAGATAGCGGTATTCGTCAACCCCACCGCGGGTCGTGGTCGGGGCCTCAAGGCCGCGTCGCTCGCGGCCGATCTGCTCCGTGACCGGGGGCTGACACCGCATCAGGTGTCCGCTCCCGGTGCCGCGGAGGGCGTCGCCCGGCTGCGCGCGGTGGTCCGCGGCGGGGTGGCGGCCGTGGTCGCGGTAGGCGGTGACGGCACGGTCGCGGCCGCGTTGCAGGCAGTGGCGGGCACGAGCACGCCGCTGGGCGTGGTGCCGATCGGTTCGGGCAACGACTTCGCCCGGGCGCTGGACCTGCCGCTGGGCGACGTGGCCGGCGCGGCGCGGGTGGTGGCCGATCTGCACACGCGGCCGGTGGACCTGGGGCGGGCGGGGGAGCGCTGGTTCGGCACGATCCTGTGCACCGGATTCGACTCGCGGGTCAACGAGCGCGCGAACCGGATGACCTGGGCCCGCGGGCGGACCCGCTACAACGCCGCGTTGGTGGCCGAGCTGGGCGCGCTCGAGCCGATCGCCTACGAGCTGGAGCTGGACGGCAAACCCGTCGACGTCGAGGCCACACTGATAGCGGTGGGCAACGGTCGCTCCTACGGCGGCGGCATGCGGATGTGCCCGGACGCCGACCTCGACGACGGCCTGTTCGACGTCACGGTGGTGGCCGGCTGCGGGCGGGCCGAGCTGCTGCGGGTGTTCCCCAAGGTCTACGGCGGCGGGCACGTGAGCCACCCGCTGGTCACCGTGCACCGCGCCGCGACCGTGTCGCTGAGCGCGCGCGGACTCAGCGGGTGGGCCGACGGCGAACGGCTGGGCGCGCTGCCGCTGACCGCGGACTGCGTGCCGGCGGCGGTTCGGGTCCTGGTGCCCGCGCCGCGCCACTGAGCCGCGGGGCTCGGCCGGCCGCCTGCCGGGATCGGGCCGCGCCGAGTTCGCGCCGTCCGCCGGGAGCGAGTCGCCTTTCGAGGTCGAGCCGCCTTTCGGGATCGGGGTGCCTCCAAGGATCGAGCCGCCTTTCAAGATCGAGCTGCCTTTCAAGATCGAAAAAAGGTGATCACAGCCGTCGGTCCCGGCCGGTAGTCTGCTTGACGAGATGCCTCTCGATCCCGCACGCGGCACGGACCGCGACACCCAGATGTCCCCCGCCGAGCGCTACGCGGCCTCCCGCCGCCGAGCCGCCGACGAACGGACGAGCCTGCACGCCTTCCGCGAGCAGTACCCCTTCGGCCTCGATCCCTTCCAGGTCGAGGCCTGTCGCGCGCTGGAAAGCGGCAAGGGTGTGCTGGTCGCGGCGCCCACCGGCTCGGGCAAGACGGTGGTCGGCGAGTTCGCCGTGCACCTCGCGCTCGAACAGGGCCGCAAGTGCTTCTACACGACGCCGATCAAGGCGCTGTCGAACCAGAAGTTCGCCGACTTCCAAAAGCTCTACGGCGCGGCGAACGTGGGCCTGCTCACCGGGGACAACTCGGTCAACAGCGACGCCCCGGTGATCGTGATGACCACCGAGGTGCTGCGGAACATGCTCTACGCGTCCTCGAACGCGTTGAACGGCCTGGGCTACGTCGTGATGGACGAGGTGCACTACCTCTCCGACCGCTTCCGCGGCGCGGTGTGGGAGGAGGTGATCATCCACCTCTCCGAATCGGTCACGCTGGTCTCGCTCTCGGCGACCGTCAGCAACGCCGAGGAGTTCGGCGACTGGCTGGGCACCGTGCGCGGCGACACCGCCGTGGTGGTCTCCGAGCACCGCCCGGTGCCGCTGTGGCAGCACGTGATCGCGGGCAACCGCACCTACGACCTGTTCACCGACGAGAACCACACCGAGGTCAACCCCGAGCTGATCCGGCTGGGCCGGATGGAGAGCGAGCGGGCGGGCCGACCGCAGGACCGCTACCGGCGCAATCGCGGCCAGGAGACCCGGCCGATGCGCAGCCGGATCTGGACGCCCAGCCGCGCGGAGGTGATCGACCGGCTCGACGCCGAGGGCCTGCTGCCCGCGATCACCTTCATCTTCAGCCGCAAGGGTTGCGAGGCGGCCGTGCAGCAGTGCCTGCACGCGGGCCTGCGGCTCAACGGCGAGGCGGAGCGGGCCGAGGTGCGCGCGATCGTGGAGGCGCGCACGACCGGGATCCCGGACGAGGACCGGCACGTGCTGGGCTACCACTCGTGGCTGGAGGCGCTCCAGCGCGGCATCGCCGCGCACCACGCGGGCATGTTGCCGACCTTCAAGGAGGTCGTCGAGGAACTGTTCGTCAAGGGCCTGGTCAAGGCGGTGTTCGCGACCGAGACGCTGGCGCTGGGGATCAACATGCCGGCCCGCTCGGTGGTGCTGGAGAAGCTGGTCAAGTGGAACGGCGAGACGCACGCCGATCTGACCGCCGGCGAGTACACCCAGCTCACCGGACGCGCCGGGCGCCGCGGCATCGATATCGAGGGCCACGCGGTGGTGCTGTGGCACCAGGGCTTCGACGCGGGCCACCTGGCCGGGCTGGCGGGCACCCGCACCTATCCGCTGCGGTCCTCCTTCAAGCCGTCCTACAACATGGCGGTCAACCTGGTCGGCCAGGTCGGCCGGCACCGCTCGCGCGAGCTCCTGGAGACCTCGTTCGCGCAGTTCCAGGCGGACCGCTCGGTGGTCGGGTTGACCCGCCAGGTGCAGCGCAACGAGGAGGGGCTGGCCGGCTACCACGAGGCGATGACCTGCCATCTGGGCGACTTCGCCGAGTACGGGCGGCTGCGCCGCGCGCTCAAGGACCGCGAGACGGAACTGGCCCGCGAGGGCGTCTCGCAGCGCCGGGCCGCGGCCGCCGCGTCGTTGGAGAAGCTCAAGCCCGGCGACATCATCGTGGTGCCCACCGGCAAGTACGCGGGCCTCGCGGTGGTCCTGGACCCGGGCACCGACCAGGGGCCGGAGGGGCCGCGCCCGTTCGTGCTCACCTCGGACCGGCAGGCCCGCCGACTGGCCGGGATCGACTTCCCCGTGCCGGTCACCGCGCTCGACCGGCTGCGCATTCCGCGTTCGTTCAACGCGCGCAACCCGCAGTCGCGCCGCGACCTGGCGTCCTCGCTGCGCACCAAGGCCGGCCACGTGGACCAGCCGCGGGCCCGCAAGCAGCGCTCGCCGGCGGCCGACGATCCCGAGCTCGCCCGGCTGCGGCAGGCGATCCGGCAGCACCCGTGCCACGGGTGCGACGACCGCGAGGAGCACGCGCGCTGGGCGGAGCGCTACCACCGGCTGCTGCGCGACACCCAGGTGATCGAGAGCCGGATGAAGGGCCGTACGCACACCATCGCGCGCACCTTCGACCGGGTCTGCGCGATGCTCACCGACCTGGACTACCTCAAGGGCGACACGGTCACCGACGACGGGCGCCGGCTCGCGCGGATCTACGCCGAGTTGGACCTGCTCACCGCCGAGTGCCTGCGCGAGGGCCTGTGGGAGGAGTTGACGCCGGCGGAGCTGGCCGCGTGCGCGTCCGCGCTGGTGTACGAGTCGCGGCAGCCGGACGACGCGATGGCGCCCAAGCTGCCGGGCGGCGCGGCGCATGCCGCGTTGGCCGACATGGTGCGGCTGTGGGGGCACCTGGACGCGCTGGAGGGACAACACCACCTCGACTTCCTGCGCGAGCCGGACCTGGGCTTCGCCTGGACCGCGTACTCGTGGGCGTCGGGGCTGAGCCTGGACGCGGTGCTCGGCGAGGCCGACCTGCCGGCCGGCGACTTCGTCCGCTGGATCAAGCAACTGGTCGACGTGCTCGGCCAGATCGCCGCCGCCGCCCCGGACGACAGCAAGGTCGGCGGGACGGCGCGCAAGGCGATCGAGGGGCTGCGCCGCGGCGTGGTCTCGTATTCGTCGGTGGGGTGAGCGGGCGGCGCGGCGATCCGCGGTATCGGCCGGCCGGCCGGTCCGCGTCGCCGCGCGCCGGTTTTTGCCGATCCGCCGACGGGGCGAATCGCGTGGGCACACGGTCGCGTACGGTGCGTGGCGGACGTGTTTCACCAGCGCAGGAGGTCGTGCCGTGCGGATCGACGAGTATCAGTCCTATGACGCCACCGGGCTCGCGGGCCTGATCGCCCGCGGTGAGGTGACCGCGGACGAGGTGCTCGACGTCACCTTCGCGGCGATCAAGGAGCGCGAGCCGGCCCTGGGCGCGGTGGTCGCGTTGTGCGAGGAGCAGGCCCGGGGCGAGGTCGGCGGGTTGTTGCCCGGTGTGCTCGCGGGTGTGCCGTACCTGATCAAGGACCTCGAGTGCGATGTGGCCGGGATGGCCACGAGCAACGGGTCGCGGTTGTTCGCGGGCAGCGTCGCGGCGCGCGACAGCACGCTGGTGACCCGGCTGCGGGCCGCGGGTGTGCTGATCGTGGGCAAGACGAACACCCCGGAGTTCGGTCTGGGCACCACCACCGAGTCCGCCCTGTTCGGTCCCGCGCACAACCCCTGGCATCGCGAGCGCAGTGCGGGCGGCTCCAGCGGCGGTTCGGCGGCGGCGGTCGCGGCGGGCATGGTCCCGGTCGCGCACGCCACCGACGGCGGCGGTTCGATTCGGATCCCGGCCGCGTGTTGTGGGGTGTTCGGGCTCAAGCCGAGCCGGGGCCGGGTCACCCCGGGCCCCGATCACGGCGAGTCGTGGGCGGGTCTGTCGGTGGCGCACGCGGTCACCCGTACGGTCCGCGACAGCGCGACGCTGCTCGACATCACCGGTACGCCGGAGCCGGGCGATCCGTACCACGCGCCGCCGCCGGTGCGGCCGTACGCCGCCGAAGTGGGCGCGGACCCGGGGCGGTTGCGGATCGGCTTGATCCTGACGCCGGTGGACACCGGTGTGGTGGTGGACCCGGAGTGTGTGCGGGCCGCGGAGGAGGCCGCGGCGCTGTGCGTCGCGCTGGGCCACGACGTGGAGCCGGTGACCTGGCCGGACACGCTGAGCCGGCCGGGCGAGGTGATCGCGCCGATCAGCGCCGCGCACATCGCGCGCATGGTGGATCTGCGGCTGGCCGAGTTGGGTCGCGAGCTCAAAGCCGGCGATCTGGACGGGGCGACCCGACTGATCGTGGACAAGGGCCGCTCGTTGCCGCTGGCGCGCTATCTGGCCGCGATCGACACGATGCACACGATCGGGCGGGCGGTGACCCGGCTGACCGGGCGCCTGGACGTGCTGCTGACCCCGACGATGGCGGTGGTGCCGCCGCTGCTGGGCGAGTTGGATCCCAACCGCGATCCGATGGCGGCGCTGACCGGGATGCGCGGGATGGCCGCGTTCACCAGCTTGTTCAACGTCACCGGGCAGCCGGCCATGTCGGTGCCGCTGGGGCGCACCTCGGACGGCTTGCCGGTGGGCGTGCAGTTCGCCGGCCGCTACGGCGACGAGGCGACGCTGTTCCGGCTCGCGGGGCAGTTGGAGGCGGCGGCCCCGTGGGCGGGCACCGCGGGTGCGGTGGGCTCGGTGGCTTAGGGCGGGTGGGGCGGGTCGGGCCCGGGCGGGCCGGCCGGTCAGCGCCGGCACAGGGTGTAGTGCGACCCGTTCTTTCCCTTGATCTCGGCGCATTTCGCGGTCGATCCCGGTGGCATCAGCGGCGCGGCCAGTGCGCTGGGCACGGTGATCGTCGGGTTTTCGCACCACTTGCCGTCGCCGTTGTCGCACTTGAAGCCGACCTTGTCGTCGTCGGCGCGGAACTGCTTGTCGTCGGCGATCAGGGTCGGCCCGGACCGGGTCGGCTTGACCCGGGTCGGGGCGGGCTTGGTCGGCGGGTACCTGGTGGGTTCGGGGCGGGTCGACGGGGCGGTCGGGGGTGGCGGGGTCGGCGCGGGTGCCTCGACCTCCGGCTTGGGTGGCGAGGGCTGCGGGGGGTGGGTCTCGGTGGTGGGCGCCGGCGGGGGCGGCGGGGCGGGGGCGGAGGCGGCGACCGGTGGGGCCGGGTGTTTCGGCTTGGGTTTGTCGGTGTCCACCAGGGCGAACGCGGCGACCGCGACGGCCACCACCACGCCGCCCGCGATCAACGACGAGCGGCCGGCGGTCTGCCCGGCCTGCCCGGCGCTCTTGGCGGCGGCGGCGCCGGCACCCGCGCCGGCCGCCGCGCCGCCGGCCGCCGCGGCGCCCGCGGCGACCCCGCTCGCGACGCCGCCCGCGCCGGTGGCGCCGACCGCCAGGCCCATTCCGCCGGCCACCGCCGTGGCCGCGGCGGCGGTGCCCGCGGCCACGGCGGTGCCGCTGAGGAAGATCGGCGCGGTGATGCCGATCAGTGCCAGCGCGATCGGCCCGTACCGGTCGCGCACGTCGACCATCTCGGCGTAGGTCTCGTTGCACCGGCTGCACTTCTTCAGGTGCGCGTCGATGCTCTCGCGGCGCTTCTCGGAGTCCATCCGGTTGCGGATGTGCCGGCCGTAGTGCCGGGTGAACTTCTTGCAGTTCTCGTCCTTGACGCCGCCGGTGGCGAACGCCACGAAGTAGTTGTCGCGCAGTTCCTGGCGGGCCCGCTCCAGGATCTTGCGGACGTTGTCCGGGTTCTCGCCGACCAGCGGGGCGACCTGGACGGCCTGTTCGCCCTCGATGTCCACGTGCCACAGCACCATGCGGGACCGCTCGGGGAGGTCCTGGAAGGCCTGGAGCGCGAGCCGCGCGTCGTCGGCCTTCACCACGCGGTCCTGGTTCTCCCAGGCGGACTCGAAGACGGTGAAGTCCTCGGTGAGCCATTCGCGGCGGTCGCTCTTGGTCCAGTCGCCGGCGACGTGGCGCACGGTGGTGAGCAGGTAGGCCCGGAACGCCTCCTTCGGCCCCTGGCCCGAGCGCAGTGCCTGGAGCGTGCGGGCGAACGCCTCGGCGCACAGGTCGTCGGCGGCTTCGGGGGTGCGGGTGCAGGTGCGGGCGAAGCGGCGGATCGAGCCCACGTGCCGTTGGTAGAGCAGGCCGTAGGCGTCGCCGTCGCCGGAGCGCACCAGGTCGGCGAGTTCGCCGTCCGGGGGGCCGTCGAACACCGGCGGTCGGCCGGCGTCGGCGTCCGCCGGGGGGCCGACGCGATCGCCGCCCGGTTGGGTCGCGAGGGGGTGGGTCGCTGCGGTGTCGGGCGACCAGGGCTGGGCCGATTGGGTTGCGGCCGGCTCGGTCCCGAGGTCGCCGTCGTACACCCGAGGGTGATGCACGCCGCGCTGGCCGGGGACGAACGGGGGACGCGCGCCGGAGCCGGTGGCCTCGGCGGCGCCGTTCCCGTCGCCGATGGGGTCCGGGGTCGCCGCGTCGTCCTCGCGTGCCACCGATTGCCCCCTTGATCCCGTGCCGTACCCGATCGTCCGGACAGCATCGTGACCATCCGGCCTCGGTCTGTCCAGAAGCGATGGGGCTCTTCAAGGCACCCGGAGTGCGCTCCGGCGCGGGTGGTGCGGCGCAGGCGTGGGAGCAGGTCGCCCGCGCCCGTGCCGATCGAGGGGCCGCAGCGGGGGTGACGCTGCGTCATTCGGGTGACGAACGAACGTACGAAGGGGTGGTTCATGGCGCGCTACCGACCCGTCGCGCCCGGCGCGGTGGCCAGACGCACGCTCGAACGAGGGATGCGCGGGGCGCCGCCGGGGACTCCGCCGGGGCCGTCCAGCGGGTCCACGGGTGCGCGGCACAACCGGTCCAGGCGGTCCGGCAGTTCCGGGTCGTCGCCGTCGAGCAGGGCCATCAGTCGCCCGGGCGGCACCGCGTAGGCGAGGTCGCCGAGGGCGCGTTCCAGGTGCCGGGCGGTGAGCAGCAGGTGCCGCAGGTGGCCCCACAGCAGCGATTCGGGCACGTCCAGGCGCACGACCACGATCCGCACGTGCTCGCCGGCGGCGGCGCGTTGGGCCAGCCGCTGCTGGAGCAGCGCGGCGGAGGGAAGTTCGGTGATCGGGTCGGTGCCGGGGGGCAGGGTGCCGGGCGGGTTGGCCCGGGCTCGGGTGCTCAGGTAGGCCTGCACCAGCGGGCCGGGCGCGCTGTGCGCGAGGCCGCACAGGAACAGCGCGTCCAGTTCGGCCAGCGCCACGTCCAGCGGGATTTCGGCGGCGGCCCGGTCCCGGGCCAGGGCCAGGCAGGCGGAGTGCGCGTGGCCGTTGCGGACGAAGGCGTCCAGGCATTGCTCGACGGCGTCGCTGTGCCAGGCGACCCGGGTGGGCCAGCCGGCGCGGAAGGTCACGCGCTGCCACTCGCCTCGGAGCCAGTCGCGGTCGGGTTGGGCTGTAATCGGGGTGTCACACTCGGTACGCATGCCTGGGGAGACACGCCTTCACGCCGAACGTGACAGATTCCGTGCAACTTTCCGATGTGACCTGGGTCACATTGCCGATCGTGCGCCCGGCGCGTTCGGGAGCGACCCTTTCGAGTGGCCGGCCACCGTCCTCAGGTGGAGATTACGGGTATCAGCGGCGGGAGGTGAGCACGTCGAGCAACCGATGCACCGGGCCGCTCAGGCCCCAGCGCCGGCGCAGTTCCTCGAGCGCGGCCGGGTCGGCCGGTGCGGTGGGCAGCGGTCGATCCCACCCGGCCGGCGGCGGCAGCGGCACGTCCCGCACCACCCGCACCACGCCCGGCGCCACGTCCAGATACTCGCCCGCCTCCAGGATCCGGGCCCGCCGCGCCGGGGTCAGCTTCGCCGCCGGGTCGGCCGCGGCCGCGCGTACGCCCGCCAGATCGCCGTACTCGGTGATCAACTGCGCCGCGGTCTTGTCCCCGATGCCCTTGACCCCCGGCAGGCCGTCGCTGGCGTCGCCGCGCAGCGTGGCGAAGTCGGCGTAGGCCGACGCGGGCACGCCGTAGCGGGCCAGCACGGCGGCCTCGTCGATCACCTCGTGCGCGGCCACGCCCTTGACCGTGTACAACACCCGGATCGCCCGCGCGTCGTCGACGAGTTGGAACAGGTCCCGGTCGCCGGTGACGATGTCCACCGCGATCTCGGCCCGCTCGGCCAGCGTGCCGATCACGTCGTCCGCCTCGAAGCCGGGCACGCCCACGCGCGGGATGCCCAGCGCGTCCAGCACCTGTTCGATCACCGGAACCTGCGGGGCGAGCGTGTCCGGGATCTCCTCCTCGTCCGGCCCGGCCGCCTCGGCGACCCGGTGCGCCTTGTACGAGGGGATCGCCTCGACCCGGAACTGCGGTCGCCAGTCCGCGTCCATGCACGCCACCAGCCGGGTGGGCCGCCGGTCCTCGACCAGGCGCGTGATGAAGTCGACCAGGCCGCGCACGGCGTTGACCGGCGTGCCGTCGGGAGCCTTGACCGATTCCGGAACGCCGAAGTAGGCGCGGAAGTACAGGGACGCGGTGTCGAGGAGCATCAGACGTTCAGTCACGTGCCCGATCATGCCGCACCGGACCGACGCCGGGCCCGAGCGCGCCCGGACTTCAGTCGGCGAACTCGTCGAGGACTTCCTGCAGGGTGTCCCGCACCCCGAGCACGTCGATCAGGCCGGTCATCCGCAGCGTCGCGCGGACGTTGCGGTCCGGCGCGGCCAGGCGCAGTTCACCGGAGAAGGCGTGCATCGACTTGAACGCGTCTATCAGCACACCCAGTCCGACCGAGTCGCAGAAGTTCAAGCCGGTGGCGTCCACGACCACCCGCCGACAACCGCCGTCGATCAGTTCGATCAGGGTGCGGTGCAGGAGCGGGGCGTTGTGCAGGTCGAGTTCGCCGGCCAGGTGGACGACCGCACAGCCGCGCCAGATCGTCACCCCGGTGACGGGGTGTTCCTGCCCGAGCGTGCCCAAGCGCGCGATCATGGCTGCGACCTTTCACCGGCCGGACGTACCGCCGCGCCGATACGGCGCCGGCAATGGGCATTGTGGGCCATCCGCAGTGGTGCCGGACAGCCCCTCAACGGGTCGTTTTTTGCGCGGTGGGCCGAACGGGTGGGTCTTGTCCGGTTAAGGGCCGGTCGGTCCCCGCCGTCGACTCCGGTCGCGCGCCCTTCACCGGCTCTCGCCGCGCCGGCTCCGCGCTCACAGGAATGTGTGGCCCTCGCCCCGGTAGGTGGGCACCGTGCGCACCACCCGGTCGCCCTCGATCAGGTGCAACGCGTCGAAGCGCTCGCACAGTTCGCCCGCCTTGGCGTGCCGGAACCACACCGAGTCGCCGATCCGCAGATCGTCCGCCGCCGCGCCGCGCAGCGGGGTCTGCACCTCGCCCGCCGCCTCCTGCGGCTGGTACGACAGGCCCTGCGGCAGGTACGGCTGGGGCAGCCGGTCGGCCGCGGGCACTCCCGAGGCCGGGTAGCCGCCGCCGAGCACGCTCACGCAGCCGTGTCCGGGGCGGCGCACCACGGGCAGCGCGAACAGCGCGGCGGGCCGCCCGCGGAACGCGGTGTAGTGGTCGAACAGGCGCGGCTGGAAGAGTCCGGAGCCGGCCGCGACCTCGGTGATCGCGGACTCCGCCGAGGTGCGCTCCACGCTTCCGGTGCCGCCGCCGTTGACGAACTCCAGCGGCGCGACCGCGCGCACCGCGCGCACGATGTCCGCGCGTCGCCGGCTCAGTTCGGCACCGGCCTTCGCCTGCATCGCGCGCAGGATCCGCCCGTAGAGCGCGCGGCCCTCGGGCGCGTCCCCGACGCCGGCGATGTGTGCCTCGTAGGCCATCAGTCCCACCAGCCGGAAACCCGGCCGCCGGGTGACCGCCTCGGCGACCGCGACCACCTGCTCCGGCGTGTGCAGCGGCGAGCGGTGCGCGCCGATGTGCACGCGGCCGCCCAGGAGTTGCCACGAGGTGTCGATGTCCACGCACACCCGCAGCTCGGCCCGGGGCCGCACGTCCGCGATCGCGCGCTCGATCAGGTCGAGCTGGGCCGGATCGTCGATCATGACGGTCACCCGCGCGGCGGCCTCGGCGTCGGCCGCCAGCCGGCGATACGCCGCGCGGTCCGTGGAGGGGTAGGCCACCAGGATGTCGGTGATCCCCTCGCTCGCCAGCCACAGGCCCTCGGGCAGGGTGAACGCCATCACGCCCCGGTAGCCGTCCAGTTCCAGCACCTCGCGCAGCAGCGGCAGGCAGCGCACCGACTTGCTCGCCACCCGCACCGGGGTGCCGGCCGCGCGGCGCACCAGATCCGCCGCGTTGGCCCGGTACGCGGCCAGGTCCACGATGGCGAACGGCGCGTCCAGGTGCGCGGTGGCCTTGTCGTAGCGGGCGCGGTCGGCGCCGACGGTGGGCGACGGGGCGGAAGCGGACACGGGGGGCGCGGCGGTGAGAGGGGCCATTCCCGCAGCCTGCCAGATCGACGTACCGACCGGTAGGACTCGGCGCCGGCGGTGCGGTCACATCCGCCCGACGCCGCCGGCGGTGGGTTAGCTTGATCGCATGAGTCACCCCGAGCGCGTGCGGGCCCTGGATCTGATCGCACGTGTGCTGGATCCGGACTCCTTCACCGCCTGGAACGACCCGCTGCCCCCGCTCGCCGCGCCGGATCCGGCGTACGCGGCCGAGTTGGCGGCGGCCCGCGCGCGCACCGGCCTGGACGAGGCGCTGGTGACGGGGGAGGGCCGGATCCACGGGCGCCGGGTGGCGGTGGCCGCGTGCGAGTTCGACTTCCTGGCCGGCTCGATCGGCGTCGCGGGCGCCGAACGGCTCACCCTCGCGGTGGAGCGCGCCACCGCCGAGGGCCTGCCGCTGGTCGCCTCGCCCACCTCCGGCGGCACCCGCATGCAGGAGGGCACCGTCGCGTTCCTGCAGATGGTCAAGATCTCCGCGGCGGTGGCCGCACACCGCGCGGCGGGCCTGCCGTACCTCGTCTACCTGCGCCACCCCACCACCGGCGGGGTGTTCGCCTCCTGGGGCTCGCTCGGCCACGTCACCGCCGCGCAACCCGGCGCGCTGATCGGCTTCCTGGGCCCGCGCGTGTACGAGGCGCTGCACGAACGCCCGTTCCCCGACGGGGTGCAGGTCGCGGAGAACCTGTACGAGCACGGCCTGATCGACGCGGTGGTGCCGCCGGACGAGCTGCGCCGGGTCGCGATCAAGGTCTTCGACGTCCTCGGCCCGGGCAGCGCGCCGCCCGGGCCGCCGCCCGAGGCCGGTGCCGAACCGCTGCCCGACGTGGCGGCCTGGACCTCGGTGCGGCGCTCGCGCGACCCGCGTCGCCCGGGACTGCGCACGCTGCTGCGGCACGGCGCGCGCTCGGTCACCCCGCTGCGCGGGACCGGCGAGGGGGAGAGCGAACCGGCGCTGCGTCTGGTACTGGCCCGGTTCGGGGTCGGCGCCGGTCCCGGTGCGCCGTGCGTGGTGCTGGGCCAGGACCGCACCCGGCAGAGCGAACACGGCCCGTTCGGTCCGGCCGGGCTGAGGCAGGCCCGGCGGGGCATGCGGCTGGCCGCCGAACTGGGCCTGCCGCTGGTGACCGTGGTGGACACCGCCGGCGCCGCGCTCTCGCGCGAGGCCGAGGAGGGCGGGCTGGCGGGCGAGATCGCCCGCTGCCTGGCCGAGTTGGTGCTACTGCCCGCGCCGACGGTGTGCCTCCTGCTGGGTCAGGGATCCGGCGGCGGCGCGCTCGCGTTGTTGCCCGCGGACCGGGTGATCTGCGCGCGGCACGCGTGGTTGTCGCCGCTGCCGCCGGAGGGCGCGGCGGCGATCCTGTACCGGAGCACCGAGCGGGCCGCCGAGATCGCCGGGCGGCAGGGCATCCGCTCCGCCGATCTGCGCCGCGACGGCATCGTGGACCGCGTGGTGCCCGAGGACCCGGACGCGGCCGAGGAACCCGAGGCGTTCGTGCGTCGGGTCGCGGCCGTGCTTGAGCACGAGCTGAGCACGCTGCGGGTCCTGGACCCGGACGAGCGGCTGGCCGCGCGCATGATCCGCTATCGGCGGCTCGGGCTCTCCTGAGTGATGCGGATGTCACTCGAATGGATGAGTGTGCTGGGAGTCCCGGACGGCAAGTCCCGCCGGTTTCTACGCTGAACCCGGTTCGGGAACCGGACCGGCTACAGCCCGACCCGTCCGAGCACGGGCCAGGACGGGCCGGCTTCGGCCCGGCGCCTCGCCCGGACTCCCGGGACCGTGACGGCTCGATCGCGTCGTCGCGGATCGGGCCCGGTCCGGGTGAGCCGAACCTCGGAAGGGGGGTCGCGGGCCGGCCAGTGGTCGCCGGCCCGCGATGCTCCTTTGTTGGGCGACTTTGTCGCCGGCTCGCGAGGCGCCGCCTTTTTTCTCTCCTCCGCTTCGCTCCTCCGAGAAAAAAGGCGGCGCCT
>NZ_JBSFEO010000040.1:0-114369 GCF_053594475.1 Embleya sp. NPDC001921
TCCTCGAAGAAGACCGCCCGGGCGATCAACGCCGCCTCCGGCAACCGGCCCCTCGTGGTGCTGGCCAACCTCTCCGGCTTCGACGGCTCACCCGAATCCATGCGCAAGGTCCAACTCGAGTACGGCGCCGAAATCGGCCGCGCCATCGTCAACTTCGACGGTCCGATCGTGTTCTGCGTGATCTCGCGCTACCACGGCGGCGCGTTCGTGGTCTTCTCCAAGGCACTCAACCCGAACATGACCGTCCTGGCCCTGGAAGGGTCCTTCGCCTCGGTCCTCGGCGGCGCGCCGGCCGCGGCCGTGGTCTTCTCCGGGGAGGTCAACAACCGCACCGCGACCGACCCGCGGGTGACCGGGCTGCAGGCCCGGGTCTCGGCGGCCGGCGGCGCCGAGCGCGCCGCGCTCAACGCGCTGCTGGCCGAGACCCAGTCCGCCGTCCGCGCGGAGAAACTCGGCGAGGTCGCCGCCGAGTTCGACCGGGTGCACAGCATCCGGCGTGCGGTCGAGGTCGGTTCGGTGGACGCGATCATCAGCGCCGCCGAACTGCGCCCGCGGATCATCGAGGCCATCGAGGAGGGCATCGCACGCTGACCGTCGGATCGGCGCCGCTCGACGGCACCGATCCGAGGCGATCACCATCCTCGCGGGCGAGGCCGTTGCCCATCCGGCGGCGGCCTCGCCCGCACCCGTCGCCGATGACGCGTCGGCGCCGGCCCCGACGGGATCGGTACACCGTCCCGCGTCCGCTCATCGAGCGCCGGATCCCGCATCGATGACCACCACGCGCGCCCACTCGGGCGGCGTGTCCGGCACGTAGTCGGGATCGTTCTCGTACCGGGACGACCTGCGCTGTCGGGGGAACAGCCCCACCACCGTCCGGCACGGCGGTTGCGTGGCCGGCCACGGTGTCTGCCCGTCGGTCGGCACGACCACGACGTCCGGTCGGGGCCGGGAGTGCAGCGCCTTCGTGAAGCCGGTGCGCAGGTCCGTACCCCCGCCGCCGATCAGCGCGATGCCCTCCTCGTGGCACAACGAGCGTGCGAAATCGGCCGCCGCGTCGCACGGCACGACCGTGACCATGTCCCGACGGCCGCCCACGGCACGGGAGATCGCGGCCACCTCCAGGAGGGCGCTGCCCAGTTCGGCGTCGCTGACCGACCCGGACGTGTCGATGACCACGGCCACCCGAGGCGGCCTGCGCCGCAGGCTCGGCAGCACGACGCCGGGCAGGGCGACCGAGCGCCGCGCCGGCCGGCCGTACGAGTAGTCCTGCCCAGCGCCGGAACCGGAGCTCGCCGAGCGCACGGCCGCGCCCAGCAACTCCCGCCACGGCTGCGGCGGATGGAACGCCTCCTCCGCCCAGCGCCGCCACCCCTTCGGCGCGTCCCCCGGACGGGCCGTGATGCCTTGTGCGACCCGGAACCGAACCGCGTCCCGTTCCTGTTCGCTGAGCCCGTGCGCGCCGTCCGGTCCCAGGTCCCACCCCCGTTCCAGCCCGTCGGCACCGCTGCCGCAGTCCAGCCAGACCATGCTCTGCGTGAGCCGCCCGAGCCGGAACAGGCGCAGGTAGTCCTCCATGAGTTCGCCGCCGGGCAGGTGCAACGCCTCGGGCACGACCGCGCCTTCGGGCCGGATCAGGCCGTCGCCGAACACGTCGTCGTTGATCTCGCAGTCCGCGGCGATGTTGATCCGCAGCCGCTCCCCCGGGCCGTGCAGTTCGCGCTCGCGGGCGACCCGGTCGCCCCGTCCGTGATGGTCGCGCAGCAGGTGCGACACCTCGTGCACCCACACCCCGGCGAGTTCCTCCAACGGCGCGCGGTCCACGAACCTCGCCGAGACATAGCACCGCCAGTGCCGGTCGACGGCCATCGTCGGCACCGACCGCGACTCCACGACGTGCAGGGCGAACAGCGCCGTGGCCAGGTACGGCCGGACCCGGGCGGCATACAGCCGGGCGGCGTAGAGCTTGTCCGAATCCAGCTCCGTCCCGCCGGCAGGACGGGCAAGGGGCCGGGAAGCGACTCGGCGGGGTCGGCGGCGGGCAACCGGTCCGCCCCCGACCGGATGCGCAGTTCGCCGCTCCTGCGCGCGTCCCACAGGTGACGGTGCAGGTCGAGACGAAAGCGTCGGTCGGGATGCGGGTGGGGATGCGGGCGTCGCTCGGCGTCGGCCGCGCGACGCGTTCCGTCCCACACGGTCAGGCTGATCCGCTGACCGGCGTCCGCCCAGGCGGGCGGAGTCCGAGCCACCAGGTACACCGGGCCCTCGCCGGCACGCCCCGGGTCGTCGTACCGGGCCAACGCCATGGTCAGCCCCGGGCGCAGCAGCCCCTCGGGGGCAATCCTCGGCATGTGCCAGCGCAACGGATCGGGAGCCGGATGGCGGAGATCGTCCCGGACCCGGGCCGCGAGTTCGCGGCCATGGTCGCGTGTCACGGAGCGGAGATCGAGATCGACATCGACGCGTGCGGCGGCGCACGCCCCCGCCCAGTCCCCGGTGTGCCGGCGGGCGGGGGCGGTGTCGATCATGGAGGGCGGCACGGCGAACTCGCGCACGCGCAGCCACAAGGAAAGGCGGGAATCCCGGTTCGCGGTTCGAGTGAGCATCAGCACTCACTTCGCGCGGACGGGGCCCCCAATCGGTTCACAGCGTGAGTGGTCATCGCGGGGGAGACTATCGCCCCCGACCCGATCCGTCAGGTGCCGATGGCCCGGGCAGCGCTCAAGTCCCGTCCGCGCCGGGCCTGTTCGGCATCGATCCCGGGGTCAGGCGCTCGTCGTCGAGCCGGGTCGCACGATCATCAGGACGACGACGATCGCCCACAGGACGTTGAAGATGCCGGTGACCATGCTCAGGCGGGTCGCCATCGGGCGTGCCTCCTCCCGGGCGGAGGGACCGTCGGCGGCCCCGAGCAGCCGCTGCTGGTCGGGGAGCACGGCCAGGGCGAGGACGGCCGCGGCGATCACGGTCAGCACGAGGGAGACGATCAGCCAGGCGTCGGTGAGGACGCCGAGAGCGGCACCGGTGGCGAGCCCGAAGCCCGGTACGGCGAGCCCGAGCACGGCGTAGCCGCGGCAGACGCGGTGCAACATCGCGGCGATCGCGGCGGCCCGCCCGTCCGGGTCGTCGCCGCACGCCTGGAGCGCGTATCGGGGGAATATCGAGGCGGCCACGGTGATCGATCCGACCGCAAGGATCGCCACGAGTACGTGCAAGGACAACAACAGCTTGGTCACCGCGAAATCTCCTGTTCGGAACACGGGGCAGGGCGGGGTAGGGCAGCGCGAAGCGGAGCGGAGCGCGCCCGGCACCGGCGTAGATATATTGCCTGCCAATACATACACCGCCTACGGCTTTTTTGGGTAGGCTGCCTACTCATGAAGACCGACGCGGTGCGCGGGCACCTGGACGGACTGTTGCTGGCCGTGCTCGAATCGGGGCCCCTGCACGGCTACGCGATCATCGCCGCGGTACAGCACCGCAGCGATGGCGCACTCGAACTGCGCACCGGCACGATCTACCCGGCGCTCCAGCGGCTGGAGCGGCTCGGACTGCTGAGCAGCAGTTGGCATTCCGAGGGCGAGCGGCGGCGGCGCTGCTACGAACTCACCGACGCGGGGCGGCACACCCTGGCCGGCGAGCGCACGGCGTGGCGCGAGTTCACTCAGGCGATCGGCTCGGTCCTGAACCCCGCGCCGTCGCCCGGGCCGGCGGCGACATGAGCGCCGGCGCCGGCCACGTCGACCCCATCGGCGACCATGTGGCGGCCCTGACCGCCGTCCTGCGCGGGCCGACTCGCGCCAAGGCCCGGATGATCGAGGAGATTCGCCACGGTCTCACCGACACGGCCGCCGCCCACGCCGACGACGGAATGCCCCACGCACGCGCCGCCCACCGGGCGGTGCGCGAGTTCGGCAGCGTCGAGGAGATCGCGCCGAGCTGCCAGCGCGAACTGACCATCGCCCAGGCCCGGCACACCGCCCGGACGGTGGCCCTCACTGCCCCCCTCCTGATCGCCTGTTGGTACCTGACCCGTACCGCCGGCCACGATCGCTCCTGGCAACTTCCGCACGTGGCACAACTGTTGGCCGTACATCTGGCCGCCGTCGCGACCGTCGCCGCGCTGCTCGCCGGCACCGCTCTGGCCGCCACCGGCGCGCTCGCCCGCCGGCTGCCGACACCCGACCGGCTGCCGCTCGCGGTCGCCTGGGCCGCCGGCGTCGCCGGCGTGGCCATGGCCGTCACCACCCTGGCCCTCGCCACCGCCTCGATCCTGGCCACGAATTGGCCCCTGCTCGCGTGCGCCGGCACGCTCGCCGCCGCCTCGCACGCGGTGATGGCGAACTCGGCACGTGCCTGCCGACACTGCGCCCACCTGTCCGCCACGCCCCTCGCGCCGCCGTACGGCTGACACCGGCGCCCGCCGAACCGTGGTCGCGAGCACGAAAGGCGCAATCGCGGGGCGTCCGCGCCGCGTCGTTCGGGTGATCGCGTCGCGCGCCGCCACGGGCACGACCGTCGCGCGTTCGCGGCACCCGGCCGTACGGCCGTCACACGTTCGAGGCACCCGGCTCGCACGAAACGCCGGTCGCACGTCTCCTGAGGACAGGGCGGCATGCCGCCCTCGCCCAGATCGTCGATCCGGACCGGGAGCGCCATGTCCGTCAACACACCAGGCCGCGGCACCGCCCGCCCGCCTGCCGATCGAGCCGGCACCGCGGATCCCGACGCGAGCCCGGGGGCCCTGCGATGACGTCGAAGGCGGGAACCGCGACACGCCGGGCGAACCCGAAGGTCGCCACCCGCGAGGCCCCGGGCCCCACACCCCGGGAGCGGGCCGAGAAGGGCCGGGCGGCGCGGGCGCACGCGTCCCGGTCCAGTCACGCCGAATTCGCGCCGACCCGGCAGCGGCCCGATCCGGTGGACGTCATCGAGAAACAATCTGCCTCGCGCGTACCGGAGTTGGTGCCGATCCGCTACGGCCGCATGTCCGAGTCGCCGTTCCGGTTCTATCGGGGGGCCGCCGCGATCATGGCCGGCGACCTCTCCGGTACGCCGACATCGGGCCTTCGGGCCCAGGTGTGCGGCGACGCGCACATGCTGAACTTCCGACTGCTGGCCTCGCCCGAGAGGCTCCTGCTCTTCGACATCAACGACTTCGACGAGACGCTGCCCGGCCCGTGGGAATGGGACGTGAAGAGGCTGGCCACCAGTCTCGTCATCGCGGGACGGGAGAACGAGTACACCGACCGCGAGCGCGCCGATATCGTCCGCGCCACCGTGCGCTCCTACCGCGAGCAGATGCGCCGCTTCGCCGGCATGCGCGACCTGGACGTGTGGTACGCCAAGGCCGACGCCGACCTCCTGCGCGACCTGGCGGCGGGTCGGCTGCACAAGCGCGGCCGCAAGCGGCTCTCCAAGGCCCTGGCCAAGGCACGTACCCGGGACAGCATCCAGGCGTTCGGCAAACTCACCCGCATGGTGGACGGCAAGCCCCGGTTCATCTCCTCGCCGCCGTTGATCACCCCACTCGCGGAGTTCGTGCCGGCCGGCGATCCCGACGCGGTCGAAGCCCGACTCGGTGACCTGGTCGATCGCTACCGCCGCACCCTGCGATCCGACCTCCGACACCTGCTCGGCCAATACACCGTGGTGGACATGGCCCGCAAGGTCGTCGGCGTCGGCAGCGTCGGCACCCGATGCTGGATCCTGCTCCTGCTCGGCCGGGACGAAGACGACCCGTTGATCCTCCAGGCCAAGGAGGCCGACGAGTCGGTACTGGCCCCCCACGTCGGCGCCGCAAAAACCGCCACCCAGGGAGAGCGGGTGGTCGCGGGCCAGCGCCTGATGCAGTCCGCCGGCGACATGCTCCTGGGCTGGGAACGCGCCGACGGGATCGACGGCCACAAACGGGACTTCTACGTACGGCAGTTGCGCGACTGGAAGGGCATCGTGGAACCCTCGCTCATGGTCCCGCGAGGCATGCGCGCGTTCGGCGAACTGTGCGGCGCCACCCTGGCCCGCGCCCACGCCCGATCCGGCGACCGCATCGCCATCGCCGCCTATCTGGGCGGCGGCGACAGCTTCGACCGGGCGCTGACGACGTTCGCCGAGGCGTACGCCGACCAGAACGAGCGTGACCACGCGTCCCTGCTGAAGGCCGTCGAAACCGGCCGCGTCGCCGCCGAAAGCGCCTGAAGCCCCGCCGATCCGCGGCACTGCGCCCGGCGCGGCTCGGCACGGCCCGATCGGGGCGAGCCGAGCCGCGCCGGGCGCGCGACGATCGCGGCGGTTGTCGCTTCCGGCGAAGAGCTCCGCGCGTAGGTGCCCGCGCGGGCGGGGGCCGCTCGGCGCGGCCGGCGGTGCGATTCCGGGTGCGGTGTCCCGTTGGTCGTTTCAGGTCTGCGGTGGATGCCGCGTGACGTGGTGTCAGTCCCTTGTAGCAGCCACCTGTCGGCCGTACCTTGCCGGGCATGGACATGGAATTGCGCCATCTGCGCACCATTCGGGCGATCGCGGATGCGGGCAGTCTGACCCGCGCCTCCGCCGTGTTGGGCCTGGCCCAGCCGGCCCTCAGCACCCAACTCAAGCGGATCGAAAAGGCCCTGGGCGGCGCCCTGTTCGAGCGCGGCCGGGAGGGCGTGACGCTGACCCCGTTGGGCGAACTGGTCCTGGACCGGGCCCGGGTGTTGTTGCCCGCCGCCCGCGAACTCCAGGAGGAGGCCGTCCGGTTCGCCAACCGGGACGAGGTGACCCCCAAGTTCCGCCTCGGCGGAACGCACGGGCCGTTACTCGGCGGCCTGGTGGACCGCCTCGCGGAGGGCCATCGGGCCGACGCGGTCACCACGTACATGTCGTGGTCCAACCGGGAGTTGACCGGCATGGTCGCCACCGGGCGGCTGGATTTCCTGCTGCTCGGCGCCTGCGGTGAGAGCCGCCCCGCCCACCACGACGGTCTCGCCTGGCGCGAGGTCGGCAACGATCCGGTCTTCCTGATGCTCGCGCTCGACCATCCGCTCGCCGGCGAGCGGGAGGCCGACCTTGCCGCGCTGGCCGGCGAGACCTGGGTGGTGGTTCCGGGCGAAGGGTGTTTCGGCGACTGCTTCTCCACCGCGTGCGCCCGGGCGGGCTTCGCCCCGAAGGCGATCTACGAGACGGACGTGGCGTCGTGCGTGCACCTGGCCCAGGTCGGCCGCGCCGTCGGGTTGTGCCGAGCCACGATGCCGGCGACGCCCGGCATCGCCCGGGTGCCGTTGGCGGGCGTACCGCTGTCGTGGCGGCATCTGATCGGCTGGCATCCGCACGCTCCCGCCGCGCGGACCGCCGCCCTGGTGACCGCCCAGGCGCGCGCCGCGCACGCCGCGGCGGTACGGGAGGCACCGCGCTACGTCGACTGGCTCGCCCGTCACGACGGATACGGATACGGAACGGCGAACTGATTGCGTGTCAGCTCTCCCCACCTCGTCTGACGCCACGTCAATCTCCGTCGGCGACACGGCACTTGGCGTCCAGACGGGAAGCCGCGACCGGCCCGCGGCACAGCGCCGCGGACCCGCCCATAACACCGCGACAGGGGGTTGTTGACAGGTACCTCGACCAAGCGCTCGCAGATACGTTTCTGTCGTCCCCACCGACAGGAGTCCCCATGCGCCTCAAGCGTGTCGCGGCCACGTCCTGTGCCGTTCTGCTCGCCGCCCTGTCCCTCGGCGGCACCGCCTCCACGGCCGGAGCGAGTCCCCTATCCCCCACCACGGACGACGCCCTCGTCGTTCCCGTCGAGCCGGCTCCCACCGCCCCCGAAGGTGTCGTCGAGGCACTCCAACGCGATCTGGGCCTGACCGAAACCGCGGCGAAGGCCCGCCTGGCCAACGAATACCGCGCGGCGATCCAGGAGCCCGCCCTGCGCCGGCACCTGGGTGCCGACTGGGCCGGTGCCTGGTTGAGCGGCGATTCCGCGGAGTTCGTGGTCGCCACCACCGACCGGCGCGACGTGCGCGCCATCGAGGCGAACGGAGCGACCGCCCGCGTGGTCGCGCACTCGCTCGCCGACCTCGATCGTGTCCGCGAGGCGCTCGACCGCTCGGCGCTGCGCCGGACACCGGTCGACACCCCGCTGTGGTACGTCGACGTCGCGACCAACAAGGTCGTGGTCCAGTCCCACGACAGCGCCCGTACCCGCGCCTTCGTCACGGACAGCGGCGTCGACGCCGCCGCCGTCGAGATCGTGCCCTCCACCGTGGTACCCCGCGCGCTGGCCGACCTGCGCGGCGGCGACGCGTACAACATCAACAACTCCTCCCGCTGCTCGATCGGGTTCCCGATCACCCGAGGGACCCAGAACGGCTTCGTCACCGCCGGCCACTGCGGCAGGGCCGGTGCCACCACCACCGGCGGCGGCGCGGCGCAGGGCACCTTCCAGGCGTCGTCCTTCCCCGGCAACGACTACGCGTGGGTGGCCACGAACGCCAACTGGACCCCGCGGCCGCTCGTCAACCGCTATCCCGGCACCGTGCCCGTCGCCGGTTCCACCCAGGCCCCGGCCGGCTCGTCCATCTGCCGCTCCGGCTCCACGACCGGTTGGCACTGCGGCACGATCCAGCAGCACAACACGTCCGTGAACTACCCCCAGGGGACCGTCACCGGCGTCACCCGCACCACCGTGTGCGCCGAACCCGGCGACTCCGGCGGGTCGTTCATCTCGGGCAGCCAGGCCCAGGGCGTCACCTCCGGTGGATCCGGCAACTGCTCCTCCGGCGGCGAGACGTACCACCAGCCGGTCAACGAGATCCTGCAGACGTACGGGCTGACCCTGGTCACCGGCAACACCCCGCCGACCGGTTGCGCCGGGGCGCAGAACACCTACTCCGGCACCCTCGCGTCCGGCGCGCAGGCCGTCCAGCCGAACAACTCGTACTACGAGACCACGGCGTCCGGCACGCACACCGGTTGCCTGACCGGGCCCGTCGGCACCGACTTCGACCTGGCCCTGCAGAAGTGGAACGGCTCCACCTGGAACCAGGTCGCCGCCGGCACGACACCACAGGCGAACGAGACGATCAGCTACAACGGAACCGCCGGTCGCTACCGCTACGTCGTGCACGCCTACAGCGGCTCGGGCGGCTACACGCTGGGGGTGAGCAAGCCCTGAGGTGAACAAGCCCCGAGGTGAGCAGACCCCGAGGTGAGCCGACCGCGAGGTGGGCAACCCGGGAGGGTCACACCCCGCACGACACGGGTACAGGCGTCGATCCGGACGCCTGTACCCGTCGCCGCGTCCGGCACTCGGTCGGTGCCCCGGCGGCGCGCGCGACCCGAGCGATGTCCTCGCGGCCGTTCCGGCGCACCCGGGGCGTCGACGCCGTCCGCGCCGCCCTGACCGCCCAGTGGATTCCGTGTGGCCGCTACGCCGGGCTATCTCGCCGGTTCGGCCTCCGCCGTCTCGTCGGCGGCTCGGGTGGGGCCGGGGCGGGGCGGTTGGGGCCGGCGTGAGCGGGTGGCCACGATCAGGACCACCGAGGCGACGATGATCGCGCCGCCCAGGTACACGTTCGGGCCCACCGACTCGCGGGCGATCACGGCGCCCAGCAGGACCGCGATCACCGGATTGACGTACGCGTACGTCGCCACCGTGTCGTTGGGCAGCACGCCGTTGACGTACATGTACGCGCTGAACGCGACGATCGAGCCCGCGAAGACGAGCCAGGCCAGGCCCAGCCATGAGGCGGTCGAGATGTCGGCGACCACCAGCCGGCCGAACTCGCCGCGCAGCGCGGCCAGCACGAGCAGGATCACACCGGCCGTGATCATCTCCAACGAGGCCACCACCAGCGGGTGCTTCGGCAGCGGCGCGCTCCGTGCGTACACCGAGCCGGCCGCCCACAACACGCACGCGATCAGGACCATGACCGTGCCGCCCGCGTGCACGTCGCCGCCCGGGCCGCCCACCAGTACGCCGATGCCGACGGTGCCCAGGAGCAGCGCGAGCACGACCGGGCCGGACACGCGCGTCTTGGTGACCCCCGCGTTGATCAGCACCATCCACACCGGCACCGTCGCCACGATCAACGCGGCCAGTCCCGAGTCGAGGTGTTGTTCGCCCAGGGTGACCAGTCCGTTGCCGCCCACCAGGAGCAGGCCGCCGATGATCGCGGTCGACCGCAGGTGCGGCCAGGTCGGTCGCCGCGCGCCGCGCGCGTGCCTGGGTCCGACGACCGCGAACATCAACAGGCCGGCGGTCAGGAAGCGCGCGCCTGCCGAGAGCAGTGGGGGAATCGTCTCGATCGCATACCGAATGCCCAGATACGTGGAGCCCCACAGGATCCAAACGGTGACGAGAGCCGCCCACGGCATCAGTCGATCCCTCATTAGAGGAGTCAAGACGGCCCCCATGCCTCGATAAGTTAACCCGGATCGACTGCTAGCCTTTTTTAGAGTAGGTCCATCTCATTCGCGGAAACAAGGGGGATTCGATGGCACGGCAGCTCGACGAGATCGACCGCGCGCTGCTTCGAGCGCTGAGCAACGACGGGCGACGGACCGTGCGCGCGCTCGCGAAGTCGGTGGACCTGTCCGAGCCGGCGGTCCGTGATCGTCTTCAGCGACTGGAGCGCGACGGTGTGATCACCGGATATCACGCGGCCGTCGCACCCGAGACGGTCGATGCCGGCACGGCGGCGTTCGTCGCGTTGCGCTTCGACGCCGGGAAGGCGGCGCGCGATCAGGTGGAGGCGGCGATCCGGCGCGATCCGGCCGTGCTGGAGGCGCACGACGTCGCGGGCGAGGACTGCATGTGGCTCAAGGTCAGGGTGGCGTCGACGACCGATCTCGCCGACACGCTCGACCGGATCCGATCGGTCCCGGCGATCCGCTCCACGGGCAGCACGATCGTGCTTCGCACGCTCTTCGAACGCCCCCTGCTGTCGGCCGCGGGCACGGCCGAGGAGACTGCCGGCGAGGCGACCGACGAGGGGCGTGACGCGGGAGCGGAGCAGGCCTGAGGAGACGGCGGTCCACGGCGGCGGCCGCATGGCGCGGCACGGCGCGCGAAGCCCCCGGGGCCACGGGGCACTCGGCCCGGAACGCGGCGCCCGGGGGCACCGGCGAACCCCTGCACGAGTGCGGGGCCGCCGTTGGTGTGGCGTGCGGGATCAGCCCTCGACGACGCCCGACGCGGCGATCGTGATCTTGCTCTTGGTGCTGCCGGAGCGCGAGCCCAGCGCCTCGATCTTCTTGACCAGGTCCGTGCCCTCGACGACCTCGCCGAAGACGACGTGCTTGCCGTCGAGCCACGAGGTGACCACGGTGGTGATGAAGAACTGCGAGCCGTTGGTGTTGGCGCCGGCGTTCGCCATCGACAGCAGGAAGGGACGGTCGTGCTTGAGGGTGAAGTTCTCGTCGGCGAACTTCGCGCCGTAGATGCTCTTCCCACCCGTGCCGTCACCGCGGGTGAAGTCGCCGCCCTGGAGCATGAACTCCGGGATGACCCGGTGGAAGGACGAACCCGCGTAGCCGAAGCCGTGCTGGCCGGTGGCGAGTTCGCGGAAGTTCCGAGCGGTCTCGGGGACGACCTTGTCGAAGAGGGAGAAGACGATGCGGCCCTGGGGCACATCGTCGATGGTGATGTCGAAGTAGACGTTGCTCATGTGCCCCATCCTGCCCTACCGGCACGGGGTCGCCGGGCACCGGCTTCCCCCACCGTGTCGACACCGCTCCCGGCACCGGCTCCGATCCCCCGCGTCCGTCGGCGGCCCGCCGGACCCCACCGGTCCGCGTTCTCGTCCCGGGACACGCCGGCGCGCGGCCCCGGCTCGGCTTCTCCCGCGCCGTCCCTCACCAGCCGTTGCCTTTCAGTTTCGGATGCGCGCGCCAGTAGTCGACGAGTTCGATGAAGTCCCGGTCGGTGACCACGCCGAGCCACCGTTCGCCACTGATCGGCGGGAAGACGTGGGACTTCTCCCGGGTGCGGATGGTCAGTTGCACCGTGGCGTCGCGGTACCGGAAGGATGCCGAGGGACCGGTGGCCCCGGGCCGGGGGTCCGGGACGTCCGTCTTCTCGGGGAAGTACACGGCGGCGAACTCGCCGTTGGGCAGGGTTCCGTCGACGCAGCCCAGGCCCGGCAGGCGAGGTGGCGAGGGTTGGCATCTCGGGTGGTACGTGTCGATGCTGATCTGCGGCCGAAGATCGGGAGCCGAATCGGAGCGCATCGTCATGACCACGCCCTTCGGTGGCTTCCCGGCCGGCCGAATGGGGTCGATGTACAACGTGATCGGGTACTCGTTCCCGTCGATCGTCACCCGGTAGTCGCCGAACGAGAGCTCGCTGATCGCCATCGCCGCCCCAGGCGGCAGGTGCCGCTGCACGACATCGGCCACCCGCTGCCGAAAGGCCTGCCGTTCCCGGATCGACTTCGGGGACAACTTCGCGTCGTACCGGTCGCCGTAGGGATCGGGAAGGACCGGATAGGTCCGGCTCGCCGGAACCAACACCGGGCCCGCGTCCCCCCGCCCCGGATCACCGCCGGCCCACGGCTCCCACACGACCGCCGTCACACCCGCGACCGCGCACAGCGCGCCGCACGCGAGCACCACTCGGGCCCGCGTCCACCGCCGACGCCGCCTCGGCGATTGCGTCTCGATCCCAGGTCCCGTGTCGGGGGCGCCCCCGTCTTGCGTCGTCGTCACCCCGCTTCGATGCCCACCGACCCGGATCGGTTCCCACCGCGATCCGTCGAGGCACGGCGCCGTCGGTACCGCACTCCGATCGACGCCCGGGCCGGCACGTTCGACACTCCCCAACGGCCTTGCGTACTACCGGTGTCGTCGATCGCCGGCGGGTTCACGACGACGCGTCCGGGCGTGGCGGGGTGGCGGCGGGCCTGCGGAAGGGCGGCGCGCCGGCGAGTTTGCCGCCGTCGACGGGGAGCGTGGCGCCGGTGACGAAGGACGACGCGTCCGAGCACAACCACACCACCGCCGCCGCGACCTCGTCGGGCACGCCGATGCGTTTCATCGGCATCGCCTGGGCGGCGGCCCGCCGCGCGTGTTCGCCCGCCGCCTCCAGGTGCTCGGTGTGGATCGGCCCGGGCGCGAGCGCGTTGACCCGGATGCCGGCGTCGGCGTAGTCGAGCGCGGCGGTCCGGGTGAGGCCGATCAGCCCGAACTTGGCCGAGACATAGCCGGCCAGCCCGCCGACCGCCTGGAGTCCGGCGGTGGAGGCCATGTTGACGATGGCGCCCGCGCCCGAGCCGAGCATGGCGGGGATCTCGTACTTCATGGCGAGGAAGACGCCGCGCAGGCTGACGGTGAGGGCGCTGTCGAAGGCGGCGACGTCCACCTCGGCGAGCGGCGTGGGCGGGTGGCCGCCGCCCGCGGCGTTGTTGACGGCCGCGTCCAGTCGGCCGAAGCGGTCGACGGTGGTGGCCACCAGGCGTTCGACGGCGGCGGGGTCGGTGACGTCGGTGGGTACGGCGAGCGCGCGTCCGCCGTCCACGTCGATCTCGGCGGCCAGCGTGTTCAGGGCGTCGGTGTCGCGGGCGGCCAGGACGACCGTCGCCCCGGCGCGGTGCAGTGCGCGGGCGCTGGCCGCGCCGATGCCTCGGCTCGCGCCGGTGACGATCGCGACACGACCGTCGAGGGGTTGTTCGATGGACATGATGGGCTCCTGTGTCGAGGTCGGCCGCCGGAAGGTCGGCCGCGGCAAGGTCGGTCGGATCGGAGGTCGGGCGAACGGGTCACGATCGGTCGAACCACCGTCGCGACCGGTCGAAGTCGCCGCGCCGCCGCCGAATCCAGGTCGCATCCCGGGCAGGCCGGGGTGTGCGCGAACCGGAGGTCGCGTAGGATTCGATGGACAGACAGTAAATCCAAAATCATGAAGGAGGCAAGCCGCGTGAGTCCGCGCGTCTACAAGTCCGACAAACGCCAGGCCGCCGCCGAGGACACCCGACTGCGGATCCTGGCCGCGGCCCGCTCGCTGCTGGCCGCGGCCAAGCCGACCCAGCTCTCGGTGGACGCGATCGCCAAGGCCGCGGACGTCTCGAGGCAGACGATCTACAACGCCTTCGGGTCCAAGTCCGGCCTGCTGGAGGCCCTCTTCGACGCGCTCGCGGGCCAGGCGGGCCTCGACCTGTCCCACGCGTTCGCCGCCGGCGACGCCGACACGGCACTGCGGCGGTTCACCGAGAGCTTCGCTCGCTTCTGGGCAAACGACCCGGCGGCGATTCGCCGACTGCGCGGCATGGCCGCACTGGACGCGGACCTCGACCGACTGCTGCGCGAACGTGACGACATGCGCCGATCCGCGCTGACCGAGCTGCTCCGACGCCAAGCGCCGAAGACCCCCGCCGACACGATCGACATCATCTGGCAGCTCACCGGCTTCGAGACCTACGACGGCCTGGTCCGCGGCGAACCCACCCGGGACGCGGCCGCGGTCACCGGCCTGATCGCGACCGCCGTCACGGCCGTCCACGGGGCGAGGACAGGCGGCTGAGACGGGGTCCGGTCGCCTGTCGCCGCCGCGTGGCCCCGCGACCGACCCTGAGCGCGGCGCCGGCCGTGCGTCAGGACGGGGCCGCTCGACGCGTTGCACCAGGTGCGCGATCAACGCGGCGAACCGGGGCCACAGTTCACGGGGGAGGTGGTGGCCCATATCGACGTCAGCGACCGAATCCCGGAGGCGCCCGAGCGCGGAGGCGACTCGGCTCGACGGTTCTCACCGTACGGGTTCGGTCAGTGACAGAGCGTCGACATGCGGCCTCACTCGCGTCACGGCCCCCCCGTCCGGCTACCCACCGCGACGCCCCGGCGACCCACCGGTGCCCCGAGAGCGGTGGCCGCGCCGTCGGGGCACTCGCCGAGAGACAGTGGTAGACAGCACCGCGATCGAGGCGGATTCCCCAGGGTGATCGGGAGCTGTCATGACAACCACCGGACGTCGGCCCGTGGTGGCCGGAGTGGAGAATTCGGCGGCGGGCATGCTCGCCGTCGGCTGGGCCGCGGACGAGGCCGTACGACACGGGTTGCCGTTGCGGCTCGTGCACGCGTCGGAATGGCCGGTCGACCCGGCGGAGGCGGAGGCCGCGGCGCGGTCGAGCCGCCACGACGGCCGATTGCGTACGGCCCACGCGTTGGACTGGTCGGTCGAGGCCTATCCCGAGGCCGGGGTCTCCGTACCCCGCCTGAGTTGGACCGAGCGCCGACACGCGGCCGACGACGCGCTGTTGGACAAGGCGCGGGCGGTGGCCGTCACGGGGCGCCCCGGACTGGAAGTGGGTACCGAGACGGTCGAGGGCCGGCCGGTGGAGGTACTGCGGGCCGAGGCGCCCGCCGCGTCCATGCTCGTCCTGGGATCGCGCCGGTTGTCCGCCCTCACGGAGCTCTTCACGACCGGCAGCATCGCCGTCCCGGTCAGCGCGCACGCGCCGTGTCCGGTGGCCGTGGTCCGCGGCCCCGAAGCCGCCGCCGGCGTGCCGCCGAAGGTGGTGGTCGGGATCGACGGCTCGCCCGGCTGCGAACGCGCCGTCGGCTACGCCTTCGAGACCGCCTCGCTGCGCGGCGCGTCGCTGCGCGCGGTCCAGGTACGCCCGCCGACGGCGAACATGGTCGCCGCGTTCGGCAGCGAGTCCGAGGTCGAGGAGGCGCTGATCCGGCTGAGCGAGACCCTCGCCGGTTGGAGCGAGAAGTATCCGGACGTGCCCGTGGAGCGCATCACCGTCCTCGGCCATCGCATCCGTTCCCTCGCGGACGCCGCCGAGGACGCGTTGTGCCTGGTGGTGGGCACCCGAGGGGTGGGCGGATTCCGCGGCATGCTCCTCGGATCGGTCACCCACGGCCTCATCCACCATGCCCCGGGTCCGCTGGTGATCGTCCCGCAGACGACCGACGCCGGGTGATTCCGGCGGGTGGCGGCGACCGGCCGGACGCCCGCCTCCGTGACCCGCGGCCCGCGCCTACCTCCCGGGGAGCACGCGTGTGCACGTGGCCTGCCCCACACGAAGGTGCCGGAAAGCATCCTCGCGTCGGACGCGCCGAGGCGAGGCCGGACGCGAGAGTTGTCCCGCGAGAAGGAGAACCGGATCGTCGGCCGGCACCGTCGGCCCCGCCGGTTCGCCCGCGCTACCGGGCCGCTCGGTTCCGGCGCTTTCATCCACCGACGGGGCGCACGCTTTGGACCAGGCATCAACCGGCGACAGGACCGCCGACACCGAGGAAGGCACGGCGACCACGACCGCCGGTTCGGTCCCCCGAAGCGGCGAAACACCCGAGAAGACCAGAGACGGAGCGCGCGAAGCACCCGCAGCGCCCACAACACCCGACGAATCCACCGAGTCCGACGAACCCGAAACACCCAACGGGCCCGACGGGCCCGACGCGCCGGAACCGCTCGAAGCACCGGTCGCCGACGAACCGCCGCGTTCCCGGCTTGGGCGGTGGACCCGTCGCATCGCGCTGACCTGCGCCGTGCTGCTGGCCGGCGTGACGATCGCGTCGTTCACGTACAACGCGATCACCGACGACCGCGCCACGCCGCCCCCGGGACTGACCTACGTTCAGGCCGCCGACGTACGCACGCGCTACCAGACCTGGGGCACATCGGGGCCACCCGTCGTGCTGGTGCACGGTGCCTTCGAATCGGTCGACACGTGGTCGCGGGCGGCGCCGATCCTCGCCCGCGACCATCGCGTCTACGCGCTCGACCTCACCGGCTACGGATACAGCCAACGGCGCGGCCCGTACACGGTCGACCACCTGACTCGCCAACTCCTGGGCCTCCTCGACGCCATGCGCCTGGGCGGCCCCGACGACCGACCGATACTGGTGGGCCATTCCAGCGGCGCGGCGATAGTCGCCGAGGCCACGCTGCGCGCACCCGAGCGGATCGGTGGCGTGATGCTCCTGGACGGCGACGCGCTCGACACCGGCGCCGGACCGCCCGCCGCGCTCGAGTACGTCCTGATCGATCCGTTCCGCACCAGCCTGTTGCGCATCGGACTCGGCGTCGATGGGCTGATCCGCAGGATGTACGACGCGCAGTGCGGGCCCGAGTGTCCCCGGCTCGACGGCGCGGGTGTCGACGAATGGCGGCGCCCCTTCCAAGTGGCGGGTGCCGAGGGGGCGTTGTGGAGCATGCTGGGCGAAGGGGTCCTGGGCATCCCCGCCCGACGGCTGGCCCTACTGCACGAGGTGCACGTGCCCAAGTCGGTGGTCTTCGGCGCCGACGACGACGTCTTCGACGCGGGCACCCCCGCCGAGACCGCCGCGCGCATCGGCGCGCCGGCACCGACGATCATCCCCAAGTCCCGCCACCTGCCCATGATTTCCGCTCCCGAGGCGGTCGCCGCCGCGGTCCACGCGCTCGCCTCCTCGCCCGGCGCGGGTGGCAGCGGATGAGACCGGGAACGGCCCGGCGAACGAATGCCGAGCCCAAAGCGGACGAATGCGCCACGCCGGTTGTCCGATCCGGGACGCGCTTATACGTTCCTTGGATGCGCGCCCGGACGCGAACCGATGTCGGCGCGTGACCGGTGTGAAGGCAGGAGTGGCCGACATGGTTCAGGTGGACACGACGATTCCGCATTCGGCTCGGATGTACGACTACGTCCTGGGCGGCAAGGACAACTACCTCGCCGACCGGGAGGCGGCCGAGGAAGCGCTGAAGGTATGGCCCGAGTTGTGGACGAGCATGCGGGTCAACCGGGCGGTGATGCGGCGGATGGCGCACTGGCTGGCCACCGAGGGCGGCATACGCCAGTTCCTCGACATCGGTACCGGCATCCCCACGTCGCCGAATCTGCACGAGGTCGTGCAGGAGACCGCACCCGAGTCGCGCGTGGTCTACGTGGACAACGATCCCATCGTGCTGGTGCACGCCCGGGCCCTGCTCTCCAGCTCCCCGCAAGGCCGCACCGCCTATGTCGAGGCGGACATGCGCGAGCCCGACCTCCTGTTCTCGACGCCGGAACTGTGCGAAACGCTGGACCTGAGCCGACCGGTGGGGGTGACGGTGATCGCGATGCTCCAGTTCGTCGAGGACGCCGCCGGCCTGATCGAGAAGTTGACGGCACCGCTGGCGCCGGGCAGCTACCTCGCCATCACCGCGGCGACCGCCGACCTCGCGGTCGGGTCCACCGCGCTGGCGGAGGTGTACACGCGCCGGGGCGTGCCGATGTACCTGCGCTCCCGCGACGAGTTGGCCGCCCTGTTCGCGGACCGCTGCGACCTGATCGAGCCGGGTGTGGTGCCCATGCAGCACTGGCGCCCCGCGGAAGGCGAAACGCCGGTGGGCGTCGAGGAGACGAACATGTTCGCGGCCATGGGCCGCGTGCGCTGAACCACGCCGAGACTCCCGGGCAGGCCACGCCCCGGCGAGGCACGGCCGCCGAACCGGCGCGTACCCTCGGCCCGCACCCGGCCCGGATCACCCCGCCGCGCTGCGACCGACCCCATGGAGTCCGCGAGGCTCATCGAGCCCGCGAAGCTCCTCGCGCCGAGCGTCCCAGCAGGGCCGCGCCCGGACCCGGGCCCACAGGCACGCCCGGGCCCGGCGGCGTTTCCGCGTCCTCTCGGCCACACACCGGCGTCCGCCACCGACGGTGAGCGGTTCGACACACGCCCCCCGGTCAACAACATCAATGGCTCCCGCGCGCGCCGATCGTCGACGTCGCGCGGTCGGGCCGGACGGCCGTGGGCGTGATCGGTGGAATCCTTGAGGCAACGGGAAGAAGGAGTCGATCGATATGGGATTCGTGGCGTGGCCGTGTACCCACGGAAGCCGGAGTGTCCTCGAACGTGCCGAGCACGTACTGATCGGACTCAGCCCCTGGAACAGCTACTACAAGCCCCGCGTGGTCGAGGCCCTGGTCGGATGGGCCTGCGCGAACTTCGCCCGGGTGGACGTGTTCGTCCCCGGTGACGAGGCCGCACACACCCTGGCCGCCGCCGGCGCGCAACCGGCGGAGGCCGTTCGCCGTGCGCGGTACGCCATCGGCCGACTACGCGCGCCGGCCCGGCGCGGCCTCAAACGGGCCGGGGTGCCCGAGCCGGAACTGCACCTGCACAGTTGGACACAGTTGTCCGAGCGGCCCGCCTACCAGCGCTGCCTCAAGCGCGTACGCGACGCGTATCACACGGACGAAGCCATCCGCGGCGCCTGTCGCCGCACCGCCCGCGCCGCGGTCCGCCACCTCGCGGGCCGCGAGCCGACCGAGGAGCAGATCGACCAAGCCGTCGGCTACGCGATAGCCGAGCTGCCCCTGGTCCTGGACGGGCCGAACATATTCGGCACCACGTCCTCCCTGTTCGTCTACCACCGCGAGATGGACCTGCTGTCCCCCTTCATCTCCGGCTCGTCCACCGAACTGCGCCCGGCCCCCGGCCAGGGCTACGCCGTGGTGAGATCCCCCGAAGTCGACTCCGCGTCCCCCGGACCGGCCGGCGCCAAAGCCGAGTAGCGAGTACGGCCCGGGCCCGCCCGAGCCGGGTCCTGCGCGCATAACGGGGCGACCACCCGTGGCCGGCGCGCACGGGTCTTGTTTTCCGTGCACGCCGACAATAGATTCCGGCCCCCGCGGACAATACGGCCGATCCTCGTCGAGATCGGTCCGGATTCGGCTCTCGCCTGCCCCGGCGCCCGAGAAGGGACATCCTCGTATGACGGGGGCGCGACACCGCGGCGGCCGTGCACCAGGGGGGCGACGATCGGGGCCAGGGGGGCGCCGCGCGGGCAATGCCGCGCGGGCGGGCGGGGACCGCTACGAGTACTGCTCGTGGTGGACGACCTGCGCATCGGCGGCGCGCAGCGACAAGTCGCGGGCCTGGCCGTCGCGTTGGCCGCACACGGGCACGCGGTGGTGCTGGCCTGTACCGAGGACGGGCCGGCCGGCGCCGAACTCGCCGCGGCGGGCGTACGCGTCGTGGTGCTGGGCCGGCGCCGCGTGGCCCGCCTGGTCAGCCCGCTGCTGGCAGTGCGGATCGCGCGGCTGGTCCGGGCGGGCGGGTTCGACCTGGTACACGCGCACGTACACGCCGCCACGATGGCCGCGGCCCTCGCCGGCCGAATCGCCCGCGTCCCGGTCGTGGTGACCGAACACAGCATGGCGTCCTGGCGCGGCCCTCTCGCCCGCGCCTACAGCCGGCCCCTGTACCGCCGCTGCGCGCTGGTGCTGGCCGTCTCCGAACAGATCGCCGAACGGCTGCGCACGGTCGACCGGGTGCCCGCGTCGAGGGTCCGGGTCGTGGGCACGGCGGTGTTCGGACCCGCGACGACGGCCGATCCGTCCGGGCGCGGTGCGCCGGTGACGGTGGGCGTGGTGGGCCGGTTGGAGCGCGAGAAGGGCGTGGAGTTCTTCGTGCGTGCCGCCGCCCGGATCGCGGATCGGCATCCCGAGGTGGCCTTCACCGTCGTGGGCGACGGCACCCTGCGCGGCGAACTCCACGCGTTGGCCGGGAGTCTGCGGTTGGGCGACCGGGTGCGTTTCCGGGGAATGCGCACGGACGGCCCGGCGGCGGTGGCCGCCCTGGACGTCCTGTGCGTGCCCTCGTTGACCGAGGGCGCCCCCTTGGTCGTCCTGGAGGCGATGGCCGCGGGCGTACCGGTGGTGGCCACGACGGTCGGCGCCATCCCCCACCAACTCGACCACGGCCACGCGGGTGTCCTGGTCGCACCCACCGACGTGGCCGCCCTGGCCCACGCCCTCGACGCCCTCCTGACCCACCCGCACGAACGCCGGCGCCTGGGCCGGGCCGGCCGCGACCGCCTGACCAGGCTCGCGAACGCAGACGCCGTGACCGCCGCCGTCCGCACCGCCTACCGCGACGCCCTTCGCCGCGCCCGCGGCCGAGGGCGCCGCGACGGCTGAGCGAAACCGCCGGGCTCCCGCGCAGAGCGGCCCCGGCCCGCCCGCTCGTGCCGAGCGCGGGTACGCACGCGCGGACCGGCGTCCACGACGAAACCCGTGCCTACTCGACCCGAGCCGACGCGTGCCGGTCGCCGTCGTGCAGGTGGATGTCGTCCACGGCGATGTTCACCTCCACCACTTCGAGGCCGGTCAGCCGCTCGACCGTCTCGATGATGTGCGCACGTACCGCCCGGCCCAGTTCGGCGATGGGCACGCCGTACTCCACGACCAGGTTCAGGTCCAGCGCGCACTGTCGCTCCCCGACCTCGACGCTCACCCCGTGCGCCACGTTCGGTCGGCCGCCCGGAACGCGTTGTCGCACCGCGTCCAACGCTCGCGCCACCGACCCGCCCAGCGCGTACACACCCTGGATCTCCCGCGCGGCCACCCCGGTGATCTTCGCGACCACGGCGTCGGCGATCGCGGTACGCCCGCGCGCGGCGTCGGCCGTCGGCACCGGCTCCGCGGATCGCCCCGGGGCAGCCGGCACGAGTGGCGCCCCGACGGTGACATCCCGCGAACCCGTCACCGTGTCCCTCACGTCCTTCAGCTCGGGCATCACACGCGACCCCTCTTCGGCTCGCACCCGCCGGTCGCGGGCACTGTGTCCGCCCGTCTACCCCGCGTTCCCGCACTCGATCCTGCCGCCCGCACTCGTCCGGACCGCGCTCGACTCCGGACGAACTACCTTTCGGGAAAGCCGACTTGCGCCACCGCCGAAAGCACGCGGGCCCGGCCCCGCACCGCCGAGAGCAGGCCGGCCCGACCCCGCACCGTCGAGAAGCCGACGGGCGCGGGCCGGGCCGAGTGCCGGTGGCTAGGCGGCAACCCACGGAACGTTGCCCGTGTTGCCGGAACGCCCGTTCTCCGTGCAATGCGCGGGCGGCGTGCCGCCGTACACGTACTGCACGAAGTCGCGCAGGTCGTTGCGCCAGTAGTCGAAGTTGTGCTCGCCGGGGCCCGTGCAGTACCGGGGCGTGAACGATGTGCCGATGGCCGCGCGCAACTGGTCGTTCCACGCCTTGATGTCGGACTCGCCCCGCCCACTGGGATGGCCCTGCCCGTCCGCGCCGCCCGCGTACATCGCGAACTTGCCCGCGTAGCCCGAGTACTTCCCGGCCCGGGCCATGCCGACCGGGGTGACGTCGGCCCACTTCGCTCGCGGACCGTAGACCGCCTACGCGCGCTCCGACGCGCTGCCGTACACCCGGTAGTTCGGGTCGAGGAGGCCGTTCCAGGAGGTCGCCGCGCCGTAGCCGAGCATCGAGTCGGCCACCCGGTTCATCGCGCCGTCGTCACCCAGGGTGGTACCACCGGAAAAGGCGCCCACCGCGGAGAACTGCTCCCGGAAATCGGCCGCGTACCTGAGCGCGCCGAGCCCGCCCATCGACAAGCCGGCGACGGCACGCCCCGAACGGTCGTCGACCGTATTGAAGTTCGCGTCGATCCAGGGCACCAACTGCCGCATGTGGAAGGTCTCCCACATCGGGGCGAAGTTCCCCCGGGTGTGGCCCGCCCAGTCGGTGTACCAACCGGACTTGCCGCCCTCGGGCATCACCACGATGCCCTTGAACGTCCGGCGGTCGACGGTGTCGAGAACGTCGCCCGCGTCCGACTTGGACCACTGCTCGAAGTCCCCGGCTCCGCCGTGCAGCAGATACAGGACCGGGTACGCCTTGGCCGGATCGCTCACATAGTCGTCGGGCAACCAGATCCGCACCTTGACCGGCACCTTGACGGGATCGATCGTGGGCGTGCCGCCGCGCGGTGTCATGATCGCCGAGGTGGTCATCGTGGCGTCGAACATCCTGCGGTCGCTGAGCAGGTTCGAGTTCGTCCACTGGGTGACCGTGATGCCGTGCGAGTTCGCCGCCGGCAACGCGGGCGCCGGTGGCGGCGGGAACGCCTGCGCCTGCGCCGGCAGGCCCACCATGGTCAGCGTCGACGCCGCGACGGCGATCGCGGCCCACAGGCGGCGCACTCGACGCACGCGCCGTCGCGGTCGAGTCGGTGCCACTGTCGTGTCGGTTCCGTCCATGAAAGCCCCTGGTACTCCGGTGATTCGCGATGCCCGCCGCACGCGGGCGCGGCCAGGCGCAACCCTGGCCGACCGGCTGCCGGCTGTCGTCCCGTCCTCGGTGGACATCGCGGGTAAACCTGCGCCGTAGCCGGCGAGCGATCTCCGCCGGCGGCGGTACGACACCGCCCCGCCGCCGAGCGGGCTTGCCCTGCCACCGGCGTCAATGTCTACGGTCGTCATCGCGCACCACCACCCGGCAGCCACGGCGCGCCGCCGATCCACCCCCTCCCGCACCCGATTCGAGGTCGTACATGCCTTCCCTCCTGCACCTGGACGCGAGCATCCGCCGAACCGGCTCGGTATCCCGCGACCTGTCCGCCCACTTCGCCGCCCGGTGGCGCGGTCGGCATCCGCACGGCGGCTACGTCCACCGCGACCTCGCGGCCCACCCCGTCCCGCACATCACCCACGCCGTCCGCGAAGCCCTCCTCGATCCGAGCCGCGACCACGGCGAACCGCCGCACGAGCGGGCCCTCACCGAGCTGCTGAACACCGAACTGCGGGACGCGGACACCGTCGTGATGGGCGTGCCGATGTACAACTACTCGATCCCGTCCACGGTCAAGGCCTGGTTGGACCGCGTCGTCACACCGGCCAACATGGTCGCGCCCGACGGCGGCCCGGGCCCACTGGCGGGCAAGACCGTGGTCGTCGTCACCACCCGGGGCGGGTCGTACGCGCCCGGCACGCCGCGCGAGGGCTGGGACCACCAGGAGCCGTACCTGCGGGCCGTCCTGCGCTCGATCGGTCTCGCCCGGGACCTGGAGTTCGTGCACGCCGAACTGACCCTGGCCACGACCGTCCCCGCGATGTCCGCCCTCAAGCCCCTGGCCGAACAGTCGCTGACCCGCGCGTACGACACCCTGACGTCCCTGGCCGCGGCGGCCTGACCGCGGCACCGGGGCGATCCCACGTTTGCGGTACCGGCGATCGTGGACGGCGACCGCCTCACCCGGCCCGGCCCGCGCCCCGGATCGGTCGGCCGTTACTCCGCCCGGCCCACAACCGGGCATCGCTCGACGTGCGGGGCGCGGACGTAGGCCATCGAATGTAGGGACCAGCCTTTCCCTGCCGAGGAGTCCGACGTGAAGCCCGTCGCCCTGTCGCCGAAGGCCCGCGAAGATGCCCTGACCGCGTTGGGATCCGGCCGCGAACTGGACATCCTGGTCGTCGGCGGAGGTGTCGTCGGCGCCGGATGCGCGCTGGACGCCGTCACCCGAGGACTGAGCGTCGGCCTGGTCGAGGGCCGCGACTGGGCCAGCGGCACCTCCAGCCGCTCCAGCAAACTCATCCACGGGGGCCTGCGGTATCTGGAGATGCTGGACTTCCGGCTCGTCCAGGAGGCGCTGCGCGAGCGTGGTCTGCTGGTGCAACGGCTGGCCCCGCACCTGGTGCGACCGGTGAAGTTCCTGTATCCGCTGACCCATCGCGGATGGGAACGCCTGTACGTCGGCGCCGGCGTGCTCCTGTACGACACGATGGGCCTGACCTCGGGCAGCTCCCGGGGGCTGCCGCATCATCGCCATCTCACCAGACACAGCGCGCTGCGCGAGGTCCCGGCCCTCAAGGCGGACGCGCTGATCGGCGCGGTGCAGTACTGGGACGCGCAGGTCGACGACGCTCGGCACACCATGACGATCACCCGTACGGCCGCCGCCTACGGCGCGCACGTGGCCAACCGGACCAGGGTCACCGGCTTCCTCCGGCAGGGCGAACGGGTCACCGGCGCGTCGCTGGTCGACGTCGAGTCCGGCCGCGAGTTGGAGGTGCACGCCAAGCAGGTGATCAACGCGACGGGTGTGTGGACCGACGACACGCAGGCCATGGCCGACACCCGGGGCCAGTTCCACGTACGCGCGTCCAAGGGCGTGCACGTGCTGGTGCCGCGGGATCGGGTGAACTCGCGGTCCGGGTTGATCCTGCGCACCGAGGCCAGCGTGTTGTTCGTGATCCCGTGGGGTCGACACTGGCTGATCGGGACCACCGACACGCCGTGGGACCTGGACAAGCAGCACCCCGCCGCGAGTTCGCGCGACATCGACTACCTGTTGGAGCACGTCAACCGGGTGCTGGCCACGCCGCTGTCCCGGGACGACGTGGAGGGCGTGTACGCGGGGCTGCGTCCGCTGCTGGCCGGCGACGCGGCCGAGACCAGCAAGTTGTCCCGGGAGCACCTGGTCGCCCATCCCGTGCCGGGCCTGGTGGTGATCGCGGGCGGGAAGTACACGACCTATCGGGTGATGGCCAAGGACGCCGTGGACGAGGCGGTTCGCACGCTGGACGGCGCGTATCCGGGTCCGTCGGTCACCCACGACGTGCCGCTGTTGGGCGCGGACGGCTACCAGGCGTTGCGCAATCGCCGACACAGCCTGGCCCAGGCGTCCGGATTGCACGTGGCGCGCATCGCGCACCTGCTGACCCGGTACGGCTCGATGATCGGCGAGGTGCTCGAACTCATCGAGCAGGACCGTGAGTTGGCCAAACCGCTGCCCGGGGCGGACGACTATCTGCGGGCCGAGGTGGTGTACGCGGTCACCCACGAGGGCGCGCGCCATCTGGACGACGTGCTCACCCGGCGCACCCGCGCCTCGATCGAGTCCTGGGATCGCGGCGTGGAGGCGGCGGAGATCGCCGCGCGCCTGATGGCCGGGCCGCTGGGGTGGGACGAGCAGCAGATCCTCGACGAGATCGCGCACTACGGCAAACGGGTCGAGGCCGAACGCGACGCACAGCGGCAACCGGACGACCTGACCGCCGACGCGGCCCGGCTCGGTGCCCCCGACATCGTCCCGGCGCCGTGAGCGCGGGCGAGGCGCGGGAGACCGGGGCCCGGCGGGCGGATCCGGTCGGGCCGCCGAGTGGGCGATGGGCGATCCGGGGCGAGTTGGTCGCCGAGTTCGTCGGCACGATGGTGCTGATCCTGTTCGGCACGGGCGTGGTGGCCCAGGTCGTGGCCGCGGACCTGGGCGATCACGACAGCATCGCCTGGGCCTGGGGGCTGGGGGTGACCTTCGGGGTGTACATCGCCGCCCGCGCCTCGGGCGCGCATCTGAACCCGGCGGTGACGCTGGCGCTGGCCGCCTTCCGCGGCTTCCCGTGGCACAAGGTGGCGCCGTACGCGCTCGCCCAGACCGCCGGGGCGTTCGTCGCGGCGCTGCTGGTGCGCTGGAACTACACCGAGGTGCTGGCCCAGGCCGACCCCGGGCACACGATCAAGACGCAGACCGTCTTCTCGACGTTGCCGGGCAACGGCACGCTCCCGGTCAGCGAGTGGGGCGCGTTGCGCGACCAGATCATCGGTACCGCGATCCTGCTGCTGGTGATCATGGCGCTCACGGACGTGCTGAACACCGCGCCCAAGGCCAACATGGGCGCGTTGTTGACGGGCCTGCTGGTGGTCGCGATCGGGATGGCGTTCGGTACCGACGCCGGCTACGCGATCAATCCGGCCCGCGACTTCGGTCCTCGGCTGGCCAGCTTCCTGACCGGGTACGGCGGGGCCTGGCGCGATCAGTACGGCAATCTCTACTTCTGGGTACCGATCGTGGGACCGTTCATCGGTGGCCTGATCGGGGCGGCCCTGTATCAACGGCTGATCGCGCCGTTCCTGCCCACGGCGGAGGAACTGCCGGGCAGAGTGGTCGAAGCCGACTGACCGGCGTACGGAACGGGCAGATCCGACGTCGCACGGCCACGGCACCGGGGCCGGGCGTCGCCACAGTGGAGGGTTGGAGATGGCGGATTTCGTCGCGGCAATCGATCAGGGCACCAGCAGCACCCGTTTCATGGTCTTCGACCATGCCGGCAACGTGGTCGGGCGCCAGCAGTTGGAGCATCGGCAGATCATGCCGCGCGCGGGGTGGGTGGAGCACAGCCCCGTGGAGATCTGGGAGCGCACCCGTTCGGTGATCTCCAGTGGGCTGAACCAGTACAACCTCACGCCCACCGACTTCGCCGCGCTGGGCATCACCAATCAGCGCGAGACCACGGTGGTGTGGAATCGGCGCACCGGCCGGCCGTACCACAACGCGATCGTGTGGCAGGACACCCGGACCGACCGGATCGCCCACGCGTTGGAGCAGGACGGTCGGGGCGAGGTGATCCGGGCGAAGGCGGGCCTGCCGCCGTCGACCTACTTCGCGGCGGGCAAGGTGCAGTGGATCCTGGAGAACGTCGACGAGGTACGCCGGGACGCCGAGCGCGGCGACGCGATCTTCGGCACCATCGACACCTGGTTGTTGTGGAACCTGACCGGCGGGGTGCGCGGCGGGGTGCACGTCACCGATGTCACCAACGCCTCGCGCACGATGCTGATGGACCTGCGCACGCTGGACTGGGACGAGGAGTTGTTGTCCTTCTTCGACATCCCGCGCGGCATGTTGCCGAGCATTCGCCCGTCGGGCTACCCGGACGGCTACGGCGAGTCGCCCGACACCAGCCCGCTCGTGGGCATCCCGCTGACCGGCACGCTGGGCGATCAGCACGCGGCCACGGTGGGTCAGGTGTGCTTCGCCGAGGGCGAGGCGAAGAACACCTACGGCACCGGCAACTTCATGCTCCTCAACACCGGCAACCGCATCGTGCGCTCCGAGCACGGCCTGCTGACCACGGTCGCCTACCACTTCGCGGGGCAGGATCCGGTGTACGCGCTGGAGGGCTCGATCGCGGTGACCGGGTCGGCGGTGCAGTGGTTGCGCGACCAGTTGCACATCATCAAGAAGGCCGCGGACAGCGAGACGCTGGCCGGCCAGGTGCAGGACACGGCCGGGGTGTACTTCGTGCCGGCCTTCTCCGGTCTGTTCGCGCCGTACTGGCGCAGCGACGCGCGCGGCGCGATCGTCGGCCTGGCCCGCTATCACGACGTGGGCCACATCGCCCGGGCCACGCTGGAGGCGATCTGCTATCAGAGTCGCGACGTGGTCGACGCGATGGCCAAGGACTCGGGTGTGGCGCTGAGCGTGCTGAAGGTGGACGGCGGGGTCACCGAGAACAGTCTGTGCATGCAGATCCAGGCCGACGTGCTGGGGGTGCCGGTGATCCGGCCGACCGTCCCGGAGACCACCGCGCTGGGCGCGGCGTACGCCGCCGGTCTCTCGGTCGGTTTCTGGCGCGACACCGACGAGTTGCGGGCCAACTGGAATCAGGACGCCCGTTGGGAACCGGAGTGGGACCGCGAGCGCCGGGAGAGCGGTTACGCGGACTGGAAGCGGGCGGTGCAGCGCACCCTGGACTGGGTGCCGAAGGGGTGACGTCGGGCGGCCGTCGGGTGGATCGCGGGGGCGCCCGGGCGGGCGGCTCCGGGATCCACCCGGCCGGGTCTCACGCCACGCGGGCCGCGGCCCCCTCCTCCCGGACCGGCCCGATGCCCAGGTTCTCGCGCAGCGTGCCGCCGGTGTACTCGGCGCGCAGCGAGCCGCGTTCCTGGAGCAGCGGCACCACCTTGTCGACGAACTCGTCGAGGCCGGTGGGGGTCAGGTGCGAGCCCAGGATGAATCCGTCCGAGCCGTCCTGCTGTACGAACGTGTCGATCCGCTCGGCCACCTGTTCCGGGGTGCCGACGAACTCGGTGCGGCCGAACACGTGGATGGCCAGGTCGCGCAGCGAGTACGAGTTGGCCTCGGCCAGCGCGCGCCACTCGGCCACCTTGCGGTGCGCGTCCTCGGCGATCCGGGCGCGGCCGCGGATCACCGGCGGTCCGTCGGGGTCGGGTGCCACGTCGGGCAGGGGTCCGTCCGGGTCGTAGCCGGACAGGTCGCGGTTCCAGACCGTCTCCAGCAGGATCTGCGCGGTGCGTCCGCCGATCTGGCGCCGGGTGATGTCGCGGTGCCGCTCGACGGCGTCGGCCTCGCTCTCGCCGAGCACGAAGGACGCGGACGGCAGCAGCTTGACCGAACCGGCGGGCCGGCCCAGGCGGGTGGCCCGCGCCTGTATGTCGCGGTAGAACTCCTGAGCCTCCTCCAGGCGGTGGTACGGGGAGAAGATCGCGTCCGCTCCGCCGGCGGCGAAGTCGCGGCCCTGCGGTGAGACGCCGGCCTGCAGGATCACCGGCCGGCCCTGCGGGCTGCGTGGCGTGCCGAACCGGCCGGAGATGTCGAACTGCTCGCCGGTGAACGAGAATTCGCCGGCCTTGGGGTCGCGCAGGAAGACGCCCGCCGCCTGGTCGGCGGCCACCGCGTCCGCCGCCCAGGAGTCCCACAGTTCGCGGGCGGCGGCCAGGAACTCGGCGGCGCGGGTGTAGCGGTCCTCGCGGTTCAGGAAGCCGCCGCGGCGGAAGTTCGCGCCGGTGAAGGCGTCGAAGGAGGTGACCACGTTCCAGCCGGCCCGGCCCCCGGAGAGGTGGTCGAGTGTGCTCAACTGGCGTGCCAGTTCGTAGGGTTCGTTGAAGGTGGCGTTGACCGTGCCGATCAGGCCCAGGTGTTCGGTGACGGCGGCGAGTGCGCCGAGCACGGGCAGGGTGTCGGGACGTCCGACGATGTCCTGGTCGAAGATCAGACCCAGGCGTTCGCGCAGGGCCAGGCCCTCGGCGAGGAAGAAGAAGTCGAATCGGCCGCGTTCGGCGGTCTGCGCGACGTGTTTGAAGGAGGAGAAGTCGATCTGGCTGCCGGCCTCGGGGTCGGACCACACCGTGTGGTGGTTCACGCCTCCCACGTAGGCGCCGAGGATGATCTGCTTGCGCGACGTGCTCATCGGGATGGGTCCCTTCGGACGATTGCCGGGACGGCGGTGGGGCTGGTGGACTCGGCGCGGGTCACGCCGCGGCCGTGGGCGTCGCGTAGCGGCTCGCCGGGCGCGGCAGGCCGAGCCGGGCGCGCAGCGAGCCGGCCGTGTACTCGGTGCGGAAGACGCCGCGGCGTTGCAGCTCGGGCACCAGCTCGCGGGTGATCGCGTGCAGATCGTGCGGCAGCGCGGCCGGTCGCAGGCGGTATCCGGTCAGGCCGGCGCGCTGCCAGTCCTGGAGGAGGTCGGCGAGTTCGGCCGCTGTGCCGGTGAACACGTGGGCGTCACTGGTGTACTCGGCACCGTCCAGGTCGTCCAGCCGGGCCTTGCGCTCGCGGGCCGCGGCCGTGCTGTCGTCGAGGAAGACGACCAGGTCGCCGAAGACGTGCACGGTCTCCGACTCGCGTGCGGCGGCGCGTTGTTCGGTGCGGATCTCGGTGACGATGGCGAGCGCGTCGTCGTGGTCGCGCGGCGTCACGTACACGACGTCGGCCGCGCGGGCGCCGAGCCGGTAGGGCACGGTGGAGTGGGCGAGCACGGTGACCGGGGGCTGGCCCTGGGGCGGGCGCGGCACGGTCGAGGGCCCGCGGACCCGGAACCTGGAACCGACGAAGTCGATGTAGTGCACCCGGTCGCGGTCGATGAACCGATCGGTCGCCGCGTCACGGATCTCCGCGTCGTCCTCCCAGCTGTCCCACAGTCGGCGTACCACCTCGACGAAGTCCTCGGCCTCGGCGAAGCTCTCCGCGACGGCCGCCTGCACCTCGGGTCGGTGGTAGTCCTCGACGGAGAACGGCGCGTGCTCGCGTCGGCCGAAGTGCGTGTTCTCGGCCGGGCGGGACACCTGGGCGCGCCACCCGGCGCGGCCGAGGCCGACGTAGTCGAGCGTGGCGATCGCCTTGGAGACGTGGAACGGCTCGGTGTGCGTCACGGTCGCCGTCGGGATCAGTCCGATGTGCTCGGTCACCGGCGCGACGCGCGAGGCGATCAGTACCGCGTCCAGCCGGCCGCGGACCTGGTCGGTGCGGGTGTCGAAGCCGTCGAAGCGGGTGGACTGGGGTGACAGCGCGTCCTCGATGGTGACGAAGTCGAGCAGGCCCGCTTCGGCCTCGGCGACCAGGTCGGTCCAGTAGCGGGCGGTGAACAACTCCCCCGGGCGGGCCTCGGGTTCGCGCCAGGCGGCGGGATGCCAACCGGCTCCGTCCAGCGCGAGGGCCAGATGCAGGGGGGTGGGGGCGGGGGTGTTCGGGGTGGTCATGGGTGGGTCTCGCTTTCGGGTGGGTGACGACGGTGGGTGACGCGGTGGGTGGCAGCAGTCAGTGGCGACGGTGGGGACGACCGCCGGTGACGACGGTGCGTCGCGGGCGGGCGGCACGACACGGCGCGGCCGATCGCCCGACGGCCGGATCCGTGTGCGGTGTTCGGCCGGGACGGGGGTCTCGTGGCTGCCCGAAGGCGGATGGGCGCCCGCTCCCGCGCGTTCGGCGGGTGCCGAACGCGCGGGATCTCAGGGCTGGTTCGTGCGGGAATAGGCGCCCGTGGCGGAGCCGGCTGGACTGCGGACGGGAACGGCGACGCGACCTCGGGCGGGCGTTGCCGCGGCTTCGCGGCGCGTACGGCCCGAGGTGGCGAGTGCTAGTGGATCAGTGACACAGGGAGCCGGCGGAGCGGCGCAGATCGATGAACAGGCGCCGGGTCAACCGGTTCCGGGGCGACGTCGCGCGCCGCCCGCGAGCGCCGATCACGCCCTCCCGGCGGCCGGCCGGGGTCGGGACGGCGGGCACGGCGGCGGCGCGGTGCTCCACCGCGATCACGCACCTGCTCATGACATCGTCCCCTTGCCCTCGGGCCCGTCGAGGCGGGCCCCGCGATTGCCACGCGAGTGACGCGCGGCCGTGTCCTCACCCGGGGCACCCCGTCGCGAAGGAGGGTTGCCGGCCGACCAGCCGGGGCTCGATGTCGGCACTCGTGACACGTACTGCGGCGACGACCGGTATCGGCCGACATCGCGACGCTAACGCAGCCCGCCGGGTCTTGTCCATCGACCCTAAGGGCGGCAACGACCCGGCCGGGCATGCCTCTTGCCGCTCCCGGGATCGGCGCCCCGAAGGGGCGGATCCCCTGCGGTCGCGGGCGACGCGGGTCGCGGTGTCACACCGTGGAAGCCCTTTGACGGGGCGCGGTCGAGCTCGTAGCCTGCCGATCATGCAGGCCAGGATCCGGTTGGCGACCCGCAGGCACATCGACCTGCTGCGGGTGAGCAGTGCCGCGTGTCGCTTCGGCCTGCCCGGCTCCTCCTGAGCCGTTGCGACCGGTGCCGTCGAGGGCGGTCCCAGGGGATCGGTATGCCGGTCCTCGTCGGGTCCGCGGCGGCCCTTTCCCGGCAGGGCCAAGGGTGTTCGGTGCGGCGTCGCCCGATCGGGCGGGCGTGGGCACCGACCGGTCCGGCCCTTCCTCCCCTGGTGACGCGAGAGCGGAGTGGATCGACGATGTCCCGAGCCCGGTCGACGGTCGGCACGCCATGAACGATGTGCGCGTGCTGGACAACGTGGCCTATTCGTCCCTGACCGGCCCGCACGCCGGGCTGGCCGAACGCGAGGGCCGGGTCGTGCGCTATCGCGCCGACGTGGCGCCGTTCATGGCCCTGCCCGACGATCCCGGTCCGGCGGACTGGGCCGATCTCGCCGCGCTCGCCGGCCCGGGGGCGGTCGTACCGCTGGCCGACGGCGAGGAATTGCAGCCACCCGCGCCGTGGGAGGTGGTGATGCGGATGCGCGGCGTCCAGTTGATGGGTGACGCGGTCTTCGGCATACCCGACGACTCGCTGGTCCGGCTCACCGACGCCGACGTGCCCGAGATGCTCGATCTGGTCGCCCGCACCCGGCCGGGCCCGTTCCTGCCGCGCACCATCGAACTGGGCACGTATCTGGGCGTCCGACACGAGGGCGCGCTGGTCGCGATGGCCGGGGAACGGCTGCGCCCGCCCGGCTGGACCGAGATCAGCGCGGTGTGCACCGATCCGGCTCGGCGCGGACGGGGCCTGGCCACCCGGCTGGTGCTCGCGCTGGTCGCGGACATCACCGCACGTGGCGACACACCGTTCCTGCACGCCGCGGCCGAGAACGTGAACGCCATCCGCCTGTACGAGTCCCTCGGCTTCCGACTGCGCCGCTCCCCGACCTTCGTCGCCGTGCGCGTCCCGGCCGACGAGCCGGCCCAAGGCGTGGCCGTCGGTTAGCGGCCGAGGTGCTCGGGCCGTACCCGGGCGTGGCGGACCGGCGGGCCGCCCGCGATCGGCTGCGGCCCGCCGGTGTGCGTACCGCCGATGTGCGCGACGCGGGGTGTACACGAGGCCGGGTGTACACGAAGCCCGGTGCGCGAGGCCCGGTGCGCGCCCGGGCCCGCCCGGTCAGCCCGGCGGGGTCTCCGGGGCGTCGGCGTCCCGGTCGGCCCGGTCGGCCGCCTGTTCCGCCTCGGCGAGGATGGCCGCCGGGTCCGTCGGCGCGCCGGTGGGAGCGACGCGGGTGCCGGCGGGGACCGGTCCGTCGCCGCTGTCGTCCGATCCACCGCACGCGTTCAGCGCGGTGCCCAGCGCGAGGACCGCGATCAGGGCGGCGCCGGCCCGGCGACGACGTGCGCCGGTCACTTCCCGGCGGCGGGCTGCCGCGCGTCGCACCAGGTCTTCACGTTCGCCAGATCGGTCTTGCGCTGCCGCAGTTCGGGCAGCAGGCGCTGACGGGTGGTCAACCTGTCGTTGAGGTAGGTCTTCACCGCCGGCCGGTCGAGCCGGTCCGCGGTGGCGATCCGCTCTTGCAGGTGGGCGATGGACCCCTTGACCGCGGCGGCGCCGCTCAGCCGCTCGATCGCCTTGTCCAGGCGGGTGTCGATGGCCGGGAGCCGCTTGCAGATGGCCGGCTTGTGCTTGTCGGCACCGGGCATGGGGCCGGCCTGCGCGGCGGGGGCGGCGGCCAGGCCGGCGATCGTGGTCAGCGCCGCGAGGGCGCCGAGCGTCGCGAGACGGTGGGGTGCGCGGGTGCGCGCGGTGGTGGTACGGCGAGACATGGTGCTTCTCCCGAGTTCACGGTTCGCCACCCCGGTGCGAGGTGGCGTGCCGCGACGGTATGAACCTGTTCTGTGGGGTTCTTGTGGGCCGTCTGTGGGCTTCATGTGAGGCCCGGTACGCAGGCCCGCCCCACCTTCGGCTCGGTGTCCGGGAGCGGTGCCGCTCCCGCCGGCGGTTCACCCGCCGGCCTCCCGTTCCGCCGGTTCCCGGGTCAGCCAGTCGTGCCGGATCCCCCGGGTCCGGGCCGGCTCCACGTCCGGGCGCCGAAGCGGCAGGACGACCTCGACGCGGGTGCCGCGCCCGGTCGGCGGGGTCCCCACCGTGACGCGTCCCAGGTGCAGGGCCACCTGTTGGGCGACCAGGGTCAGGCCCAGGCCGGCCCCGGGACTGTCCGGGCCCCGCCGGAACCGCTCGAACACCGCCTCGCGCCGCTCGACCGGTATGCCGGGGCCGTCGTCGTCCACCCGGATCCGGGCCCCGTCCGCCCCGGCCTCGACCCCGATCCGGATCGAGACCGCGCCGTTCGGTCCGCGCCCGTGCACCAGCGCGTTGCCGATCAGGTTGTCCAGGAGCAGCCGCAGCCCCGGACCCAGGCCGTCGATCCGGACCTCGTCCTTCGGGGCGGACACGACCAGGTCCGCGTCGGGTCGGTGGGTGCGCGCGTCGCGGGCCGCCGCGTGTGCCAGTTCACCGAGATCGACCCGCTCGAAGGCCTGCCCGTCGGCCAGATCGCCCTGCGCGAGCGCGCGCAGGGAGGCGAGCAGCGACAGGATCCGCTCCTGCCCGGCCGCGAGGTCGGCGACGATCTCGGTACGCTCGGCCGGCGCCAGTTCGGGGTAGGTCGCGAGCACGTCCAGGTCGGTACGCATGCCGGTGAGCGGTCCGCGCAGTTCGTGGTCCACCGTCGCGGCGAACGCCCGGGCCGTCTCCAGCGCCTCCCGGGTCCGGGCGGTCTGCGTGTCGTAGCGACCCAGGACCGCCGCGAGCGTGCGGCCGAGGTCGTCCACCTCGGCGACCCCCGACGCGATGTGCACGTCCGGGCGCGCCCCGTCGTCCGGTTCGATCGCGGCCGCCCGCCGACGCAGCGCCCGCAACGACCGGGTGGCGGTGCTGCCGACGGCGAGGCCGGCGAGCGCGGAGAGGGGTACCGCGAACGCGGCGACCACGAATACGCGTCGGCGCAGCAGCGCGGTGCGCGCGTCGGTCTCCGACGTGGGCTGGAACACCCGCAGCGTGCCGGTCGCGCCGAGCGGGCGGCTGACCATGCGCCACGCCTTGCCGCCGGCACGCACGGTGACCGGGCCCCGGCGCCTGGCGTCCGGCAGCGGCACGCCCGCGGGCGGCTGGGGCCCGGCCGACACCGGGCCGCCGGGCAGTTCGACCCGTACGCCGAGGTCGAGCGCACCGTCCAGCAGCCGGTTCTCCCGGGTTCGTACCGCGTTCTCCCGCTCGTTCTCCACGGCACGCACCAGGGCGCGCGCGTCGGGTGCGAGGTGGTCGGCGCGCTGCCGCAGGGCCACGTCCTGACGGTGGGTCACATCGGCGGTGACCCACCGGACGACCAGGGTTCCGGCGGCGATCACCAGGAGCGGGACGAGCACGCCCACGGCCAGCGCGATCCGGGTGGACAGCCGCATGGCCGGTCTGCGGCGCGTTTCGCGGGCCCGGTCCGGGGCCGCGGTCACCGCCGGCCGTCCGGCACCCGCAGGACGAAGCCGACGCCGCGCACGGTGTGCAGCAGACGCGGTCGGTCGCCGGCCTCCAGCTTGCGGCGCAGATAGCTGACGAAGGTGTCGACCACGTCGGTGCGTACCTCGAAGTCATATCCCCAGACGCGGGCCAGCAGTTGATCACGGGTCAGTACCTGGCCGGCGTTGCGCACGAACACGTCGAGCAGGGCGAACTCGCGGCCGGTCAGGTTCACCGGATCGCCGTCGTGGGTGGCCAGGTGCGCGGCGCGGTCCAGCACGAGCGGGCCCGCGCGCAGCACCGAGTCGGTCGCGGCGTCCGGTGGTCGGCGGCGCAGCAGCGCCCGCAGCCGCAGGTCGAGTTCGCGCAGGTCGAAGGGTTTGACCAGGTAGTCGTCCGCGCCCGATTCCAGGCCGGTGATCCGGTCGGCCGTCTCGTCTCGGGCGGACAACATCAGGACCGGGGTCTCGATGCCTCGGGCCCGCAGCGTGGCGCAGACCTCGATGCCGGAGCGGCCGGGCATGGCCACGTCCAGCACGATCGCGTGCGGTGCCCGCGGCACGGGGCGCTCGGCGCTGCCCGTGAGGTCGAGCGCGGCGGCTCCGTCCGACGCGAGCAGTACGTGGTAGCCGGCCAAGCGCAGGCCGCGTTCGAGTGCGCGGCGGATCGCGGGGTCGTCGTCGACGACCAGGACGCGCGGCGGGTCGCCCGGATCCCGGGGCCGGTGCTCGTCGTCGATACCTGGAGTCGTGGTCATCGTGTGCCGTCCCGCGTTCGCCGGCCTCCCGGAGGTGGGGAGACTCTACGTTGATCCGCACGTGGATCCGCGGTGGGGGACGCGACCGGTCGGCCGACAGTTCCACCCGCCGCGCCGGGAGCGGGCCCGGCCGAGCGACCTCGCGCCCCGCACCGGGTGCGGTGCGGGGCGCGAGGGTTGTGGGTCAGGCGTGTGTACGGCGCGGCAACTTCCAGCCCGGTCGGGGGAAGTGGCAGGTGTAGCCGTGCGGGTAGCGCTCCAGGTAGTCCTGGTGCTCGGGCTCGGCCTGCCAGAAGTCGCCCAGCGGCTCCACCTCGGTGACCACGTCACCCGGCCACAGGCCGCTGGCCTGCACGTCCGCGATGGTCTCGATCGCCGTCGCACGCTGCTGCTCGTCGGCGAAATATATCGCCGAGCGGTAGCTTCGGCCGATGTCGTTGCCCTGCCGGTCCCGGGTGGTCGGGTCGTGGATCTGGAAGAAGAACTCCAGGATGTCGCGGTACGTCGTCACCGAGGGGTCGAAGAGGATCTCGATCGCCTCGGCATGGTCGCCGTGGTTGCGGTAGGTCGCGTTCGGGACGTCGCCGCCCGAGTAGCCGACCCTGGTGGCGGTGACCCCCGGCTGCTTGCGGATCAGGTCCTGCATCCCCCAGAAGCATCCGCCGGCCAGAACCGCCTTCTCCACCTGAGCACTCATGTCGCAACTCCTGACTGCCTCGACTACTCACCCGGGAAGAGAACAAGCGACGCGAGGCGGGTGTTCCCGCCGGTCGCCGGGGCCGGGGATGGATACCTTCATCGTATCGATCCCGGCCCCGGCCCCGGTGGCGTCCATCCGGATCGACGGTCCGGTCGGCAATCCGGTCGGCCGATCCGGTCGGCGATCCGGGGTCAGCCGATCCGGTCGAACCCTTCGTCGCGGCCCGGCCCGACCGCCCTCTCCGAGCGCGGCGCCGCCGCGGCGGTCGGGTCCACCTCGTCGGCACAGACCGTGCCGCGCGGCGGGAGGTCCAGCTCGGTCAGGTAGGCCGTGGCCGCCGCCTTGGCACACGCGCTGCGGCCGAACGCGGTGTGCCCCTCGGCGCGGAAGGTGAGCAGCCGGCCGTTGTCCAGCCGATCCGCCAGCGCGACCGCGTCCCGATAAGGGGTGTCGGGGTCGCCGGTGGTGCCCAGGACCAGGATCGGCGCGGAACCCCGCGCCCGGTACGAGCCCTGGTGTCGGCTGACCCGCTCACCGGTCCACTGCACACAGGCCGGGGCGTGGTTGTGGTCGTAGGTGGGCGGGCCGAAGCCGATGGCCGGGCCGAGCAGCGGCGCGTCGCGGACGTTGGCCCGTACGTTGCGCTCCAGGCGGCCCATGTCCTTCGGGTAGACGCGGTCGACACACTCGACGGCGATGTTCGCGGTGAGGAAGTCGAAGCTCGCCGGTGACGGCGGTCGAAGCAGGAAGGCCGTACCGTCGCGCAGCTCCGCCTGCCGCAGCGCCGCGCCGAACGCGGGCCAGATCGCCTTGCCCTCGTTGATGTTGAACATCAGTCGATACACCAGGGTGTAGCCGTTGGCGAGCGCTCCGGAGGGGGTGGGCACCGGGTGCGCGTCCAACTCGGACACCAGCCGGTCGAAGGCGCCGCGCGCGTCGCCGCCGCCGAACCCGCAGCCGGTCGGGTCGGCCGAGCACCAGTCCAGGAAGCGGGCCATCGCGCCGTCGAGGGCCAGATATTGCGGCCGGTCGTACTCGTAGGGGCGGTTCGCGTAGCGCACCGGGTCGTACCCGCCGTCCAGCACCATCGCGCGGACGCGTCCCGGGTACCGGTCCGCGTACACCGTGCCGACGAAGCTGCCGAACGAGCGTCCGTAGAAGGAGAGCCGGCGCTCGCCCAGGGCCTGTCGCAGCAGGTCCAGATCGCGGGCGACGTAGTCGGTGCCCACGAACGGCAGCACGTCGCCGGCCTTGGCGGCGCACGCGGCGTCGAAGTCCCGTGCGGTGCTCACCGCGCGCCGGTACGCGTCGGGGCCCGGGTGTCCCGGCGAGGACCCGATCTCCTGGGCGTAGCGGGCGTCGTCCCAGCACTCGTACGGCGCGCTGCGCCCGATCCCGCGCGCGTCGAAGCCGAAAACGTCGAACCGGTCCCGCAGTTCGGCGGGCAGCGCGGCGTGGTTGCCGCGTACGAAGTCGACCCCGGAGTTGCCGGGTCCGCCCGGCTGCATCACCAGGGTGCCCAGCCGCCTGCTCGGATCCGCGGCCCGGTGCCGGATCACCGCGAGGGTGAGGGTACGGCCGCGCGGGTCGCGATAGTCCAGCGGCACCGTGGCGTTCGCGCACTCGAAGGTCGCGTCCTGGGCACAGGGTGCCCAGGACAGGGTGGGTGTGGGCGGCGCGCTCTCGGTGGTCGCGGCGGCGTCCACCGCGCCGGCCCCGATCACCGACAGGCCCGCGACCACGATCGCGGCGACCCGCGTACGCAGCGCGCGCCGCCGGGTCGGGCCGGCCGGACGGTCCCGACGCGCAAAGGCGCGGGTGGGGTCGTACGCGGATGGTAAGGCGTGGCGCTCGGGTGTCATGGTCACCGATTCCGTTCCGGACGTGGGCGGTCGGGCTCGTGCCGAAATATCGCAGACCGACCCGCGCCTCGTCGCCGGAACACGCGGGATCAGCCGCCCGCAGCCCGGGCCGCGCTAGAACGCGTCGACGTCGATCGAGACATGGCCCGGGCCCATGGCGCAGACCCGCCACTTCCCGTTCTCCCGGCGCAGGTCGACGTTGTAGGGAGAGGCCGAATGGTCCTGTCCGGTGACCTTCACGTTGACCGCGGCCGTGTCTTTGCTCGTGGTGGAAGCGACGAGCGAGAAGCTGAATCCGGTCCCCTCGCCGGCCAGGACCCGATGCGCGTCCGCGCCGTTCGCACCGGCGCAGACGCCGTAGAGCGCCGCGGGTGAACCGCCGTCGGCGATCGTCCGCAGATAGTCCCGCGTGGCGTCGTGCTCCGGCCCGTCGAACGCGGCCGGAGCCGTGGCGCACGACACGGCCGCCAGGGCCGCCGCCACCCCCACGGCCCGAAACACCTTCCGTGATCCCGCTGTTCGCGCACCGGCGCCACGCATCACGGTCCCCCATTCGGTTGTACGACCGGACGGGTTGTGCGGCCGGTGGATGGTAGCGCGGACCGGCCGTCGAATGGGGGCTTCCGGCCGGCCCCTCGGCCACCCCGCCCCAAGGTTCATCCGCTCCGCTTTTCGCGCGAGTGTGTTCTTCCGTCGACCCCGTCGACCCCGTTTGCACCGCCTACGGGCGCCTCATCTCGCCCCCGGCCGAGAAAACCGCCGATGACCCGCAACTCCCGTTTTGACTAACGGAGTTCGCCGCTTTCGACCGGCGACATCGGTTCCTGACCCCAAGAGCACCGATCACCCATAAGTGTTACTTAGCGCTGGCAAGGGTGATTTTCGCAATATATGAGGCAACTTTCCGCATTGCCGTCGCGTTCCCCATCGGATCGCCGATCACGCGCCGGCTGCGAAGGAGAGATCGTCTCTGATGCGTACCACTCGTGTCTTTTGCAGCACCGTAGCCGCCGGCCTGTTGGCCGTAGCCATCGGAGGCACCGCCACGGCCGCCGAGGGTCCCGGCCCGCAGACCAAGGACATCAAGGCCGAGGCGTCAGGCGCCGACAGCGGATCCGGCGCGGAGCACGGCAAGATGGGGGGCGGTGCCCCGACTTGCCCCCGTCCGGCGCACGACTGCTCGAGCAAGCCGGCCCACAAGCCGGCCGACAAGCCCGACCACAAGCCGAGTGGCAAGCCGGCTGAGAAGCCCGACCACAAGCCGAGCGGCAAGCCGGCGGACAAGCCGGACCACAAGGCCGACCACAAGCCGGCGGACAAGCCCGACCACAAGGCCGACCACAAGCCGGGTGGGAAGCCGCCGATCATCATCGGCCACGTGACGAACACCGTGGTCACGAACAACCACATCAGCCACACGACCAACAGCTACGTGGTGAACAACCACAAGACCGTCGTGGTCGACCACCACAAGCCTGTCAAGCACCCCGTCAAGCACCCGGTCAAGCACCCGGTCAAGCACCCCGAAGCGGTGAAGCCGGCCCCGCACAAGCCTGTGCACAAGCCCGCGGCGCCCGTACACAAGCCCGAAGCCAAGCCGGCCGGCCAGACCAAGCTGCTGCCGGTCGGCGCGGTAGCCGGCGGCGCGGGTGGCACCACCGAGTCCGACAACAGCCTCCTGGGTCTGGGCGCCGCACTCGCCGTCGCGGGTGCCGGGGCCGGTGCGTTCGCGCTGCGCCGGGGCAACCTGCGTGGCTGACACACCTTTCGTCCATCGCGCCGGCCGTCGCCTCCTGCTGGTGGCGGCCGTCGCGGTGCTGGTCTGCGGCGTCGTGCTCGCCGTGATCGGTTATCAGGAACGACGTCCACCCGCCGCGGCCACGGCCGCCCCCAAGGTGGTGTCCACGCACGCGCCCGCCACCACGCCCTCCGACGGCCCGGCCGACCCCGCCCCTCCCGCCACGTCGGCGGTCGAGGGCCCGATCCTCGCCCGCGCCGAGCCCGCCTCGGTCGACATCCCCGAGATCGGCCTGCACGCCCCCGTGACCTCGGTCGGGCTCGGCGCGGACGGCACCGTCGAGGTGCCGCCCCCCGATCCGGAGCGTCACGCCGGCTGGTACAACGAGGGACCCACCCCGGGCGAACTCGGCCCCGCCGTGGTGGTCGGCCACCTCGACTCGGCCTCCGGCCCGGCCGTGTTCTACGACGTCGGCACCCTGCACCCGGGGTCCATCGTCGAGATCCGCCGCGCGGACCAGAGCACCGCGGTGTTCACCGTCGACTCCGTGGAGCGCTTCGCCAAGGCCGAGTTCCCCACGCAGCGGGTGTACGGAGACCTGAACCGGGCCGAGTTGCGCCTGATCACCTGCGGCGGCGACTACGACCCCGACAACGGGGGCTACCAGGACAACACCGTGCTGTTCGCCCACCTGACGGGGTCCCGCTGACCGTCCGCTTCCCCCTCTTCCTCCCCACCCGACAGCGGCCTCCCGCACGGGAGTTCGGCCGGGCCGGCGATCCGCCCGGCCCGGCCGACGCGCTTTCCCGGTGCTCAGACCACGCGCAGCGGGGCGCCCGCGGTGCGGCCCGAGCCGAGGCCGTCGGCGTGGATGCGGTAATCGCCGGGGGCGGCCCCTTCCCGGACCGAGATCGAGGCGGATCCGGCGGTGTCCGCCGTGACCGTGGTGATGGTCCCGGAACCGGCCCCGGTCCACCGGAAGGTGATGCGTTCGCCGGGGCGGAATCCGGCCGCGCGCGCCGTGTAGGAGGCGCCGACCGCGACGGTGCTCGTGGAGAGCGTCAGGGTCGGCGCGGGCGCCGCCGGCGACGTGGCGGCCACCACGCGCAGCGGCGCGGCGGCGAGCCGGCCGAATGTGGCCCCCCGGGCCAGGATGCGGTAGTCGCCCGGAGCCGCGCCCTCGCGCACCGAGATCACCGCCGTCCCCTCGCGGTCCGCGGTGACGGTGTCGATGGTTCCGACACTGACCCCGGTCCAATGGAAGGTGATCCGCTCGCCGGGTTCGAAGCCGGCCGCGCGCGCGGTGTACGAGGCGCCGACGGCGACCGTGTTCGTCGACAACGTCAACGTCACCGGCGGTGCGACCGTGCGCGAGGGACTCGTCGGTACGGCGCTTCGACCGCCGGGGCGGGTGGTCGAGGTGGGCGGCACGGAGCGGCCGGGCCCGGGCAACGTCGAGGTGGCGGGCGCCGATCGGCCCGGTCCGGGCAACGTGGACGGCTTGTCCGCGGAAGACTCCGGTCGGCGCTCGGAGGTGGTGTCGGCCTCGCCGGCGGTCCCGGTCGGCCGCGTGATCGTGACATCGGGACGGTCGAGATCGGTCAGCACGATGCGGGACATCGGGTCGCCACCGGTGATGGCGACGACCGCGCGCTTGTCGTACACCCGCTTCCAGGCCGGGGTCAGACCGTTCGCCTTGATCCGGTCCGGCACCTGGGCCAGGGCGGTGAGCGGGTTGCCGCAGCCGCACTTGACCACCGGCCGACCCCACGGATCGACCAGCACCGCCGTACCCGCCTGGAGCAGCGCGGGGTAGCCCTCGGCCGTGCCGCCGCGGAACCGGTGGTTGCGCACCAGCGCGTCCTGGCGCAGCAGAACGGGCGTGGTGCGGGCCACGAACTCGTCGATCTGCGCGATCGTGATGCCCAGGGCGGCCGTCCACGCGGCGGCCTTGGCCGGGTCCGCCGCGAGCAGCGCGACGAGCCTGGGCCGGTCGCAACCGGGCACGTCGCGCGCGACACCGTACAGCCCGGGGGTGTCGCCGCGACGACGGCCGCCGTCCCGTGCCGGGTGGACGTCGGCCCGGTCCCGGCCCAGGCGCTCGAAGAAGGCCGACGCGGTGGCCGTGACGGCCGCTTCGGCGGTCACCTGTACGGCGGTGCGGGCGAGCAGCGCGCAGCCGCCGACGGCGGATCCGAGCGTCGTCGCCGCGATCACGCAGGCCACCGCCGTACCCGTTCGACGCGGGAGGTGGAGCGGGGTGTGTGCGGTTCGGCCGGTGACCGAACGCGGGTGCGAGAGCCGGTACATGGAGGCGTCCCTTCGCCTGGGGGCCGCGCGTGACGACCCGTTCGGTGGGGATGTGCGTCCACGCCCGGATTTCTCTCCGAATCCGCGGGAACTCTTTTTTCGCCCTCCGCCGCCCACGAGACGCCGGGTCCGAATCGGCACGCGGATCAGCCCGAGACGACCGCCGTCGGGAAGATCCGGCCCAGGTGGTAGTCGATGACCACCCGCACCTCCGCGAGCGAGCGGCGGTCGTGCACGACGTCCAGGCCCAGCCCGGTGACCCCCGACACCAGCAGGTCCGCCTCGTGCCCGGGGTCCAGGCCCGGCGCCACGAGTCCGGCCGTGCGACCCTTCTCGATGATGTCCGCGACCAGGTGCTCCAGCGGTTGTTCGGCGGCCAGAAAGACCGCCGCGAGCTCCGGATCGGTCAGACTGCGGGCGTAGTAGGCCGCGAACACCCGCAGCGCGAAGCCGCGTTGCTCGTCCATCGGCAGGAACTCGCCCAGGATCGACCGCAACAGCCCGGGGATGTCACCCGCGTCGGTCGGAATCCGGGTCCTGGCGAGCCGACCGTTCTCCTCGTGCAGCAGGCGCAGCGCGTCGACCAGGAGGGTGTGCTTGCTGTCGAAGTGGTACTGGACCAGCCGCAGGGATACTCCGGCCTCCGTCGCGATCCGGCGCATGCTCGCCGCGTCCAGGCCCTGTTCGGCGGCGATCCGCCACACCGCCTCGGCGATCCGGCGCCGTTGCCGGGCCCGGACGTCCCTCGGTCGGGCCGCCGCCGGCGTGGCCGGAACGGGTGGCTGCTTGCGTCGGCGATAGGCCCGGGCCTGGCAGCTCCGGGAGCAGTAGACGGCGGGACGGCCACGCTGCGACATCGCGACGTCCGCGCCGCAGATCCGACACCCCGGCCTGTTTTCGTCACGCATGGCACTCATTCTAGCGCTGGAGCTTGTGTGACGAAACGCAACTATTGCTGCCTGCAAAGGTGGGTTTCGACTCCCTCGCTGATACGTTCGTAACGCAGAAAGTTGAAGGAAGGAGTCCACGAGACATGACGTTCGACAGATCCTGGGCATGGTCGTGATGGTGGCCTTCGGACAGGGGTTGGTCCGACTTCTCTTCGGCGAGGACGAGCGCGGGCCGATCCCGTGGCTGCCGGGTGGCTTCGCGCCGGCGCTGCTCGCGTACTCCGTGCTCACCGCCGCGGGCGCGCTCCTCGCGGCCCGCGGCTACACCCGCGCCAAGGCCCTGGTGCGCCGCGAATGACACGGGCGTCCGCGGGCCCGCGGACGGGCTCGGGGCACTCGCTCCGCGCACCCGGCCGGCGCCCCGATCACAGATCCCGGCGGCGGATCCGGATCGCGGCCACGGTCGGCGGCACCACCGCGTAGGCGCCCATCACCGCGGCCGCGGCGATCGGCGGCAGGGTCGTGCCGTAGATCGAGTAGGGGTTGCCGGTGCCCGCCAATTGGCCCGGAAGACTGTCGAGAGCGAACGAGTCGGCCCGTGTGTCCCAGGGCGCGGGCAGGCTGCGCACGACCATCGGAACGACGTACAGGAGACCGGCCACGGCGCTGATCGTGCCCGCCGTGGACCGCAGCACCCCGCCCAGCCCGCATCCCACCAGCGCGGCCACCGTGATCGCCAGGCTCTGCGCGACCAGCAGGCCGGTCGTGGGACCGCCCGCGTCGGCGTAGGCGGGGATCGGCCGGTCACCGACGAGGGCCCGGGTCAGGTACGACGTGGCGAACACACAGGCCGATCCGAGCGCCAGGGCGAACGCGCCGACGACCGCCGCCTTGGCGCACACCACGCGTCCGCGCCTGGGCACCGCGACCAGGGTGTCCCGGATCATGCCGCCGGCGTACTCGGAGGTGATCGTCAGCGCGCCGAGCACGGCCATGCTCATCTCGGCGACGGTCAGGAACAGCGGTTCCAGGGGCGACATGGAAAAGTGCGCGCGGTCCGTCTCCGAGAGCCCGTCCCAGGTGTGCGCGCCGTACGCGGCCAGTGCGCAGGTGCCGGCCATGGCGACGGCCAGCGCGGCCAGGACGATGTACGTGGAGCGCACGGTGCGCAGCTTGAGCCATTCCGCGGCGAGCACGTCGGTCATCGCGCCGCCTCCGTCGGTACGAATTCGAGGCGGCCGGCGGTCAGTTCGACGTACGCCTCCTCCAGCGACGCGGTCCGCGCGCGGATTTCCCACACCGGGATGCCGCGGGTCGCGGCGAGATCGCCGATGGAGTGCGGTTCGAGCCCGCGCACCACGAGTCGGCCGTCCGGCTCCGTCGCCACCGTCGCGCCCGCGGACACCGCGGCTGCGGCCAGTTCGCCCGCGCGCGGCGAACGCACCAGCACTCCCCGGGCGAAACGATCGGTGAGCTCGCGCACGGAGGTGTCGGCGATCAGGCGCCCCGCGGCGATCACGATCAGGCGATCGGCGGTCAACTCCATCTCGCTCATCAGGTGGCTGGAGACGAAGACCGTGCGGCCCTCGCCGGCCAGGGCGCGGATCCGGTCCCGGAGTCGGCGGATGCCGTCCGGATCCAGGCCGTTGGTCGGCTCGTCCAGGATCAGTACGCCGGGATCGCCGAGCAGCGCCGCGGCCAGTCCCAGTCGCCGGCGCATGCCCAGCGAGAATCCGCCGACCCGGGTGCGGCCGACCGCGGCCAGGCCGACCTGTTCCAACACCGCGTCGACGCCGCGGCGCCCGATGGCGTTGCTGCGGGCCAGCCAGCGCAGGTGGTCGACCGCGGTCCGTCCGGCGTGCGCGGTGTCCGCGTCGAGCAGCACGCCCACCTCGCGCATCGGGCGCGGCAGTTCGGCGTAGGCGCGGCCGTTGACCCGGGCGGTGCCGCGCGTGGGCGCGGCCAGGCCGAGGATCAGCCGCAGGGTGGTGGACTTGCCGGCGCCGTTGGGGCCGAGGAATCCGGTCACCACACCGGGACGCACCACGAAGGACAGCGCGTCGACGGCGGCGACCCGCCCGTATCGCTTGGTCAGGTCTTCCACTTCGATCATGCGGATCACCCTCGGGCGCCCGGGGGTCGCGGCGCATCGGGCGGCCGACTGACATCCCGGGGGATGAGGTGGAGCGCGGTCGCGCTCCATAGGGTCGGGGCGTGAACGAGTCCGGCTTGCGCTCGGCGGTGACCCGGCGGCTGACCCGACGGTGGTTGTTCGCGCTGGACGGCGCGGCCGCCGTGGGGTTCACGCTCGCCGCGTGGTCGGTCGGGCCCGAACGCCATCTGCCGTGGTGGGTACGCGGATTGTTCGCCCTGGGGATCGGGGCTCCGGTCGCGCTCCGGCGCCGGTGGCCGGTGCCGGTGTTCGCCGTGGTGCTCGCCGCGTGTGTCGCGGCGGAAGTCGTGGGCGCCGCACGCACGTTGTTCGCCGCCGCGGCCTTCGCGCTGTACCCGGTCGCCCTCGCCGGGCACCGCCGCCGCCTGCCCACGCCGACCATCGCGGCGCTCGGCGCGGGCTCGCTGTTCGCGCTGGCCGCGTTCGGGCCCGCGTACGCGTGGCGGGTCGATCCGGCGCCGGCCATGGCCGCGGTCGGCGCGCTGGGCGGCGCGTGGACGATCGGTCGGACGGTGCGCGCACGCCGCGAGTTCGCGGCGCGCACCGCCCGGGAGTCGGCCGAGCGCGCGGCGGCCGACGAACGGCTGCGCATCGCACGCGAGTTGCACGACGTGGTCGGGCACACGATGGGGGTCATCGCGGTCAGGGCGTCGATCTCGGGCCACGTGGCGCACAGTCGCCCCGGGGAGGCCGTCGAGGCGTTGCGGGTGATCGAGGCCACCAGCCGCGAGGCGTTGACCGATCTGCGTCGGATGCTCGGCGTGCTGCGCGCCGAGGAGGAGGCCGGGTCGCGGCCGACTCCCGGCGTCGCCGAGTTGGGGGCACTGGTCGAACAGGCGAGGCGGATGGGTGTCCGGGTCACCCTGCGGGTCTCCGGCGTTCGCGAACTCCCCGAGGGCGTCGGCCTGTCCGCGTTTCGCATTGTCCAGGAGGCGCTGACGAACGTGACCCGACACGCCCCGGCCGCCCGCTGCGAGGTCTCGGTCGAGGCGGACGGCCGGCGGGTGCGGATCGAGGTGGGCGACGACGGTCCCGGCGCCTCGGCCGGACCGCACGGCTACGGGCTCGTCGGGATGCGCGAACGGGTGGCGCTGCACGGCGGCACGCTCACCGCCGGCCCGCTCGCCGAGGGCGGCTTCCGCGTGGTCGCCGTGTTGCCCTACGGCCGGGATCCGGCGCCCGGGCGGGCGGGGGCGGCCAGGCCGGTGTCGTAGCAGGCGATCACCAACTGCACGCGGTCGCGGGCGCCGAGCTTGTCCAGGAGGCGGCTCACGTGCGACTTGACCGTCGGCAGGCCGACCCGCAGGCGCGCGCCGATCTCGGCGTTGGACAACCCTCGGCCGACCAGGACCAGGACCTCGCGTTCGCGATCGGTGAGCCCGACCAACTCGCCGGACGGCGGCGCCGGTTCCCCGCTCGGGGCGGTCGGCCCGTAGCCGGCGATCAGCCGCCGTGTCACGGTCGGCGCCAGCAGCGCCTCGCCGGACGCGATCACGCCGATCGCGGTGAGCAGTTCGGCCGGCCGGGTGTCCTTGAGCAGGAACCCGCTCGCACCCGCGCGCAGTGCCGGATACACGTAGGCGTCCAGGTCGAACATGGTCAGGATGAGCACCCGGGTGCCCGGTACGCCGTCGGGTCCGCAGATGTGCCGGGTCGCCTCGACGCCGTCCATCTCCGGCATCCGGACGTCCATCAGGACCACGTCCGGGCGTTCGCGCCGGGCCAGTTCGACCGCCTCGACGCCGGTGGCGGCCTCGCCGACGCTCGCCAGTCCCGGCGCGGTGTCCACGAGCATCGCGAAGCTGCCTCGCAGCAAGGCCTGATCGTCGGCGATCAACACCCGGATCGACACCTCGGACCCCGTCCGTCACCCCCGACACCGTGCCACGACGATACCGGGCCGGCTCGTGCCACCCGGCGCGAGGCGCCCGCCACCGCGCCCGGGCCGGCTCGGCGGCCCCCGGCCGGCCGCTCGCGCGCCCGGCGCCGATGCCAGACTGGCCCGCCGGACGACGACCCCGCGCGCCGCCGGGCGCCGGGCGCCGGTCCGGGCGGACGGCGGCACGCGCACGCGACGGGGCGGCACTGGGCGGCACGGGACGACAGAACTGAACGGAACGGGGCAGTGGTGAGCAGGGCGATCTCGATGTTGTGGAGGCACGCCGATCCGAGCCTGGTCGTGCACCTCGTGGCGCGCTGCGATCCGAGCGGGCGCGGCCGGTTGGCGGCCTTGTTGTCCGACGTGCCGGAGGTGGTCGACTACGCGCTGACCGACGCTGATCGGTCCGTGCACATCGCGCTCGCCCGTTACGATCGGCTGCCGCGCTCGGTCCTGGATCGGCTGGTCACGCTCGACGACCCCGAGGTCGATCGGCACGTCTTCCTCAATCCCCGCGCCGACACGCGCGTCCGCCGCCGGATCCTCGGCCGTGCCCTGGACCCCGAACTGCGCGAGACGTTGCGCACCACCCGGACCCGCACCCACGCGCTGGCCCTCGTGTACGCGCGCGACGGCCGACTGCTGCGGCACGCGCTGACCGTGCTGGGCCGACTGGCCAACCGACCCCATGTCGAACGGGCCCGACTGCGGGCGTTCGCCGGACTGTGGCGGGCCGAGGGACCGGAGGCCGTCCACGCCGCGCTGTCCGTCGGCCGGTACCGCACCAAGGTGGTGGCACCGATCGTGCGCGCGGCACTCGACGCGCCCGAGGGGTTGATGTTGCTGGAGGTCGGTGCGTGCGCCGGACCGGACGACCGCGAACTCGTCGCGCTGCTGCGGGCCGGCGGCTTGCGACGCGGCGAGGCCCGGCACGTGCTCGCGACCTCGGACGCGCCGCCGGACTGGAACGCGCTCGCGCGGGCGCATCGGCGGCAGCCGTTCACGCCCGAGGTGGCCGCGGCCCTGGCCGGCACCCAGGGCTGCCCACCGTCGGTGGTGGCCGTCCTGGACGCCGCCGCCAACCACAACCATCGCCCGCTCGAACAGGCCCTGCTGGCGGGTGTGACGACGCCCGAGGAGTTCCTGCGCGCGGGCCGGCCCGCCTGGGACGTCCTGCGCGCCATCGACACGTTCGACGTGCGATCCGCCGGGGCCGTCGCGTTCGACCCGCTCGTGACGGCGCTCCACCCGCTGCTGCCGAGCGATGTGCCGGGCTGGCTGCGGTTGGCCCGCGCGGGACCGGGATTTCCCGGGACGGTGCACGAACTGCTGCGGCACGTCGAGCACTCGGCCGGCACTTCCGCGCCGGCCGCGGATCCGGACCGGGCCGCCGGACCGCCCACCACTCCGCCCGGCCCGCTCCGGTACGCGACGAGCCCGTTGTCGCTGCTGCTGACCCGCGCCGAGCCGGGCCCGGCGGCCGAGGTCGTGTCCGCGCTGGATCCGGACGACCTGCACGCGTTCGGCGCCGGCCGACACGCTCTCGCCCCGGAGGTGGCGGTCGCGCTCGCCCGCCGTTGGCCCGGCGACCTCCCGCTCGGGATCGCCCGCCGGATCACCGCCCGCCGGGACGCGATCCAGGCGCTCGCGGAGGTGGAGGACGAGCTTTCCGCCGAGGTGGTCAAGGCACTCGCCCGGACCGACGAGGGCATCTGGTCCGTCGATCCTCGGCGGGGCCGTACCCGCTACCGCGTCGAGGGCCGCGCGTCGGCGGCGGACCTGGAGACCTGGCCCTCGCCGGAACCGCTGCGCGCGCTGCCCGGCCGAGTGCCCGCCGCGCTGTGGCACCGCCTGGCCGAGGATCCCGGTGTCGCCCGAATCCCCGATCCGGCGGCCGCCGTCGCGGCGTACCACCCGGACTGCCCCGAGGCCCTGCTCCACACGCTCGTCCGGCGCCATCCGCAGTTCTTCTCCTACGGATGGGTGCAGTCCCCCGCCGTCGCCCGGGCGCTGCTCGCCGACCCTCCCGTGCGCGAGTTCCCGATCCGGGAACTGGGCGACCTCCTGCGCGACCGGATGCTCACCCGGGCGGAGATCCTGGCCGGGGCCCGGCCGGCCGCACACGCGCTGATCGTGTGCCGCGACTTCGCCCGCGACACGGTGCGCCGGCGGTTGCGCGACGACGTCGACGCCTGGGTCGTGGCGACGAGCCTGCTCCGCGACTTCACCGGCACGCTGGAGGAACTGCTCGCCACCGCGGCGGCCGTGACCGCCTGACCGTTCCGGGGGCGCGGCGCACGGGAGCCGCCGTCATCAACTTTTGTTGACGAGCCGATCCGCCATCAACTAAAGTTGATACGTGATCGACGCCAAAGACGTCCCCTCGCCCGAGCAGCCCGAGGACGCGTTCGCGGCCGTGGTCGCACTGCGCGGCCTCGCCGCGTCGCTGGAGCGAGCCGCGGTGGACCACGCACTCGCCCAGGGCTGGACCTGGAACCACATCGGTCAGGCCCTGGGCATGAGCGCCCAGGCCGCCCACAAACGTCTGTCCCCCTCCCGACGAACGCCACCACAGGACCGGTGATCCACCGGACCGGCAAGGAGATCCACCATGGGCATTCGAGCCGCGATACACGACATGGGCGCGATGAAGCGCCTGCTCACCGGCGCCGAGGAGCAGGCCCGCGCGCTCGGCGAGGACACCCCCGGCCCCGAACACCTGCTCCTGGCCGCCCTCGCACTCCCCGACGAGTCCGCCCGCACCGCACTGGCGGCGTCCGGCGTCACGGTCGAGGACGTCCGCCGCGTGCTGGCCGAATCGCATGCCGCGGCGCTGCGTTCGGTCGGCATCGACACCGACTCGATCCCCGCCGTCTCCCCCGCGCCCGCCCCGCGCGGACCGTACCGCGCCTCCGGCAGCGCGAACGAGGTGTTCCAGCGGGCCGTCGCCATCGCCAAGTCCGAGCGGCCCAGGAATCTGCGCACGGCGCACGTCCTGATCGCCGTCGCCGAGCTCGAACACGGCACGGCCGCCCGCGTGTTGCGCAATCTGGAGATCGATCGCCCGGCCCTGATCGCGGCAGCGCACGCGGCCGTCCGGAACGAGAACCCCACCGGTCGGTGAGGACGGGCCGGCTGCCGGCCGGCGCCGCCGTGCCCGGACGGGCACGGCGGCTGCCGGCGGGTGCGTCAGGCGCGCAGTCGCGCCATCCACGCCTCGATCTCGTCCGCGTCGCGCGGCAGCGCGGCCGACAGGTTCCGGTTGCCGTCCTCGGTGACGAGGATGTCGTCCTCGATCCGCACCCCGATGCCGCGATACTCCTCGGGCACCGTCAGGTCGTCGGCCTGGAAGTACAACCCTGGCTCCACCGTCAGGCACATCCCCGGCTCCAGCGCGCCGTCCACGTACGACTCGGTCCGCGCCACCGCGCAGTCGTGCACGTCCAGGCCGAGCATGTGGCCCGTGCCGTGCAGGGTCCACCGGCGTTGCAGGCCGAGTTCGAGCACACGCTCCACCGGCCCCTCGACGATGCCCCAGGCGACCAGGTGCTCGGCGAGCACGCGCTGCGCCTCGTCGTGGAACTCGCGGTACTTGGCGCCGGGACGCACCGCGGCGATGCCCGCCTCCTGCGCGGCGAGCACCGCGTCGTAGATCCGCCGCTGCAACGCGGTGAAGCGACCCGCGATCGGCAGCGTGCGGGTCACGTCCGCGGTGTACAGCGTGTGCGTCTCGACGCCCGCGTCCAGGAGCAGCAGGTCGCCCGAGCGCACGGCCCCGTCGTTGCGCACCCAGTGCAGCGTGGTCGCGTGCGGTCCGGCCGCGCAGATCGAGCCGTAGCCGACGTCGTTGCCCTCGACCCGGGCCCGCAGGAAGAACGTGCCCTCGAGGTAGCGCTCGGAGGTCGCCTCGGCCCGATCCAGCACCCGCACCACGTCCTCGAAGCCGCGTACGGTCGAGTCCACCGCGGCCTGGAGCTGGCGGATCTCGAACTCGTCCTTGACCAGCCGCAGCTCGGCCAGGAAGACGCGCAGTTCCTCGTCCCGCTCGGCGTCGAGCCGCTCGCCCAGGGCACTCTCCAGCCCCGCGTCGTGCCCGCGCACGATCCGCACGTCGGCGCCGGCCCCCGCCACCTCGGTCGCGGCCGCGCGCACGTCCCGGCAGGGCAGGCCGTACAGCGCCTCGCCCTCGCTCAGACCGGGCCGCCTGCCGACCCACAGCTCGCCCTGGCCGTCCAGCCAGAACTCGCCGTTCTCGCGGTCGGACCGGGGCAGCAGGTACAGCACCGCGTCGTGGCCGTCGGCGACCGGTTCCAGAACCAGCACACCGTCCTGGGTCAGGTCGCCGGTCAGGTAGGCGTACTCGCTCGACGCCCGGAAGGGGTACTCGGTGTCGTTGGAGCGGGTCTTGAGGTTGCCCGCGGGAATCACCAGGCGTTCGCCCGGGAACCGGGCCGACAGCGCGGCCCGCCGCCGGGCGGTGTCGGGAGCCTGTTCGATCGGCGCGAGATCCTCGCGCCCGGTGTCCGCCCAACCGGCGCGCATGTTCGCGGCCAGTTCCTCCGAGACGCCCCGGTACAGGCCGTTCTTGCGCTGCTTGATCGGCTGCGCCTGCTCTGCGGACTGCCCGTTCTCGGCATCCACGCCTGCCTCCTCGGCTCGACTCTCGGTTGCGTTTCGATCATGTGTACGCCGCGTGTACGCGCCCATTCTTCCCGACCGGTGTTCGAGCGCGGGCACGGCGTCCCGGCGCGTCGACGCGGGCGGCTGCCGGAATGGCGCGCAACCCGCTCGGGCGCCTCCCCGGCGGCTGGGGCCTCCTGCGTTCGGGTGACCTGCGTGCCCCGGGACGGCCCAGGCGCCCGAATCGAAAATACGTTCTGGTTAAAATCAGAATAAAATCGGGCACCGAACGCCGCCATGAGCTGTGTTGATGCGGTGACGTCCCGTGTTCGTCGAGTTCTCCCGCGCTGGACCCTCGCGCTGGGCCTGTGTGCCTGCCTCCTCGCTTCGGCGTGCGCGGACACCGACTCCGCGCGGGTGGACAAGGCGGGTCCGGATGCGCCGCGACCGGTGGCGCTCGACCGGGTCGCCCCGGAGCGGGCGCTGCCGGACAACGCGGCGCCGGACAAGGCGGCGCCCGCCGACGCCCCGGAGCAGGCCGCGCGGGCCGCACTGCCGGACGAGGCGACCACCCGCCGGGAGCGCGCCGCCGTGGCCGCCGCCGCGAAGAAGTGGGGCCTGGCCTCCGTCCCGATCGCCGCACCCGCGCCGCCGGCCACCCGGCCCGTGCTGCGGTCCGGGCCCGGCGTCGCGCTGCACGGCGACCTGCCGGCGGTGGTGCACCGGGTACCCACCCAGGACCGGGTCGTCTTCCTCACCATCGACGACGGCGCGGAGAAGGATCCGGACTTCGTCCGGATGACCCGCGAACTGCGGGTACCCTTCAGCGCGTTCGTCAGCGGCTACCTGGCGCGCTCGGACTACGGCTACTTCCGCCGGCTGCACGAGCAGGGCGTGGCGGTGAACAACCACACCGTGAACCACCCGGACCTGCGCAAGCTGGGCTACCAGGCTCAGCGCAACGAGATCTGCCGCCAACAGGACGAGTTGACCCGGGAGATCGGCAGCACCCCCCGGCTGTTCCGGCCGCCGTACGGCGAGTTCGACGAGGACACCCTGCACGCCGCGCAATCGTGCGGGATCGTCGCCTTCCCGCTGTGGAACCAGGAGGCGTTCCCGGACCGGATGGAGTATCGCTACGACCACGCGTTCAAGCCGGGCGACATCATCCTGACCCACTTCCGCGGCCCCGGGCAGTGGAAGGGCGACATGACCGAGATGTTGCGCCGGGTGATCGACATGGTCACCCGAGAAGGCTTCGCCCTGGCCCGGCTGGACGACTACCTGTGACGCTCGCCGCGTGCACCTGCCCGTGACGCTCGCCGCGCGGACTCGTCCGTGACGCCCGCCCCGGACCTGTCTGTGACGCGCGCCGCGCGGGCCCGGGGTCAGGAGGCGGCGGGCTCGGTGGCCGCGACGTCGTGGGCGCACCCCAGCAGCAGGAGGGTGTGCGGCCACAGGTCGTCCAGGACCGCCGGGTCGTTGGCCAGTTTCGCGAACAGCACCATGCCCTCGACCTGGGCCACCACCGCCCGGGCCGTACGCCCGTCGCCCGCGGCGGCCGGCACGGCCCCGATGGCGACGGCCTCGACCAACACGGCGTGGATCAGCGCGATCTGCTCGGCGAAGACCTCCTCCAGACGGGCCCGCACCGCCGGCTCCTGATTGCCCAGTTCGAGCGCGAGGTTGCCGAGCAGGCATCCGTTGACCGAGCCGGATTCGTCCCGGGTCCGACGTTGCAGTTCCTGCATCGCGTCGAACAGGCTCCGCAGGCGCTCCAGCGGCGGGGCGTCCGCCCCCAGGAGTGCGGTCCAGTCGGCACGCTGCTCGTGCCAGTGGGCGTCGATCACTTCCAGGGTCAGGGCCTGCTTGGAGTCGAAGAAGTGGTAGAAGCTGCCCTTGCGCACGTCCGCGCGGGCGCAGATCTCCGCGACGCCGATCGCGCTGTATCCACGGGCGTGCATGAGGGCGCAGCCGGCCTCGAGAAGTCGCGTGCGCGCGGTGCTGGTGCGTCCCATGACAGCCGAGTATACGGACGGTCAACTAAATGACGGGACGAAGGCGGGACCATGGATGGCGAAATAGTTGACCGGTCGTCTAGCATCCATGGCAGCGACGGGCACCGGGCCCTCGCCGAACCGTGGAGGACCCATGTCCACACCCCTGCCCCCGACCTCGACCACCGCGGTCGGCGACGATCCCGCCCGCGATCCGCTGTCCGTGGTCGTGGTCCACCACAGCGGGTTCGGCCACACCGCCCGGCAGGCCGCGGCCGTCGCCGCGGGCGTCGACTCGGTTCCCGGCGTCCGGGCCGATCTGCGCGACGTGGCGATCCTGGACGAGGACCTGTGGCGCGCCCTGGCCGCCGCCGAGGCGATCGTCTTCGGCTCCCCCACCTACTTCGGCAACACGTCCTCCGTGTTCCAGGCGTTCGCGGAGGCGACCGCGCCGGTGTGGGCCGAACAGGGCTGGTCCGGCAAGCTCGCCGCCGGGTTCACCAACTCGGCGGGGCTGAACGGCAACAAGGACAACACGCTGCTGTCGCTGATCGTGCTCGCCGCCCAGCACGGCATGACCTGGGTGCCGCTGGGCCTGCCGCCCGGCTGGTTGTACAGCTCCACCGGCGACGCCCGCGACCTCAACCGACTCGGCGCATTCGTCGGCGCGATGGCCCAGTCCCCGTCCGACCTGGGCGCCGACGCGGCGCCCGCGGACGCGGATCTGCGCACGGCGGCGCACCTGGGCGCCCGCGTGGCCGAGACCGCGCTGCGGTTCGCCTACGGTCGCGACGGCGCCGCGCGGGTGGCGGCATGAGCACCCGGTTCACCGATCGCCTCGGCCTCGACCATCCCATCGTCCAGGGGCCGTTCGGCGGCGGCCTGTCCTCGGTCCCGCTGGCCGCGGCCGTGGCCGAGGCGGGCGGGCTGGGCTCGTACGGGGCGCACCACCTGCACCCCGACGCGATCACGTCCCTGGTCGGGCAGCTCTCCACCGCGACCGGACGGGCGTTCGCCGTCAACCTGTGGGTCCCGCACGAGGACGAGGCAGCGCGGCGCACGGCGGCGTTCGACGACGAACTCGCCCTGCACGTGCCGCGCCTGCTGCCGTACTACCGGGAACTGGGTCTGCCCGAGGCGGAGTTCCCGGACCGGCTCGAGGCCGCGTTGCGCGACGTACCGGACTTCGAGGACCAGATCGATGCACTCCTGGCCGCCGAACCGCCGGTGATCAGCCTCGTGATGGGGCTCCCGTCCCGCCGGATCGTCGACCGGGCCCGGCAACGCGGGATCGTGCTGATCGGCACCGCGACCACGGTGGCGGAAGCGGTCGCCCTGGAGGAGGCCGGCGTCGACGCGGTGGTGGCGTCGGGCAGCGACGCGGGCGGGCATCGCGGCGCGTTCCTGCGGCCGGTGCGCGAGTCGCTCGTGGGCACGTTCTCCCTGGTGCCCCAGGTGGTCGACGCCGTGTCGATCCCGGTCGTCGCGGCCGGCGGCATCGCCGACGGGCGGGGCGTGGCGGCCGCGTTGTTGTTGGGGGCGGAGGCCGTACAGATCGGCACCGGGTTCCTGGCGACGCGCGAATCCGGGGCGAGCGACGTGCATCGCCGCGCGCTGGCGGGGCCCGACGCGCGGACCACGGTGCTGACCCGACTGTTCTCCGGCCGCACCGCGCGGGGCATCCCGAACCGGTTCGTCCGGGAACTGGCCGGCCACGAGGACGAGGTGCCGCCGTATCCCGTGCAGAACGTCCTGATGCAGCCGATCCGACGGCAGGCCGCGCGGCAGGGTCGGGCGGACTACGTCAACCTGTGGGCCGGTCAGTCCGCCGCCCTGGCGCCGGGCGGCTCCGCCCGGGACTACCTGCACCGACTGGTGAAGGACGCCGAGCACGCCCGGACCGGCGGGCGCTGACCGGCGCCGGCCGCGGACCGGCGCTCCGCGACGCGCCTTTCGTCGCGGAGCGCCTGTGCCGGAATCCGGGTACGAATCCGGGCCGGATCGGGGGGCGAATCCGCATCCGAATCCGCATCCGAATCCGCGTCCGGATCCGCGTCCGGATCGGGGCCGGATCGGGGGCCGGATCCGCGTCCGGATCGGGATCCCGTCACCGTGCCGGACCCCGCGACGTGTGCTCGCCGATCGCGGTGACGACGGTGTCCCACACCTCGCGGGGCGGCATCTGGTGTCCCATCCCGGGCAGCGGGATCAGCGTGGTGTCCGGGATCTCCCGGGCCAGCGCCTCGGCGTGCCCGTACGGGAACAGCGGGTCGGCGGTGCCGTGCAGCACCAGGGTCGGGGCGGTGATCTCGCCCAGCCGGGGCCGGATCGACTCGCCGCCCTCGACCATCCAGTGGTTGGCCGCGGCGGCCGGGTCCGTGCTGCGGTCGTAGGCGCGCCCGGCGGTCTCCCGCAACCGCTCCGCGTCGACGGGGATGCTGCCCGCGAAGGCTCGTTCGGCGGCCAGGAAGTAGGCGATCACGGCCTCCCGGTCGGACCAGTCGGGACCCGGCGCCGGGTCGGCGAACAGCTTCGCCAGGTGCTCGCTCATCGGCGGCAGGTCGGGGTTCTCCGGTCCGCCGGGACCGCCCGGGCTGGTGGACAGCAGCGTCAGGGTCAGCACCCGCTCCGGGTGTCGTACACCGAGCCGCTGGACGAGCCCGCCGCCCATCGAGACGCCGACGACGTGCGCCGCGGCGAGGTCGTGGCCGTCGAGCACCGCGAGGGCGTCCTCCACCAGGTCGTCCTGCGTGTAGGTGGGCGCGCCGAGCGGGAACGTGGTGGAGCGCCCGGTGTCGCGCGTGTCGTAGCGGATGACGTATCGCCCGAGCGCGGCCAACCGGGCGGCGAACTCGTCGTCCCACCAGTCCATCGTGGCCTCGGCGCCGGAGACGAGCAGCACCGGCGGCGCGGCCGGGTCGCCGAAGGCCTGGGTGGCGAGTTCGACGCCGTTCGCCCGAATCGTCCTCTCCGGGGCGGCCTGGTTGCGGGTCGACAGCGGCTGCGGCTGGCTCACGGGTCTCTCCTGACGCTGGGATGCGGGACCGAACACGAACACCATACTTCGAAATTCGAAGTGTGCGCTACTATTTTCGAAGTTAGGTCGCCACGTCGAGCAGTGAGGTGGTCATGGGATCCGAGAGTTCCGCGCCCGAGAGGTCCGGCAGGCGCACGTATGGCCAGGGCTGCCCCATCGCCCACGCCCTCGACTTGATCGGCGAGCGCTGGGCGCTCCTGGTCGTGCGCGAACTGCGCCTGGGCCCGCGCCGCTTCGCCGACATCCAGGCCGCCCTGCCCGGCCTGGGTCCCAGCGTGCTCGCCCAGCGGCTGCGCGATCTGGAGGCGGTCGGCGTGCTGCGCCGCCGCGAGGAACCACCGCCCGCGTCGAGCAAGCTGTACGAACTGACCGCGTGGGGATCCGAGTTGGAGCCGGTCTTCGCCGCCCTGCGGGATTGGGGCATGCGCTCGCCCGTGGTGCCACTGGCGGGCGAGGTCAGCGCCGACACCGTGTTCCTGGGACTGCGGGCGTTCTTCGTACCGAGCCCGGAGGACCCGTGGACGGCGACCTACCGGATCCGCCTGGAGCGCGACGTCTATCGCGTGGAGGTCGAGGCAGGCGTGCTGACCGGGGTCGGCCGGGGCTCGTCGGCCGCCGCCGACGTGGACGTCACCGGCGAATTCCGCACCCTGCGGGCGGTGCTGTCGCACGAGCGCCCGCTCGCGTCCGCGATCGAGTCCGGCGGCCTCACCGTGACCGGCGACGTATCGGCCCTAGGCCGGCTGATCGCCGCCATGCCGCGCTCCCGGACCGGCGCCGGGCCTTCGCCGGCGCGACCGTGAGCGGGGCGAGGACGAGCGGCGCCGCCGCGCGCGGAGCGAACACGAGTGGTGCCAAACGAAAGTGAGCCGGGCGAAGGCGAGTGGGGCCAAGGCGCGCGGGGCGAGTGGGGTGGTCAAGGCGCGCGGGGCGACCGCGGCCGGTGCCGTCGTGCGGGCCCGGGGCCCGGGTCACACCGCCGTGACCGCGACCCCCGCCTCGGCGATCCGCGCCAGTTCCTCCTCCGGGGCGTCGCTGTCGGTGACCAGGTGGCCGATCCGGGCGAGCGGGCAGATCCTGGCCAGCGTCACCTTCCCGATCTTCGAGTTGTCCGCCACCACGATGGTGTGTTGGCTGCGCTCGGTGAAGGCCCGGTCGGTGGCCGCCTCCAACTGGTCGTGGGTGGTGCAGCCGTGCGCGGCGCTGATGCCGTCCACGCCCAGGAAGGTCACGTCGGTGAAGTAGTCGGCGAGCGTCTTCTCGGCGATCGGACCGACCAGTTCGTAGCTCTCGTTGCGCGCGGTGCCACCGATCACGACAAGCGTGACGTCCTTGTGCAGGACCATCTCCGCGGCGATGTTCACCGCGTTGGTGACGATGGTGACGGGCCCGCGCTCGGCCAGGATCCGGGCGATCTCGGTGGCGGTGGAACCCCCGGTCAGGCCGACCACCGCCTTCGGCGGCACCAGCGCGGCGGCGGCCCGGGCGATCGCCACCTTCTCCGGCCGGCGGCGCTCGCTGCGGTACTGCATGGGTGTCTCGAGGCCGATGTTGCCCACGGACGCCCCGCCGTGGGTGCGGCGCAGCAGGTTCATCGCGTCCAGGTGCTGGAGGTCGCGCCGCACCGTGGCTCCCGAAACCGCCAATATCCCGGACAGTTCCTCGACGCTCACGCTTCCCTTCGCACTGACGTGTTCGAGGATGCGCGCGTGGCGCTCGGTTCTCAGCATATGCGCAGCATATCCGTGCGCATTCGCGCAGTCACGGTTTCCCGATCGATTGCCGACCGGCGGAATTCTACCGTCCGTGCGGCAACTCCCGTGCGCGCCCCGCGCAAAGACGATCCCTTGACATGACGAATGTTGCTCGATTTACTGCTGCGACGCCGAGAGCAGCGCAATCGGCGTCAAAGGTACGCCCAGCCGGTAGGCGGCGCTAAGCCGCAAGCCCGGACAAAGTCGCCAGGATGTTCGTGGACATCCGAGGCGGGGACGTATCCTCCGCATCTGGAGTTCGATGATGAACACCTTCCTCCCGCGCAGATCGGCCCGACGCGTCGCCGCGATCACGGCGACCACCGCGGCGATCGCGGGCACCCTGTTCCTCTCGACGTCCGCCAACGCGAAGACCGACGCGGGCACGGACACCGCCGGCAGCACGAACGCGAAGGCCGGCGCCGTCACGGTGCCGCCGACGCACGCGAACTTCGACTACCAGATCGGCGGCGCCTACACCCCTCCTGCCGGGGTCAAGGTGGTCACCCGCGATCACAGCGCCGCTCCCGCGCCCGGGCTCTACAACATCTGTTACGTCAACGCCTTCCAGGCTCAGCCGAACGCCGAGCGCGAATGGCGCGCCGACCTGCTGTTGCGGCGCGCCGACGGCTCGATCGTCTACGACGGCGTGTGGAAGGAAGCCCTGCTCGACCTGCGCACCGCCGCCAAGCGCGCCGACATCGCCGCGAAGATCGACGCGCAGATCGACGAGTGCGCGAACAAGGGCTTCCAGGCCGTCGAGCCCGACAACTACGACAGCTACACCCGCTCCGAGAACCTGCTCACCGACCGGAACGCCAAGGACTACATCGCCCTGCTCTCCGCCCACGCGCACCGGCGCGGCCTGGCGATCGCGCAGAAGAACACCGCCGAGCTGGCCGAGGATCGCAGCGCCCTCGGGCTCGACTTCGCCGTCGCCGAAGAGTGCGGCGAGTGGAACGAATGCAATGACTACACCAAGTACTTCGGCAACAACGTGATCGTGATCGAGTACACCGCCAAGGGCTTGTCCAACGCCTGCTCGAAGTGGGGCGACAAGCTCAGCGTGGTCCGCCGCGACGTCGGTGTCAGCCCGATCGGCGACAGCGAGTACGTGCGCAAGACCTGCTGATCGCCCCTTCGCGCGGCCCGGTGCCCGGGTCCGTCGGGATCCGGTCCGTCGGCGTCCGGCACCGGGCCGCGTGCGCGGCCCGCTTCGCACCCGGTGCGTCCCTCCCCGCCACTTCGCCCGTCGACCCGTGCCCTCGCGACGGGCCCGGGGACGCGTTCGCCCCCCGCTCGTCGTCCCCGGGCCCGCCCGCTCCCGCCCGGTGATCGCCTCCCGGTGGCCCTTCCTCCGCCCGTACCCGTCCCGGCGTGTGTGGCGGATCCCCGGCTCGGTGCGTCCTCGCGTGCCCGGCCCCGCCCGCGCGTTTCGAAGTCTCCCTGGAGGTCCAGTGGTTTTCGGCCGACAGCATCCCGCCGGTCTCTCCCGTCGCGACGTGCTGCGCGCCGGCGCCGGTGTCGCGGTCGCCGCGACGCTGTCCGCGTGCGGCGGCACCGACGACGGCGTGGGCGCCGACGGGCGCGTCACGATCGAGATGTGGCATGGGCAGACCGACACCGGCCGCGAGGGCATCGAGGCCCTGGTGGAGAAGTTCCACCGGGTGCAGTCGGCGATCCGGGTCGACCTCGGCGGCGGCGTCCTGTCCGACGCGATGCTCCAGAAGATCACCGCCGCGCTCGCGTCCGGCTCCTACCCGGACATCGCCTACATCTTCGGTTCCGACCTGGCCGGCGTCGCCCGCAGCCCGAAGGTGGTCGACCTGAGCGAGACGGTGCACTCGGCCGCCACGCCGTGGCAGGACTACTGGGACCCGTCCCGGCAGGCCGTCACCATCAACGGCAAGGTACGGGCATCGCCGGCCGTGCTCGACGCGTTGGCCGTGATCTGCAACAAGCGGCTCTTCGAGGAGGCCGGGATCCCGCTGCCGCGGGCGGGCTGGACCTGGACGGACTTCCTGGCCACGGCACAACGGCTGACGGACGCGCAGCGCGGCGTCTTCGGCACCGGCTGGCCGGGGGTGGGCGACGAGGACACCGTGTGGCGGTTGTGGCCGATGGTGTGGGACCTGGGCGGCGACGTGGTCGCCGAGGACGGCCGCAACATCGGCTTCAAGGACGTCGGGGTGCGCGCGCTGGAGACCGTCGAGGCGCTCGCGCGGGCCAAGAGCGTCTACATCGACCCCAAGCCCGGCAGCGAGCAGATGTACCAGGTCTTCGCGTCCGGGCGGATGGGCATGGTGCTGACCGGCCCGTGGCAGATCCCGGACATCACCCAGGCGGAGATCGACTACCACGTGGTGCCGCTGCCGACCTACAGCGGCCGGCCGATGACCATCTGCGGTCCGGACACCTGGACGGTCTTCGACAACGGCAGCGCCCGGGTGCGCGCCGCCCGCACGTTCGTGTCCTGGCTGGCGCAGCCCGACCAGGACATCGAATGGGCCCTGACGGTCGGCAGCCTGCCGCTGAGCCGGGCCTGCGAGGCCAGGCCCGAGTGGCGCGCGCACGCCGCCGAGACCAACGGCCTGGAGGTGTTCACCCACGCCCTGGAGACCGCGCGCGTGCGCCCGGTGCATCCGGCCTATCCGCAGATCTCGATGGCGCTCGGCGAGGCCATCGTCTCCGTGCTGCTCGGCAAGAGCAGTCCGACCCGGGCGTTGAACCGCTGCGCCGCCGCGGCCAAGGCCGCCCTCGTCATACCGCGTTGAGGAGCTCCCCATGTCATCACTGCCCGCTCCACTCACGCTGTCGGACCACGATCGACAACGCCGCACCCCGCGCCGCGGACGCCGGCGCGAATCGGCGACCGCCTGGGCGTACATCCTTCCGGCCGTCGTGGTCATCCTGGGCCTGAGCGTGGTGCCCTTCGTGTGGTCGCTGCTGCTGTCCTTCCGGGCCGACGACCTGGTGACGCCCAGTCGATGGGTGGGCCTGGACAACTATGACGCGCTGACCCAGGACCCGCACTTCAGCCAGGCCGTACGCAACACGCTGCTGTACACCGCGTTGTACGTGCCGCTGAGCATGGCCTTCGGGCTGTTCCTGGCCCTGGTGCTGAACCGCAGGATCCGCCTGGTCGGGCTGTACCGCACGCTCATCTTCGTGCCGTTCGTCATCTCGGCCACGGCCCAGGGGGTGTTGTTCTCCTTCATCCTGGATCCGGAGTTCGGCGCGGCCAACTCGGTCCTGCACGCGCTGGGCATCGGCCGGCAGGGCTTCCTCACCGACCCCGGCCAGGCGTTGCTCGTCCTGGTGGCGATCTCGGTGTGGAGCGGCACCGGGTTTTGCGTGGTGATCTATCTCGCGGCGCTCCAGGACGTGCCACCGTCGTTGCTGGAGGCGGCCCGCCTCGACGGCGCCGGGCGATGGCAACTGCTGCGGCACGTGGTGCTCCCGACACTCACGCCGGTCACCGTCTTCCTGTTGTTGTGGCAGACGATCAACGCGCTCCAGGTCTTCGACCTGGTCTATGTCACCACCAAGGGCGGGCCGTTGGGGTCCACCACCGTCATCGTCTACTTCATCTGGGAGCAGGCGTTCAAGAACTTCACCGCCGGGTACGGCGCGGCGGCGGCCTACGTGCTCGCCGCGGCCCTGCTGGTCATCGGGCTGGGCACGCGGTTCGTGCGCGCTCGCAAGCCCGGTGCCGTCGTCGTCGAGGGGGCCGCCAAGTGACCGTGACCACCGCCGTACCGATCGAGGCGGCCCGCCCGCAGGACCGGTCGCGTCCCGAGCCGCGCCGGCGCCGGTGGTTGCCGTTCAGTCCCTGGCATCTGCTGCTCGCACCGTTGTCCCTGCTGTTCGCGCTGCCGTTGGTGTGGCTGGTGCTCAGTTCGGTGATGACCAACGCGGAGATCAACCGGTTCCCACCCGCGTTGTGGCCCTCGGGGATCCATCTCGGTGGATACCGCTACGTCCTGGGCAACGCGATGTTCCCGCGCTGGTTCATGAATTCGCTGATCGTCTCGGCGGTCGCGGTCGCCTCCAACCTGCTGTTCGGGGCGTTGGGCGGCTACGCGTTCGCCCGGATGCGGTTCGCCGGTTCGCGGGTGCTGATGGTGGCGATGCTGGCCACCATGGCGATCCCGTTCCAGCTCACCATGATCCCGACGTTCCTGATCATGAAGCGGTTGGGCCTGATCGACACGCTGGGCGCGCTGATCATTCCCTCGTTGGTGACGCCCTTCGCGGTGTTCCTGCTGCGTCAGTTCTTCCTGTCCCTGCCCCGGGAGTTGGAGGAGGCCGCCTGGATCGACGGCTGTTCCAGGCTGCGGGTGCTGATCCTGATCGTGCTGCCGCTGTCCCGACCCGCGCTGAGCACCGTCGCCGTGCTCACCTTCCTGACCACCTGGAACGACCTGACCTGGCCGCTGATCGCGATCAACCACGACACCCAGTACACCCTGCAACTGGGCCTGACCACCTTCCAGGGGCAGCACCACACCCAGTGGGCCGCCGTCATGGCGGGCAACGTGATCACCGTGCTTCCGGTGCTGCTGGCCTTCCTCGGCGCACAGAAGGCGTTCATCCAGTCCATCACCTCGAGCGGGCTCAAGGGTTAGCGGTGTCCCGGGAGTTCGACCCTCCCGGGGACACAACCCCCGGCCTCGCTCCGCCCCTGCCCCCGCCCTGCCCCGCCCCGCCCCGCCCCCGGCACCGTCCGTGCCGTCCGCTCCATTCGCACCCGGGAAGTTCGATGCCGCACACCTTCGATCTGCTCGTCATCGGTGACGCCAATCCCGATGTCGTGCTCGGTCCCCTCGACGAGCCGTTGGCCTTCGGCCAACGCGAACAACTCGTTTCCACCGGCCTGCTCACCCTCGGCGGCTCCGCCGCGATCACCGCGTGCGGAGCGGCCCGGCTCGGGCTGCGCGTCGCGATCGCCGGCCGTGTCGGCGACGACGACGCCGGGCGCTTCGTCCGCGCCGCACTGACCGATCGGGGCGTGGACACCGCGGCGCTGCGCGTGGATCCGACCCTGTCCACGCCGCTGACCACGGTGCTGACCCGGGCCGACGGCGACCGCGCGATCCTCACCGCGGCCGGCACCCTGGACGACACCGGACCCGAGGACGTCCCCGCGGAGTTGCTCACCCGCAGCAGGCACGTGCACGCGGCGTCCTATTTCCTGATGCCCAAACTCGCGATGGCCCTGCCCGACCTGCTGCGCACCGCCCGCGCGCACGGCGCCGGCACCTCCCTGGACACCAACGACGACCCCTCCGGGCGCTGGGATCCCACCGGCCTGGCCGCCGTACTGCCCACCGTCGACGTCCTGTTGCCCAACGCGCGGGAGGCTCTGGCGCTGGCCCGGATGCCCGCCGGAACCCCGGAGCAGGCGGCCGAACGGCTGGCCGCCCAGGGCCCGTTGGTGGTGGTCAAGAACGGCGGTGAGGGCGCCTTCGCGCACGACGGCCGCAGCGTACTGCGCACCCGGGGCATCCCGGCCCGACCGCTGGACACGGTCGGCGCCGGCGACAGCTTCGACGCCGGGTACCTCGCCGCCCTGCTCGCCGGCGAGTCGCCCGGCCGAGCACTCGAACTCGCCGCCGCGTGCGGTGCCCTGTCCACCCGGGCGCACGGCGGCACGCCGGCCCAACCCACCTGGGACGAGGCTGTCGCAGCCGTCGCCCGCAACGGAAAGAACCAGTGATGACCCGCACCAAGATCGTCTTCGTCGGCGCCGGCAGCGTCGTGTTCACCCAGGGGCTGCTGGCCGACCTCTTCGCCTTCCCGGAGTTGCGGCAGGCGCACATCGCGCTGCACGACATCGACCCGGAGCGGCTGGCCACCGCGCGGGGCGCGGCCCGCCTGATCGCGAAGGAGCGCGACGCGGATCCGGTGATCAGCACGCACATCGATCGCCGCGAGGCGCTCGCCGGCGCCCACTTCGTGATCAACATCGTCCAGGTCGGCATGCGCGAGGCCACCCGGACGGACTTCGAGGTGCCCGCCGGCTACGGTCTGCGCCAGACCATCGGCGACACGCTCGGCGTCGGCGGCATCTTCCGCGCGCTGCGCACCTTCCCGGTGTTGCGGGCCCTGGGCGAGGACATCGCCGAGATCTGCCCGGACGCGTGGTTGCTGAACTACACCAACCCGATGGCGATGAACGTGGGTTACCTCACCCGGGCCACCGGCCTGACCCGCGTGGTGGGCCTGTGCCACTCGGTCTACTGGACCATGCAGGGCCTGGCGGAACTGGTCGGGATCCCCTATGAGGAGGTCGACTACCGCGCCGCCGGCGTCAACCACCAGGCCTGGGTGCTGCGTTTCGAGCACAACGGCACCGACCTGTACCCGAAGTTGGACGCGCTCATCGCCGAGGACGCCGAACTGCGGCGCCGGGTACGGGTGGACATGTACCGCCGGCTGGGCTACTACCCGACCGAGACCAGCGAGCACTCCAGCGAGTACGTGCCCTGGTACCTGGGCCACGACAGCGAGATCACCCGGCTCCGGCTGCCGGTCGGCGCCTATCTCGGCATCGTCGACGAGAACATGGCCGCCTACGAGGAGACCCGCCGCGCGCTGGCCGCCGGGGACCCGGTCCCGGTGGAGTCCACGATGGAGTACGCGCCGCAGATCATCCACAGCATCGTCACCGGAACCCCGCGCACGGTCTACGGCAACGTGCCCAACCATGGGCTGATCGACAACCTGCCCGCCGACGGCATCGTCGAAGTACCGTGCCTGGTGGACGCGTTGGGTGTGCAGCCCACCCGCGTGGGAGCGCTGCCGCCGCAGTGCGCCGCGCTCAACCGCGCCTACCTGAGCGTGAACGACCTGGTCGTGCGCGCCGCGTTGGAGGACGACCCGCGGCACATCCGACACGCGGTGATGGCCGACCCGGCCACCGCCGCCGCGTTGCCCGTCGAACGCATCTGGGACCTGTGCGACGACATGGCCCGCGCGCACGGGGACCTGCTCCAGCCCGCGCTGCGCGCCACGCTGGGGCACTGACGCGATGAGCGAGCTACGCGTGGGCGTGGTCGGGGTGGGACAGCGCGCCGGTCTGGCCGTCGAGGCGAATCGGCCGGGCCGGGCCCGGGTGGTCTCCTGCGCCGACCCCGCCGCGCGCGGCCGGGCCGACGCCGTCGCCCTGTTCGGCCCGGACGTCGCCGTGCACACCGACCATCGACGCATGCTCGACGACCGCCTCGACGCCGTCTTCGTGCTGACCCCGGACGATCGACACGTCGAGCCCGCACTGTTCTTCCTGACCGCCGGGGTGCCGGTGTTCGTGGAGAAGCCGCTGGCCATCACGGTGCCCGACTGCGACCGCCTGCTGTACGCCGCGCACGAGAGCGGGACCAGGTTGTACGTCGGGCACAACCTGCGTCACCTGCCGATGTTGCGGCGGATGCGCGAGTTGATCGACGAGGGCGCGATCGGCCGGGTCCGCTCGGTGTGGTGCCGACACTTCGTCGGGCACGGCGGCGACTTCTACTTCAAGGACTGGCACGCCGAACGCGCGCGCACCACCGGCCTGTTGCTCCAGAAGGGTGCGCACGACCTGGACGTGATCCACTGGTTGGCCGGCGGCTACTCGCACGACGTGGTCGCGATGGGCGACCTGGCGGTGTACGGCGGCAACCCCCGGCGCGAGCCCGTGCTCGCCGCCGCCGGCCGGGATCCGGCGACCCGGGTCGAGGAGGAGGCCCGGGCGCGGGACGGGTTCGCGCCCGAGGTGTGGCCGCCGACGGCGATGACCGGGCTCAATCCGATCGTCGACGTGGAGGACATCAGCCTGATGCTCACCCGACTCGACAACGGTGTCCTGGCCAGCTACCAGCAGTGCCACTTCACGCCGGACTACTGGCGCAACTACACGGTGATCGGCGACGAGGGCCGGATGGAGAACTTCGGCGACGGCCTGGAGGACGACCACCCCTCGATCAAGCTGTGGAACCTGCGCCGCTCCGGCTACCGGGCCGACGCCGACCGCAGCGAGGACGTGCCCGGCGGCGGCCTGCACGGCGGCGCGGACCCGGCCCTGGTCACCGAGTTCCTGCGCTTCGCGGTCCACGGCGGACCCACTCGCACCTCGCCGATCGCCGCCCGACAGGCGGTGGCCGCGGGGGTCGCCGCCACCGCCTCGTTGCGGGCGGGCGGCGTGCGTACCGAGGTGGCGCCGCTCGACCCGGACCTGGTCCGCTATTTCGCGGCGCACCAGAGCGCCGCGCCCGGCCCGCCTTCGGGCGCCGCGGCGACCTCCTGACGAGGTGGTCGCCACACCCGCGGTCCGCCCGGCCGAACGACACCGGCCGAGCGGACCGCGGGTGCCTTCCGCCCGGTAGTCCTCGTGGGCACACGGAATGGCGCGGCGGCCACCGGGGCACCGTCGGCCTCCGGTTCGTGCGCCTCGACCACGCCCGCCGCGCGTGGCCATCGCCTCCCCCACGCCGGTCACCGACCGGCGTTCGGGTGAATGTCGACACCGACCGGTTGCCTGGAGCACTTGGCCTCGTTGCATTGCACGAGCGCCGCATCCGAGCGGCGCGAACGTCGATACGGAGAGACACCAGTGAACTCGTTCAAGAAGGCCACCGTACTGGCCGCCGGCACCGCCGCTCTGGTCATGGCGGGCGCGGGTGGCGCGAGCGCCGCCGCCGAGGCCGACGGCGCGGCCGTGGACTCCCCGGGCGTGCTGTCCGGCAACAACCTGCAGGTCCCGATCAACATCCCGATCAACCTGTGCGGGAACACGATCAACGGCGGCGGCGTCCTCAACCCGACGTTCGGAAACGTCTGCCTCAACCTCGACGGCGAGGACGAGCACGACGACTTCAAGGCCGGCAACCACACCGGAAGCCTGGTCGGCGGCGGCCACCACGGCTGACCCACCATCCCCCGGTCTCGGCACCTCCTCCGCGACCGGGTGTCTCGGGGCTCCGCGAGTGCGTCCGCGGAGCCCCGATCGCCGTCCCGAAGCGCTTGGCGACCGGACGGGATCGACCCCGAGTCCGGCTCCGACCCCGAGCCCGAGTCCGTAGTCGACCGCGCGGGACCGAGGCCGTAGTCGTCGCGCCGCCTGCGAGAGGTACGGCTCCGCGCGTCTCGCGCCGATCCACCATCCTCCGTACCGGCCATGGCTCGGAATACGACACCGCGCGTTTCACCCCGTGGTCCAGGTGCGGCAACACCGGCCATGGCTCGGAATACGACCCCGCGCGTTTCACCCCGTGGTCCGGGTGCGGCAACACCGGCCATGGCTCGGAATACGACCCCGCGCGTTTCACCCCGTGGTCCGGGTGCGGCAACCCGCCGCCGGAGAGCGCCCGTCGCAGGCGCACCGGGTCCGCGCGAGTCGAGTTCGCCCCGCCCGCCCGGTCCCCCGCGTCGCCCTTCGCGTGCTGCGACGTGCGCACCCTCGCCGCCCGCACGGGTGGTCGGCGACGCCCCGCCGCCTCCGTCGGCCCCTCACGCCGCTTCGCCCGGTCCGGCCCGCCGCTTCCGTCGGCACACCGCCGCTTCGCCCGCGCCGCAACGCACGCCCTCCGCGCTCCCCCGACCGTCGCGCCGGTTCCTCCCGCGCCCGTCGGGCGAACAAGCGTTCCCGTCGCGGTGGTTGACAGCGCAACCGAGATCACCTCTATTATTCTATCCGGAATCATATATGTTTCGAGATGGCATCGCCGATCCAGGCGCGAAGGGGTGGCGAGTGACGTACGACGCGGTGACCGCATCGACCGGGCGGCGGCCCGGCAAGGTGCTGGCCGTACACCTCAACTATCGCTCCCGCGCCCACCAGCGTGGCCGTGTCCCCGACCATGCCTCGTATTTCCTCAAACCGAACAGCTCGCTCACCGGATCCGGCCCGGTCGAGCGGCCGGCCGGCGTCGAACTGCTGGGCTTCGAGGGCGAGATCGCGCTGGTCGTCGGACGCACCGCGCACCGCGTGTCACCCACCGACGGATGGGCGCACATCGGCTGGGTGACCGCGGCGAACGACCTGGGTCTGTACGACCTGCGCTACGCGGACCGCGGTTCCAACGTGCGGGCCAAGGGCGGCGACGGCTTCACCCCGCTGGGACCGACTCTGCTGCCCGCGGCCGACCTGCGACCCGACGCGCTGCGCGTACGCACGTGGCTGGACGGGGAGTTGGTCCAGGAGGACGACAGCGCGACGCTGCTGTTCGGCTTCGCCGAGCTGGTCGCGGACCTGTCCCGACTGCTCACCCTGGAGGTCGGCGACGTGATCCTGACCGGCACCCCGGCCGGCGCGTCGGTGGCCGGACTCGGCCAACGCATCGAGGTCGAGGTGGACAGCCTCGCCGCCCCCGACCGCAGCACCGGCAGGCTGCGTACCGACGTGGTCGCCGGCCCGGAACTCGGGGCGTGGGGCGCGCCGCCCCGGGTCGACCCGGCCACCCGGGCCGACGCCACCGGCACCCGGCCCGCGTGCACCGGGCCGCCCCGCCCCACGAAGCGCACCGGGCCGCCGCGACCCACCCCGCCCGCGGAACCCGCGGGCGCCGACACTCCACCCACCCTCACCGAGGAGCTGCGCGCCCGGCTCACCCGAGTGGCCGTGGCCACGCTGAGCGTGCAACTGCGCGCCCGCGGCTTCGACACCGTCTCGATCGACGGCGTCCGCGCCCTCACCCCGGGGACCCGCCTGGTGGGCACGGCCCGCACACTGCGCTATGTCCCGTTCCGCAAGGACCTGTTCGCCGAGCACGGCGGCGGCTTCAACGCGCAAAAACGCGCCGTCGACTCGCTGGAGCCGGGCCAGGTCCTGGTGATGGAGGCGCGCGGCGTGGCCGGCGCCGGCACCCTGGGCGACATCCTCGCGCTGCGCGCCCACACCCTCGGTGCGGCGGGCATCGTCACCGACGGCGCCGTTCGGGACAGCGCCGCCGTGGCCGCGCTGGGCCTGCCCGTACTGGCCGCCGCCGCGCATCCCGCCGTGCTCGGCCGCCTGCACGTGCCCTGGGACACCGACGTCACCATCGCGTGCGGCGGCGCCACCGTACAGGTCGGCGACATCGTGGTGGCCGACGACGACGGTGCCGTGGTTATCCCGCCCGCCCTGCTCGCCGAAGTCCTCCCGGCCGCCGAGCAGCAGGAGTCCCGCGAGCGCTTCATCGCCGAACAGGTCGCCGCCGGTGCGGAGTTGGCCGGTCTGTACCCGCTCGGGCCGGACTGGGAGCCCGCCTACCACGCGTGGGCCGCCGACGCCCCTGCCGACATCCCCGCCGCCCGCCCTCCCGACGCCTCGGCCGGCATCACAGCCCCCGCCGACGCCGCCCGTGAGGGCACCGCCCCGACCACCACTCGCGAGGAGCACCGATGAAGTACCGCGCCGATCCTTCCCTGATCCGCGGCTCGATCGCCCCGCTGGTCACCCCCTTCACCCCGGAGGGCGCGGTCGACACCGCCGCGCTGCGCCGCCTGGTCCGCTGGCAGATCGCGGCCGGTTCGCACGGCATCTCGCTCGGCGGCTCCACCGGCGAGCCGTCCGCGCAGACCCTCGCCGAGCGCGCCGAGGCGATCCGGGCGGTCGCCGCCGAGATCGACGACCGGGTGCCGTTCCTGCCGGGCACCGGATCGGCCAAGCTCGACGAGACCCTGGAACTGACCGGAATCGCCCGGGAGTCGGGCGCCGACGCGGTGCTGATCATCACCCCGTACTACGCGCGCCCCACCCAGGACGCGCTGTTCTCCTGGTACTCCACGGTCGCCCGGGAGTACCCGGACCTGCCCGTGGTGATCTACAACGTGCCCGCTCGCACCGCCGTGGAGATCGCTCCGCAGACCGTGGCCCGGCTCTTCCGGGCGCACGAGAACATCGTCGGCATCAAGGAGACCACCAGGGACTTCGAGCACTTCTCCCGGGTGATCGAGGCCGCCGGTCCCGAACTGCTGGTCTGGTCCGGCATCGAACTGTTGTGCCTGCCGGTACTCGTCCTGGGCGGCGCGGGCTTCGTCTCCGCGCTGGCCAACATCGCACCGGCCGCGGTCGCGCGGATGTACGAGGCCTACCAGGAGGGCGACATGGGCCATGCCCGCGCATTGCACTACGCCCTCCATCCCCTGGTGGACCTGCTGTTCGTGGAGACCAACCCGGCGCCGGCCAAGTGGCTGATGCACCGACGCGGCCTGATCGGCTCCGACTTCGTGCGTCCACCGCTGCTGCCGCTGTCCGAGCGGGGCCGAGCGGAAGTGACCGCCCTCGCCCGGAGCCGGCCCGATCTGCTGACCGACCCGGCCTTTGGAGAAGAAGCGATATGAGTCCCACGACGACGACTCCCGTCCAGCACTCCGGGGTACCCGCCGCGCTGCCCACGCGGTTGCGTCATTTCATCGACGGCCGGCACGTGGACTCGCTGGACGGCGCCACCTTCGAGGTCTGCGCCCCCGCCTCCAACCTGCCCTACGCCACCGCGGCGGCGGGCAAGGCGGCTGACGTGGACGCCGCGGTGCAAGCCGCCCGGCGCGCCTTCACCTCGGGTCCGTGGCCCGGGACGCGGGCCGGGGAGCGGGCCGCGGTGCTCCGTCGCATCGCCGACGGGGTGGAGCGTCGGGACGCCCGGCTGGCCGAGTTGGAGACCTTCGACACCGGTCTGCCGATCACCCAGGCGCTGGGCCAGGCGCAGCGCGCCGCGGAGAACTTCCGCTTCTTCGCGGACCTGATCGTCGGTCAGGCCGACGAGGCGTACCAGGTGCCCGGTCGCCAGCTCAACTACGTCAATCGCCGCCCGATCGGGGTCGCCGGGCTGATCACGCCGTGGAACACGCCGTTCATGCTCGAGTCGTGGAAGCTGGCGCCGGCCCTGGCGGCCGGCTGCACGGTGGTGCTCAAGCCGGCCGAGTTCACCCCGCTGTCGGCTTCGTTGTGGGCGGACATCCTCACCGAAGCGGGCCTGCCGCGGGGCGTGTTCAACCTGGTCGGCGGATTCGGCGAAGAGGCGGGCGCGGCCCTGGTCGAACATCCGGACGTGCCGCTGATCTCGTTCACCGGCGAGACCACCACCGGGCAGAGCATCTTCCGCTCGGCCGCCCGGCACCTGAAGGGCCTGTCGATGGAACTCGGCGGCAAGTCACCGGTGATCGTGTTCGCCGACGCCGACCTGGACGACGCGATCGACGCCGCGCTCTTCGGCGTGTTCTCGCTCAACGGCGAACGCTGCACCGCCGGTTCGCGGATCCTGGTCGAGCAAGGGGTGTACGCCGAGTTCGTCGAGCGGTTCGCCGCGCGCGCCGAGCGGATCGTGGTCGGCCCGCCGCAGGATCCGGCCACCGAGGTGGGCGCGCTGGTGCATCCCGAACACTACGAACGGGTGTTGGCGTATGTGGAGGTCGGCCGGCACGAGGCTCGCCTGGTCGCGGGCGGCTCCCGGCCCGCGCATCTGCCGACCGGGAACTACCTGGCCCCGACCGTCTTTTGCGATGTGCCGCCACACGCGCGGATCTTCCAGGAGGAGATCTTCGGACCGGTGGTGGCGCTGACCCCGTTCGCGGACGAGGCCGAGGCGATCGAGCTGGCCAACGCGGTCCGCTACGGACTGGCCGGCTACGTGTGGACCAACGACATCCGCCGGGCGCACCGGGTGGCGCAGAGCGTCCAGTCCGGCATGGTGTGGATCAACTCGCACAACGTCCGCGATCTGCGCACGCCGTTCGGCGGGATCAAGGCCTCGGGGCTCGGTCACGAGGGCGGCTACCGCTCGATCGACTTCTACACGTCACAGCAGGCCGTACACGTGGCCATGGCGCCGCTGCACACCGCCCGCTTCGGCGCCGCGTGAACCCGGGACGCCGGCCCGGTGTCGGGCCGGGTGCCCGCCGGATCCCGTCCGCGCTCGACCGTGGCCCCGGCCTGCGGTGGACCGCCAGGGCGTGTCTTCAATCCCCCGTCGGGCTCCGCGGCGTCCGGTGCCGTGCATCGGCGTGTCGGAGAAGCGCCCGCATGGTGGTTCTATTCGGGTGGTTCTCCGGGGCGGCGAGGTGCGTACCGGGCGTCGTGGAGCCCGACGGGGGATTGAAGACACGCCCTAGCTTCCGGATCGGGCCCGGGTGACCGGGCCGATCGCGCCGGCCGGGTCCGGCGCCTCGAACAGGAGGAGAGTCCGATGCCAACTCCCGCCGTTCCGCCCGTACCCGCCACCGGCCCCGGCGTGCCCGCCCCCGACCCGGCGACCCCGCGCTGTCCGGACATCGTCCGCGCCGCCTACGCCGAGTTGGTGGTCACCGACCTGGCCGCGTCCCGCGAGTTCTACGTCGACCTGCTGGGCCTGGTGGTCACCCACGAGGACGAGGACGCGGTGTACCTGCGCGCGTTCGAGGAGTTTCTGCACCATTCGCTGGTGCTGCGGCGCGGGGCCGCCGGCGCACTGGCCGCATTGGCCTACCGGGTGCGCGCGCCGCGGGAGGTCGACGTCGCCGAGCGCTACTACCGGGCACTGGGGGTGCCGGTCGAGCGCCGCGCGCCGGGTGCGACGCGCGGGATCGGGCCCGCCGTACGGGTCCTGGACCCGTTGGGGTTCCCGCTGGAGTTCTTCTACGAGGCCGAGCACGTGCCGCGCCTGCATCAGCGCTACGACCTGCACGGCGCGGGCGCGATCGCGCGGCTGGACCACTTCAACATCGTGGTGCCGGACGTGGCCCGGGCCGAGCGCTGCTATCGCGACCTGGGCTTTCGGGTGACCGAGGACATCCGGGGCGAGGACGAGACGTTGTACGCCTCCTGGCTGCACCGCAAGGACACGGTGCACGACATCGCGCTGACCGGCGGCGACGGGCCGCGGCTGCACCACATCGCGTTCGGCACGCACGAGCGCGGTCAGGTGTTGCACGTGTGCGACCTGCTCGGCGCGCGTCGCCGGTCCACGCACATCGAGCGCGGTCCCGGGAGGCACGGGGTGTCCAACGCCTTCTACGTCTACGTGCGCGATCCCGATCTGCATCGGGTGGAGATCTACACGACCGACTACTACACGGGGGACCCGGACCACCCGGTGTTGTCCTGGGACGTCCGGGACAACCAGCGGCGGGACTGGTGGGGCAACCCGGTGGTGCCGTCCTGGTACGCGGAGGCATCCCCCGTCCTGGACCTGGCCGGGCGTCCGCAACCGGTGCTCGCCCGACGGGAGGACCACGAGGCGGAGGTGACCGTCGGCGCCGACGGCTTCTCCTTCATACGGGACACGACCGGCGACGGATCCGGGATCGGGTCGCGGCTCTGAGTATTCGCCCCTGGTGTACGATCTGAAATCGTATCCGAAATAGTCGAGTGGAGAAGTAGGATGCGCCTGCGGCAGCCCCTCGCCGTCACGACCTATCCGAGCACGGAGCGCACCGAGCAGCCTCCGGTGCTGCTCGTACACGGGTTCTGCTCCAGTGCGCGCCGCACGTGGCTGGAGACGGGCATCGTCCAGGCCCTGCTCGACGCCGGCCGCACCCTGATCGCGCCGGACCTGCGCGGCCACGGCGCCAGCCCGAAGCCGACGAGCGCCGAGGAAGTGGACGCGGTCGCCTCGGCGCGGGACCTGCTGGCCGTGGTGGACGCGTACGGCGCGGACCGGTTCGACGTCCTGGCGTACTCGCTCGGCGCCCGACTGGTCTGGGAACTGGCCGAGTCGACTCCCGAGCGGATCGGTCGGGTGGTATTCGGCGGATTGAGCCCGACCGAGCCGTTCGCCGACGTGGACGTCGCGGAGCTGCGCCGGGCGGTGCACGACGAGGCCGCCCGGCCCGCCGATCCGCTCACCGGGATGATCGCCGGCCTGATCCGCGCCGAGGGTGCGGGCGCGGACGGGTTGGTGACCTGTGTCGAGGGCCTGCGCAGTACTCCGTTCACGCCCGAGCGGTGGGCCGGCGGTACACCGCCGTGGTTCGTGGTCGGCAGCGACGACACGATGACCCACGGCTCCGAGGACCTGGTCGCGCTGGCTCCGGGGGCCCGACTGGTAGCCATGGCCGGCGACCATCACGGCGTCCTGGTCAACCCGTTCTTTCGCGAGCTGGCCGTGCGGGTCCTCGACCGCTGACCCGCCGCGGCGCACCGCCCCCACCGGACCACGCCGGAGACGCCGGGCCGGGACACCTCGTCCCGGCCCGCCACCGTGTCCGGTCCAGACTGAGGAGACCGTAGTTGAGTCCCGCAAAGGCCACCACCGCCGCGAGCAAGGCCGCCAAGGCGTCGAAGTCGGAGATGTGTTACGAACTGCTGCGCGGCCGCATCCTCGACGGCACCTACGGGCCCGGGTATCGGCTGGTGTTCGACCAGCTCGCCCGCGAGGCGGGGGTCAGCACCATCCCGTTGCGCGAGGCGGTACGCCGACTCCAGTCCGACGGCCTGGTGGAGATCGTGCGCAACGTCGGCGCCCGGGTGGCGGTCTTCGACCGTTCGCAGGTCGAGCACTCGCTGAACGTGCTGGCCCGGCTCGAGGGTTACGCCACCGCGATCTCGGCGCCGCTGATGAGCGCCGCCGACATCGCCGAGGCCCGCGCGATCAACGACCGCATGGTCGAGGCGCTGGCGGACTTCGATCCCACCGCGTTCACCGCGCTCAACCGGAGATTTCATTTCTCGCTCTACGCGCATTGCCCCGACAAGCACCTGAACGCGCTGCTCGAATCGGAGTGGGCGCGGTTGGACCACATGCGGCGGTCGACCTTCACGTACGTGCCCGGCCGGGCCCGTACCTCGGTGCGCGAGCACGAGCATCTGCTCGACCTGATCGACGCGAGCGCCGATCCGCAGGTGATCGAACAGGCCGCGTGCGCGCACAAGATCGCCACCGCGGCGGCACTGCACCAGGCCAAGACCGGGACCCCGTAGCGGCTCGGCGACACGACGAAGGGCGGGCTCCGGCGAGCCCGCCCTTCGTCGTGTGCTGCCGATCCCGCGGCACCGGGGTCGTGCGGTGCCCGGGTCGCACGGTGTCAGGGTCGTCCGGCACCGTGCTCAGACCAGGAGTTGACCGCCGTCCACCGCGACGACCGTGCCGGTGATGTGCTCGGCCGCGGGCGAGGCCAGGAACACCGCGAGCGGCGCGACGTCCTCGGGTACCGCGATGCGGCCCAGCGGGATCCGCGCCTCCCACGCCTGCCGGGCCTGCGGGTCGGACATCAGCCCGGCGGTCATCGGGGTGTGCACCGGCCCGGGCGCGACCCCGTTGACCCGGATGCGGTGCGGGGCCAGTTCGAGCGCGCCGGTACGGGTGATCGCGTCCACCGCGGCCTTGGTGGCCTCGTAGTGGCCCAGGCCCGCGGTGGGCTGCCGGGCGCCGATCGAGCTGATGTTGACGATGGCGCCGCCGGCCCCCGCGGCGATCATCAGCCGGGCCGCGGCCGCGGTGACGGTGAAGGTGCCGCGCAGGTTGACCGCCACCACGGTGTCGAAGACCTCGATCGGCAGGTCGACGAGCAGTCCGCCGCCCGCGACCAGCCCCGCGTTGTTGACCAGGACCGCGAGCGGGCCGACCTCGGCGAGGACCCGGTCCAGGGCCGAGGCCACCGACGCGGGGTCGGTGATGTCCATCGGGATCGGGACGCCGCCGATCTCCCGGGCGACCTTCTCGGCCGCGTCGACGTCCAGGTCGGCGATCACGACATGGTCGCCGCCCTCGGCGAAGGCGCGCGCGACGGCCGCGCCGATGCCGCTCGCTCCGCCGGTGACCACGACGACGCGTCCGGTGCTCATCGGGCCTCCGCCACGATCACCCTCGGGCTGCCCGGGAGTTCGAGTACGTCCACCGGCTGCCAGCCGGCGTCCGTGAGCCATTCCTCGACCTCGCCGCGCGGGTACACCGTGGTGCCGTCGATGACCAGGTACTCTCCCGCGTGCAGGGTGTCGATCAGCCGCGGCGTCCCGTTCGGCTCCAGGAAGAAGTCCAGCAGCAACAGCCGGGCCCCGGGTGCCGCGGCCTTGCGCGCCGCCGCCACGATCCGCCGGTTCTGCTCGGCGTCGAAGCGGTGCACGACGTGTTCGAGGAGCACCAGGTCGAAGCCGGTGGGCATGTCGTCGGTCAGCGGGTCGCCGGTCACCACCTCGACCCGGTCCTCCACCCCGGCCGCCGCGAGGGTGTTCTCCGCGTGCCCGACCAGGTCGCCGGCGGACATGAAGGTCGCGCTCAGCTCGGGGTTCGCACGCAGCGCCTCGGCGAGGAAAGACCCGGACAACCCGCCCAGGTCCAGCACCCGCCGATGCGCGCCGAAGTCGTAGGCGCCCACCAGCATCCGGGCGTGCAACGCGTTGTACGTCATCACCCCGCCGAGGAAGACGCCGAGCCGGTCGCCGCCCAGATCCAGCGGGGCGGGTCGGGCGGTGCGGGTGGCCTCGGCGAAGCCGAGCCAGTGCGGGTAGCTGACGGTGTCCAGGAAGGTCAGGAACGGGCGCAGGTCCACGTCCGATGTCGATCCGCCGAGATGGCGCCGGACGGCGGGCGATCCGGCGTATCCCGCCTCGCCGCGCTCCAGCAGCCCGAGGCCGACCATCGCGTCGGCCAGGATCAGCGTGGTGCGCTCGGGCAGTCCGGTCCGGGTCGCGAGTTCGCCGAGTGGCGCGGGCCCGTCGGCGAGCGCGGCGAACAGGCCGGCCTCGTTGGCCGCGAAAAGCTGCTTGGCGGCCATGTACGCGATCGCGATTTCGATGATGCGTTCGGGGCCGACCTCGGCCTGGGCGTCCGAGGGAACTGGCATCGGATCTCCTCGCGGGACAGGGAGTTGGTATCTGGAATGCTATATGATTACCGATGCCGTCAACAATGGCGATCGTGTCGATCGCCGCCCCTTGGAGGATCCGTGGTGCTCTCCCCCGCCGCCGGCAGCCCGAGCCCGGTGCCCCGTCGTCGACTCGGCGCGCACGGCCCGGAGGTGCCCGTGCTCGGTCTGGGCTCGTGGAACACCTGGGATCGGATGAGCCGTTCGGACGCCGTCGCGCTGATCCTCGACGCGCTGGCGCACGGCGTGGAACTCTTCGACGTCGCGCACTACGACATGGGCCCGCACGCGGAGAACGCGCGCACCGACCTGGTCTTCGGGCAGGCGATGCGCGACGCGGGCGTGGCCCGGGAGGACTATCTGCTGTGCGGCAAGCTGTGGTTGTGGGAGTACCCGAGGAAGGGCTTCGCCGAGCAACTGGCGGTCTCGCTGGACCGAATCGGCACCGACCGGGCCGACCTGGTCGTGGTCGGCGACTTCTTCGGCGAGTTGGACGTACCAGCCGTGGTCCGCGACGTCGCCGAGCAGATCGCGGCCGGCCGGTTCACCTCGTGGGGCGTCAACAACTGGTCCGCCGCGGACGTGTGGCGGGCCCGCCGGTTCGCCGCCGAGGAGGGGCTGACGCCACCGACGTTCGCGCAGCTCAAGTACAGCCTGGCGCGTCGCACGGTGCCCGAGGGCGAGCCGTTCGCCGAACTCTTCGCCGACGGACTGGCCATGCAGGCGTCCGACGTGCTGGAAGGCGGCATCCTGGCGGGCAACCTCCGACCGCGACGCAAGATCGGCGCCGACCCCGGCGGCATCCGCGGTCGCATCCGCGACACGTACCCGCTGATCGCCCGCGTGGCCGCCGAATTCGACGCCACACCCGCGCAACTGGCCATCGCCTTCTGCCTCACCAACCCCGCGGTGGCCACCGTCCTGTTCGGCGCCAGCCGAATATCCCAATGGCAGGACAACCTCAAAGCCCTGAACCTCCTCACCCACCACCCCGAAGACCTCCGCACCGCCCTCTCCGCCACCTGGGTCGACGCCGACACCATGAACCCGACAGGCACGGAACGCTGACAACCCATCCGGCCGACAACCCCACCGTCCCGGCCGGCACGCGAGCCCACCCCTCAGCCTGGCCGGCGCTTGGGGCCACCCCAAGCCACGGGCACACCAAACGCCGGACGAACCCAAACCAGCCCGGCCGGCGTTTGAGGCCACTTTTCAGCCCGGCCGGCGCTTGAGGCCACCCTCCAGCCCGGCCGGCGTTTGAGGCCACCTTCCAGCCCGGCCGGCGTTTGAGGCCACCCCAAGCCACCAAACCCTCAAGGACCCGAAGGGTCCACCACACCCCCGTCCGCAAAAAACGGCACCAGCCGAGCCCGCAACGCACTGGCCCCGACCCGATCCAACAACCGCAACCCCTCGACGTTGTCCACCAGTTGCGCACGCCGCGTGGCCCCGAACAACACGCTCGCCGTGGCCGGATGCGACAACGCAAACGCAACGCACACCTGCGCGGCGCTCGCGTCCAGTTCCGCCGCCACCGCCGCGATCCCGGGCGCGGACGCGATGATCCGCTCCCGTACGCCCCCCGGATCCCGCCCGATCTCCCGTGTCGGCGCGACCTTGCCCGCCAGGATGCCGCCCTCCAACACATCCGACGCCTGCATCGACAGACCGGCCGAGAACAACTCCGCGAACGGCGCGCCGTCCGCGATCGCCCGCCGACAGGGGCTGTACTTCAGTTGCGCGACCTGCGGACCGGCCGAGCCCGCCTCCACCGCGTACCGCCGAATCGTGGTGATCGCCTGCGCCGACCAGTTGTTCACCCCCCAGTGCCCGATCAGCCCGCTCTCCTCCAACTCGGCCAGATCTCCGGCGAGTTGTTCCAAGTCCACGGCGTCGCCGCGGATGTCGCCCAGGATCGCCAGATCGGCGTACTCGGTCCCGGCCCGGAACATCGCCCGTTCCACCTGCTCGCGCAACGACCGCGCCGGATAGCCCTCCAGCCACACCTTGGTGGACAGCAGGTATTCCTCCCGCGCCAGTCCCGCCGCCCGCACGATCGCCGAGAACAGCACGTCGGTGAATACCGGCTTCTGCCCGGGGATCCCGTACACCGCGACGTCGAAGAGGTTGATCCCCAACTCGACGGCGCGCGAGACCATGTCGACCGCTTCGTGGAAGTCCATCCGGTCGTAGGTGTGCCACGACCCCAGGGACAGCGCGGACACGTACGGGCCCTCGACCCCCAGTCGGCGTCGCGGAACGGTCATGCTGTCGATGTCACCCATCGATGGTCCTCTCGGCAACGAGTACTGCGGGCGGGTGGAACCGGCGCCCGGGGAACGACGAACACGCTTACGGCAGCCACGGATGCACCACGGCCTTGACCTGCTCCTGCCGGCCCATCGCCGCCAGCGCCGCACTCGCGCCGGACAGCCCGACCGGAGCCGCGAACAGCCGGTCCCAGTCGAATCGGTCACGGAAGTCGCGCAGGAACTCGACGGCCCGGTGGTAGTCGCCCACGTCGCCGTTGAGCGAGCCGACCACATCGAGTTCCTTGCCCATCACGGTTCCCAGCGGCAGCCGCTCGGGGGTGGGACCGGTACTGCCGACGATCACGAACGTGGCCCCGAACGCCGCGAGTTCGACCGCCTCCGCACCCACACCGGGCGCACCGGCCAGGTCCAGGACCAGATCCGCGCCGCGCCCGCGCGTGGCGGCCAGCACCTCCTCGCGTCGGCCCTCGGCGTCGCCGTCCAGGCCGATCGTCACGTCCGCGCCGAACTCCCGGGCCAGTTCCAGCCGGGTCTCGGGCCCGCCGATCGTGATCACCGTACGCGCGCCGCTCGCCTTGGCCATCGCGCCGGCCACGATGCCCAGCGCTCCTGCGCCCTGCACCACGACCTCGGCGCCGGGCCGTACCCCACCCGCCCGGTCGAACGCGTGCAGCACGGTCTTGACCGCGCACCCCGCGCACGCGGCCCAGGTGTCGGGCACGTCGTCGGGTACGAGCACCTTCTCCGCGCGCGGCCCGACATAGGCGAACTCGGCCAACCCGGCCGTGGCGTACGGCCATCGGTCCGATCGTTGCCGGAAGCCGTAGCCCCGATCGACGCACCCCACCGGTCGGCGCAACACCGTGCAGGCGTGGCACGTGCCGCACGTCGACTCGGACCAGCCGATGCGGTCGCCGACCCGCAGTGTGCGCCCGAGCGCGTCGGTGGCGCCCACGCCGGCCTCCTCGACCACGCCGGTCATCTCGTGGCCGAGCACCATCGGCAACATGCCGGGGAAGCTCATCGCGCCGCGCCACAGGTGCACGTCGGTCGCGCACAGCGTGGCGCAGCCGATCCGGACCAACACCGCGCCCGGCTCGCAGCGTTCGGGCAGTGCGATGTCCTCCAGGGTGAGCGGTTCGTCGTGCGCGCGCAGCACCGCGGCGCGGGTGGAGCCGTCCGGGGCGGAGCGGGTTCCCATGATCATCTGCGAACTCCGGTTCGTTGTCATCGACTGTGCGCGGTGTCCCAGACCTCGTGTCGGCTGCGCCACCACAGCAGCACCAGGATCACCAGGAACGGGATCACGCCTCGGTACTCGCGCACCGCACTCATCGCGGCGGACATGCCCTCGAGGCAGCCGAGCAGCAGGCCGCCGGCCAGGGTCAGCGGCAGGTTGCGGAACCCGCCGACCATGGCGACGGCGAGCGCGGTGACGATCAGCTTGCCCAGCGTGGAGAAGTCGCCGCCCAGGCGCGGCGCGACCAGGATGATCACCAGCGCGGTGAGCGCGCCGATGGCCACCCACACCGCGGTGGCCAGCCGCGGCGTGGAGATGCCGACCACCTGTGCGGTGCCCGGCCGTTCCGACAGTGCCTGCAGGCGCAGCCCCACCAGGGTCTTGCGCAGCAGCAGTTCGACGCCCACGGTGATCGCCACCGCGAACGCGATCGAGACCGGCACGGCCTGCGAGACCACCACGTCGCCGATCCGGAACAGCGCCCCTTCGAAGGGCGCCGGGAAGCGGCGCGCGCCGGTGGAGGTGGCGCCGAACAGGCGCAGCCCCACGGCCATCACCGCGACGTAGATCGCCACCGTCACGGCGGCCTTGGTGCGTTCGTCGTGCTCCCCGAACCAGCGGATCAGCACCGCGCCCAGGATGCCGGACAAGGTCGCGCCGACCGCGACCCCGAGCGGCAGCGCGAGCCATACGTTCACACCGTCGTCGGTCAGCGAGACCATGGTGAAGGCGCCCATCGCGCCGATCGCCGCCATCGCGAAGTTCACCACGGCGACCAGGCGGTAGGTCAGCACCACGCACAGTCCCAGCAGCGCGTAGCCCCCTCCGCTGCTCAGGCCCGCGATCACAGAGTTCAGCATTCGAGCACCTCCTGCTCCGAGGCGCCGGCCGCGCCGACCGCGCGGGCGCGGTCGGCGGCGGTCACGGCGAGGTCGATCGGTCGCACCGGGATCGGACCACCACACGCGCTACTTCCCGGTGGGCACGACGAAGCCCTCGGGCAGTACCTGCCACTTGCCGTCGACGGCCTTGACGAAGCGGCTGCCCTGGACCGGGTTGTGCTTGTCGTCGGGGCCGAAGACCCACGGGGAGCCGACCATCGGGTAGTCGATCGGGCTCATCTTCTTGAACGCCTCGGTGACCGACTTGCGGGTGATATCGCCCTTGATGCCCTTGAGCACCTGGACGAACACGTCGGCGGACATCACCGCGCCCTGGCTGAACGCGGTGCGCTGGATGCCGTGCTTGTCCATCAGTTGCGCCCAGCGCCCGTTCCCGGGCAGGGTCACGTCGGTGTACGGCTGCCATTCGGTGCCGACGTAGGCCCGCATGCCCGAGGGCACCAGTTTGGCGTTGGCGTCGGTGTAGCTGTTCGCGCCCATGATGAAGTCGACGTTGTTCATGCCCTGGGTCTGCGCCTGGGCGAACCACGGGCCTACCTGTGCGTTGTACAACACGGCCTGGCAGCCGGCCTGCTTGGCGGCGATCAGGTGCGGCGTGGGGTCGCCCTCGCCGACGGAGGTGTCCTTGGCGGCCAGTTGTTTGCCGGTGAGGTCGCTCCACTCCTTGATCGCGTCGCTGATCCCGCCGCCGCTGCCGGGCAGGGTGGTGTAGTAGAGGCAGACCTTGTCGTGGTGCAGCGTCTCGGAGGCGTAGTAGAGCATCGCGGTGAGCAGCTTGAACGGGCCCGGGTTGACCGGCGCGATGTCGGGGCTGTTGAAGCACGCGGGGTCGACGCCGACGGCCGGGATGGAGACGATCTTCGCGCTCTTGTACGCGGCGCGGTTGACGCCGCAGTCCACCGCGCTGGAGGAGCCGACCAGGGCGACCACGCCCTTGGACTGCACGAGTTCCACCTCGTTCTCGGTGGAGCGTTGCGGGTTCATCGCGTCGTCCTTGCTGATCAGCTCCAGCTTGCGGCCGTTGATCCCGCCGGCCGCGTTGACCTCGTCGAAGACGGCCTTGACCGCCTGCGGCACCTCCGGGGTCTGGAACAGCCCGGTGATCCCGTTGATCGAGCCGACCTTGATGGCGCCGCTGGTGGAGCCGCCGTCGCTGCCGTCGCCGGCACACGCGGTCGCGGCCAGGGCGAGCGCGGCGGTCACGGCCAGCCGGCTCACGAGGGAACGCTTCATGGGGAACGTCCTTGTCATGGTGGATCGGTACGGAGTCGATCCGATCGAAGGCATGCCGGGGGGACCCGGGTCGGCGCGGAGGCGAGCGCGCGACGCGGGGGTTGTGCGGGCGGGTCGGGGCGGGTCGGGTCGGCTTGTGGACCGGCCGGTGGTCGGCCCGCGGGTCAGCCGGTGGGGGTGACGATCGCGGTCGGGGGGACCGCGTCGTCGGGGGTGTCCGCGCCGCCGAGGTAGGCGGCGAGCACCGCCGGGTCGCGCAGGACGTCCTCGGTGCGGCCGCTCGCGATCACCTTGCCGAAGTCCAGGACGGTGACCTCGCGGCAGGCCACGCGCACCAGTTCCATGTCGTGTTCGACCAGCAGGACGGCCACGCCGTAGCGCTCCGGCACCTGGGCGAGTCGAGCCCCCAGGCGCCGCGATTCGGCGGCGGACTGGCCCGCGGCCGGCTCGTCCAGCAGGGCCACCGCCGGCCGCGCGGCGATCGCCGCGGCCACGTCGAGCAGGCGGCGGGTGCCCGCGTCGACGATCGAGATGGGCAGGTCGCCGACGGGGCAGCCGAAGAACTCCAGGAGTTCGTCGGCCTCGGCCCGGGCCAACCGCCGCCCGGCGCCGATGTCGAGGTACTCGTATGGGGTCGACTCCGGGGCGATCTGGGTGGTTTGGAAGGTACGGCGCAGGCCCTTGGCGGCGCGTACCCGCGGGGCGAGACGGTCGATGGGCGTCCCGTCCAGGCGGACCGAGCCGGGCGTGCGGCCGAGGAAGCCGCCGACCGCCGAGATGAAGGTGGACTTGCCCGCGCCATTGGGGCCGATCAGGCCCACCACGGCGCCGGCGGGGACGGTGAGGTCGACCGCGTCCAGGGCGGTGACCGGGCCGTATCGGACCGTCAGACCCCGGACGTCCAGGGCGGGTTCGGTGCCCACGGGGCGGGCGGGCGGGCCGACGGTGCGCTCGGGTGGTGGACCCGCGTCGGCGCGTTCGCGGTCGTGCGCGGTCGCGGCGTCCGCGACCTTGCGCGCCTTCGCCAGGCGTTTGCGGTTGCGGGTGAAGTCGGTCTGGCTCATCCCGCTGCGCAGCGCGAGGATCGGCACGATGCCGAAGATGATCCCGCCCAGGTCCTGGGGCAGCTTGACCTTCTCCAGGAGGGTGGCCATGGTCGCGCCGAACACCCCGCTCATCAACGCGCCTTCGGGGTGGTGCGGGCCGATCAGGATGGCGATCGCGAAGAGCGTGACGGATTGGCCCATGGCGAAGTTGCCGGAGACCACCAGGCCGAGTTGACCGGCCATCAGGCCGCCGCCGATCCCGGCGATGAACGCGCTGATCGCGAACGCGGCGAGTTTACTGCGGGCCACCGAGATGCCGTGCGAGGCGGCCAGCCGTTCGGAGTGCCGCAGTTCGAGCCAGGACCGGCCGAGTCGGGTCCGGTCCAGGACGGCGAGGGCGAGCGCGATCACGGTGAAGACGATGACGACCAGGACGAAGTAGTTCGCGTTGGTGGCGAAGGCGGCCGGGCGGGCGACCGTCTCCAGTTCCTCGGTGCCGGGGAACTGCTTGGCCCCCAGCACGATGTCGGTGGACACCGCCGCGCCGAAGGTGATCACGGCGAGGTTGACGCCGCGAACGCGCAGGGCGGGCAGGCCGATCAGCATGCCCACCGGTGCGGCGGCCAGGCCGCCGAGGACCAGCCACACGAGCAGGCCGCCCGGTGCGTCGGCCACGTTGAGCCGCATCACCACCCAGGCGCCGATCGCCGCGAAGGAGAGTTGACACAACGACATGACGCCGGCGCGGCCGACGATCACGCCGTAGCTCTGCATGATCACCGCGCTGATCACGCTGGTGATGGCGAGGTAGAGCCAGTAGGGCGAGAGGATGTTGGGGACCGCCACGCAGGCCGCGATCGCGAGCACGATCGTGACGGCCGCGCCGCGCTTGTCGAGCAGATCCAGGGCGGTGGGCGTGCTGTCGGCGGGCCTGCGGCCGGCGGCCCTCGTGCGGGCGTCGGGCTTCATCGGGCGGCACCGCCGATCCGGCTGTCGAGGGGGCCGGCCGGGACCGGCTCGGCCCGGTCGGTGGTCGCCGTCGTGGTCGAGCCGAAGTAGTACTCGTGCAGGAGTTCGGTCCGGCCGCGCAGGTCCGCGCAGGGTCCGTCGTGCACGATGCGCCCCTTGCGCAGGACGTAGGAGTGCGTGCCGACGTCGAGGGCGAGGTTGGCGAACTGTTCGATGAGCAGGACGGCCAGTCCCGCACCGGCGAGTTCGCCGACCACGCGCATCAGCCGGCGCACCACCATGGGCGCGAGTCCGAGCGACATCTCGTCGACCAGGACCACCTTGGGGTCGGTGACCAGGGCGCGGCCGAGCACGAGCATCTGCTGTTCGCCGCCGGAGAGATGGCCCGCCTGCAGGGTGCGGCGTCGGGCCAGTTCGGGGAAGAGCCGGTAGACGGTGTCCGGGTCGCCGCCGCCGGCGCGGGCGACCAGCAGGTTCTGTTCGACGGTGAGGGTGCGGAAGACGGTGCGGGCCTGTTCGACGTAGCCGATGCCGGCCCGGGCGCGCTTGTGCACGGGCAGCTTGTGCACGGGTCGGTCGTCGAGTTCGACGCTGCCGGCGGTGGTGCGCACCAGGCCGGCGATGCCGTCCATCAGGGTGGTCTTGCCCGCACCGTTGGCGCCCAGGAGTACGGTGACCGCGCCGGGGGCCACATCCAGCGAGACGTCGCGCACCACCGGGATCTCGTCCCGGTCGATGCCCACGTCGCGCAGCCGCAGGACGGCCGGGGCGCTCACCGCGCCTTCCCCGCGAACGCGTCCCGCAGCGCCGCGACGACCAGTTCGTGCGCCCGTTCCGCGTCGCCGAGGTCGGTGGCGAGCAGTCCGAAGAAGCCGTGGATGAGCCCGTCGAAGCGCACCGCGGTGGCCGGGGTGCCGGCGTCGTTCAACGCCCGTGCGTAGTCCTCGCCTTCGTCCCGGAGCACGTCGTACTCCGCGCCCAGCACCAGCGCGGGCGGCAGTGCGGAGAGGTCCTCGGCACGGATCGGCAGCAGGTACGGGTCGGCAAGGTCGGCGGCGTCGCGCGGGTACTGGGTGAAGAACCAGTCCATGCTCGCCTTGGACAGGAAGTAGCCGTCGGCGAATTCCCGGTAGGAGGGCCGCCCGTCGTCGGGATGTCCCAGCACCGGCGACACGAGCACCTGGAGTGCGATCGGCGGGCCGGCCAGGTCGCGGCTCTTCAGCGCGACCACGGCGGCCAGATTGCCGCCCGCGCTCTCCCCGCCGACCGCGATCCGCGTACCGTCCAGCGCCCATCGTTCGCCGTGTCCGTGCAGCCAGGCCACCACCGCGTAGCAGTCGTCGGCCGCGGCCGGGTAGGGGTTCTCCGGCGCGAGGCGATAGTCGACCGAGACCACCGCGGTCTCGGCGCCGGCACACACGGCCCGGCAGGCGTACTCGTTCTCGTCCAGAGACCCGATGGTCCAGCCGCCGCCGTGGAACCAGACCAGGACCGGGAACGGGCCGGGGCCCTCGGGGGTGTAGATCCGCACCGGGATGTCACCGGCGGGTCCGGGGACGGCGGCGTCGCGGACCGCTCCCACGGTCGGCAGTCGCTCCGGCATCGACCAGGCGAGGGCGAAGCCGGCGCGCATGGCCTGGGCGTCCGGGGCGAGGGGGGCCGGTCCGGATTCGCCGATCCGAGTGCGCTCGATGATCTTTTGGGCCTCCGGATGCAGGGGCACCGTTGCCTCCCAATCGACTCGCAAATCGTATCTGATTGCGTGTACGGTATGGGCTTGCAGAGGACCTGTCCAGATCCCGGGAGGAAATAAAGTGCGCAACCGCGAATCGTGGGACGCCACCGGTCCGGCGGACCTGGTCCTCACCGGAGGACGCGTCCACACGTTCGACGCGCGGGACCGAATCGCGACCGCCATCGCGGTCACCGGGGGCCGTGTCGCCCGGGTCGGCGACGACGCCGAAGTGGCCCCGCTGATCGGCCGCGACACCCGGGTGATCGCCTTGCGCGGCCAGGCGGTCCTGCCCGGGATCAACGACTCCCATCTGCACGGCGTCTGGCTCGGCGCGATGTGGCCGCACTTCCTGATGGAGCGACTCACCGGCGGCGCGGGCTCGGGTACGCCGGACCCGCACGCGGGCCCGCCCGCGCCGGCACCCGCCCTGCGTACCGCGGCCGAGCGCCGGGACGCCATCGTGCGCACCCACGACCTGCTGGCCACGCTGGGCGTGACCAGCTACACCGAACCGGGCCTGGGTCCGGGCGAGGACGCCGGCGCGACCGGGTGCTTCGGCTCCGCCGCGCTCACCGACTACGCGGAACTGGCCGCGCACGGGCGGCTCACCGCGCGCGTCACGGCGCTGCTGCTCTTCGGCGAACTGGACGGCCCCGGTTCGGCGGACGCCTTCGCCACCGGACTGCGCGAGTTCACCGCCCCGGCCGACGTGCCGGGCTGGTTCCGGGTGGCCGGGGTGAAGATCTTCGCGGACGGCATCCCGCCGATGCGCAGCGCCTGGGTGTGCGAGCCGTACCCCGACGGATCACACGGTTCGCTGCTGATCGAGGGCGACTCGGCGGAGCGGCGCCGGCAGCGGCTCGCCGACATGATCGACATCGCGCACGCGGCCGGACACCAGATCGGCGTGCACTCCACCGGCGACCGCAGCTCCGCCGCGGTCGTCTCCGCGCTGCGGGCGGCGCTCGCCCGCGATGCCCGCCCGGCCCGGCACTACCTCATCCACGGCGACCTGCTGCGTCCCACGACGCTGGCCGAGATGGCGGCGGCCGGCATCGGCCTGAACACCCAGCCCGGCATCGCGGTGGCCACCCGCGCCCTGCTCCACGACACCCTGAGCCCGCGGGCCCTCGCCCGCATGTGCCCCACCCGCGACGCGCTCGACGCGGGCATCGACGTGTGCCTCAGCTCGGACTCCCCGGTACTGACCCCCGACTGGCGCCGCGGGGTGGTCGCGGCGGTCACCCGGACCGGCGTCGACGGCACCGTCTGCGGCCCCGAGCAACGCCTGGCCCTACGCGAGGCGTTGCACGCGTACACCACCACGCCCGCCCGCCAGGACGGCGCCGAGTCCTGGAAGGGCACCCTGGAGCCGGGCAAGGCGGCCGACCTGTGCGTCCTCGCCGACGACCCCCTGGAATCCGAGATCACCGCACTCCCCGAAATCCCGATCACCCTCACCATCGCCAACGGCCGAGTGGTGCACGAAAACCCCTGACCAACCCACCCCCGCAAGACATCGACCCGCCAACAGGACACGGCGAACCGCGGCGCCGCGGCGCGGGGTGGGGCGTCGCGGGGAAGCGCGGGGCGGGGCACGGCGCGGCGAGCCGGTGGTGGCGGCGGGCCGGCGGGGGGCGGCGTCAGGAGCACGGCCCTGTCGCGGGCACAGCGGCGAAACGCGGCGAGCCGGCAGTGGCGGCGGGCAAGCAAGCGACGTCGGGAGCGCGGACGTGTCGCAGGCGCGGTCATGTCGGGCGCGCGGCGACGAAACGCGGCGCGGCGGCGTCGCGAGCGCACCCGTGTCCGGGCGCAGCCGTCTCGCGGGTACAGCCACGTCGATTGCGCAGGCGTGTCGGCGGGCGGGGGCGGCGTTAGCATCGGGGCATGCCCGGTCGTGCGCACGCCCGTACCGCACAACCCGACCCGCACCGGTCGCCGCCGCTCCCGGGCGGGGTCGACCGCAGGCCGTCGACCCCGCCGGGCGAAGCTCCCGAAGGCCGATCCGCGCGTACCGTCGGCCGCCCCCTCGCGCCGCGCCCCGCGCCCGTCGCCCCGCGCGATTTCCGGGCCGACCCACCCCGAGACCACCCACCGCCAAGGACGTGCCATGACCTCAGCGCACACCCCGCCGCCGTCCTCGCCACCCGCCGACGGGCAAACCGTCGCCGGCACCGGCTTCCATCCGCACCTGCCCGACCGTCCCGCCGTCGAGCCCGGGTCACCGCGACCGCGCATCCACCACGTTCGCGCCGACGCCCTCGACGCCGACACCACACAAACCGACGGCATGCGCCGCTTCGCCGCCATCAGCGGCCGATCCGTCGGCGCCGAGAAGTTGTGGATGGGCCAGACCCACGTCGCCCCGGCCACCGCCTCCGGCAACCACCACCACGGTGAATCCGAGACCGCGATCCACGTGATCAGCGGCCACCCGGTCTTCGTCTTCGCCGACGACTCCTCCGGCGAACCCCGTGAAGTGCGCCTGCGAACAGGCCCCGGCGACTACATCTTCGTCCCGCCCTTCGTCCCCCACCGCGAGGAGAACCCCGACCCGGACACCGAAGCCGTGGTCGTGATCGCCCGCAGTACCCAGGAGGCCATCGTGGTCAACCTCCCCGGCCTCCACCCCGGCCTCGACGACTCGTCGGCGTGACCTGCGTCCACCCGCGTTCAGAGCCGCCGTGAGGATCCCCGGGTCGCTCCCGCGTGCCACGTGGTACCCCCGTGCGCCGGGCCTCGGTCGAGGCCGAACGCCGCCACCGCGCCGAGCAGGCCCAGGACGATCAGGGTGATTCCGGCGAGCACCGCCAGGACCGTCGTGCTCGACACGGGGGCGGCGATCAGGACGATGCCCGCGGCGATGTCCACGATCCCGAAGAAGATCATCCAGCCACGGCCCGGCAGGCCCCTGTGCACGACACCGCCCGCGAGTTCGGCCAGGCCCCGGACGAGCCAGCCGATGCCGATCCAGATCGCCAGCACGGTGACCGAGCGCGAGCCGCCGCCCAGACACAGGACACCGAACACCACCGACACCAGACCGCTGACGATCAACAGCACCCGCATGCCGCCCGAGAACAGCGCGCCGACCCCCAACACCATCTGAATCAGGCCGCTGACCAGCAGGTACAACCCGAACAGGATCGCCACCACACGCACCGTCTGCGTCGGCCAGGCCAGCACCACGACGCCGAGGACCACCGAGGCGACCGCGAGCACGAGCATGACCCGCGGCGGTCCGACCGACCCCCACTTCGGTCCCGGCGACCGGGACCGAGGACCACGAGACATCGGAGACATCGTTCCTCCCGGCGTTCGACGGTCCGCACCCACCTGGATCCGGCGAGCGGTCCCCCGCCCACTCCCATCCACCGTCGCACGCGGGCCACGAGTACGCCCGCCCGTACGGCGTGAGCACGCGGCCCCGGCGGCACCCCGCTCCGGGACGGGCGCATGCCGGTCGCCCCCGGCCTCGCCTTCCCCCGGGACCGGCCGAGCTCCGCACCGCGGGCGGCTCGCCCGGCGCGTCCCGGGCGCGCGGCACGATCGCGCGTCGGCCCGCCCATCGCCTGCCGCCCTACGGCGCCGGGGGATGCGGTAAGCGACAGGCCTGACACGTGAACCTGGGTGCCGCTTGCGGCAGTTGTCCGCACCGCGGGCGGCTCGCCCGGCACGTCCCGGGCGCGCGCGGCACGATCGCGCGTCGGCCCGCCCATCGCCTGCCGCCCTACGGCGCCGGGGGATGCGGTAAGCGACAGGCCTGACACGTGAACCTGGGTGCCGCTTGCGGCAGTTGGCGGGTGGTACGAGCCCATTCCCGAACCAGCGAATCGAACACCGGCGTCGCGCCCATGCCGATCGACCACACTCGCGCCGACACCGGGGCACATCCATATGATCCCGCGCACGGCCCACTCGGGCGCGTCGTCATCCTCGACTCGTCATCCATGCCCCCCTTGATAGTTCGGGAGGGCCACCCACCGAGGCCATCGGCGCACGCGCCACCCGATCAGGTGACAACCACGCCCCTGAACGTGTGGTGCGCGACAGCGGGACCACGGCGGGATCAGGGCGGGATCAGGGGATCGCCGGGACCACCCCGACACCGCGGCCCCTCGACGAGACGACGGGGCCGCGTGCCGGAGTCGACGCGCGTCAACCCAGAAGCTTGACCGCCTGGTAGTACGTCCACGCCGTGCCGTTGCAGGTGGCCCGGGTCACCGCGCCGTACGGGGCGCACACGCGCTTGAGGTCCTCGTAGAAGGCGCTGTCCACCCGCGCCTTGTTCGCCGCGAACGTGCCCGCAGCCTTGTAGTTGCGGTACCCGAAGTCGTGCCGGGCGCAGGAGTTCTGGAAGGGGAAGCCGAACGGGTTATCCGGCGAGCTGGAACAGTAGTCCGTGGACCAGTCGAAGCCGTAGGCGGACCAGGATCCCTGGTTCTGCCGCGCCGAGTTCCAGGCGTTGTAGCTGTTCACGCTCGTCTGGGTCCAACTGGACAAGACCTGCGGCTTGTCCGCCGGGGCGGCCTGGGCCGGTGTGGTCACACCGACTCCGGCAACGACCGCCGTCGCGGTGGCGGCAAGGACTGTGGTCAGCCGACGCATCGAATACCTCCAGGTTTCCGACGCTCCCACGATGGGACGTCGGGACAGGGGTGTGCAGCCGAACTCCGAGCTCGAACCCTCGAACTCCCCATCGGCGTCCGGAAAGACGAGCCGGACAACGGTGGGCGAGCGGAGAGCGAAGACCATCCCACAACACGAAGCAGCCGGCCGTCCATGGTCTGGCCGGCCCCAATCGAGATATTCATCCGCCCCGTGCCTGCCGTTCGCCACCATCCGCGTCGGCGACACGTTCCGCGCGCGTCCCCGCCCGGAACCGGCCTCGACGCCACTCCACATCGGCCACGCGTCCCCGTGACCCGCCCGCCCCACCCGCCCGCGACGCGCCACGCACCAAGCACCAACGGCCGGGCCGCAGCCCCCGCGGGCACCCCGTCCGCCTGAGGCGGTACCGTTGACGGGACACGTGAGGCGCGTGATCGCCGCCGCGACAAGGGAGGTTGATGAATATGGCCCGCTCGGAGCTTATTCGTCATGCCCTCGTCCGGGTCGCGCGCTAGTCGTAGGCGACCCGGTCGTCCCGAACGACCAGGAGTGTCGCGTGTCTTCATCTTCTTTTCCCGCAGGTACGGACCTGACCACCGATCGGCTTGTCCTGCGGCCGTGGCCCGCCGACGAGCTCGCCGCCGTTCTCGGTGACGTGCGGTCGGCAAACTGGGCGGAGGACTTCCCCGCCGAGGGCGATCGGGTCATCGCCGGCGTCATCGCCGCACAGTCGGATGTACCGCGGCTGTACGGGCACCGTCAGATCCTCGAGCGAACCACCGGCCTCGTGGTCGGCAGCATCAGCCTGCTCTGGCCGCCGAACGACGGCGCTCTGGAGATCGGTTACGGCGTCGTCGCCTCGCGGCGCGGCCGAGGCTACGCCGCCGAGGCCACCCGGGCCCTGGTGGCGTACGCGTTGACCTCACCGCGGGTCGACACGGTGTACGCCGACGTCGAACTGTCGAACCCGGCCTCGATCCGCGTGTTGGAGAAGGCCGGGTTGCGGCGCTGGAGCGGCGACGCGTCGACGGCCCGTTTCCGCGCCACGGCACCGGAACCGAACCGGCAGCGGCCGTAGTCGGTCGGGCCGGCGGCGACACCGTCCGTCGCCGCCGGCCCCTCGGCGCGCCCGGTTCACCGACCGTCGAGCGCAAGTCACGACTTCCGCGCGCTACTTCTGCTCGGCGAGCCACTGGTCGAACGTGGTCGGCGCGATCCGGGCGCCCTCACCGGGCAGCATCGCGTCACCCGCCATCGCCGGGCCGAACATGCCGGACCACGTCGGCACCAGCCGCACCGAGCGGCCACGCGCGGCGAGCGTACGCCGGGCCATGTCGACCAGGTCCTGCGGGTCGGGCCCGGCGACATCGGCGTAGCGCCCGCGCGGCTGACCGGTCGCGAGCTCGGCCAGGACGTCGGCCACGTCCGCGGGCGCGATCGGCTGCACCAACAGCGGTGCGATCGTGGCGACACCGTCCTGCTCGGTCCAGCTCGTCACCATCTCGGCGAAGTCGTGGAACTGCGTGGCCGGCACGATCGTCCACGGCACCGTCCCCTCGGCCACCAAGCGCTCCTGCTCGCGCTTGCCCGCGTAGTGCGCGTTGCCCTCGACCCGATCGATCCCGACGATCGAGAGCAGCACGTGGTGCCGGACGCCGGCGCGCTTGCCGGCGGCCAGCAGGTTCCGCGTCGTGGTGCCGAAGTAGGCCACCGTCTCGGCCGGGTCGACGGCCGGCCCGTTGGTCGCGTCGACGACCGCCTCCACACCGGCCAGGGCGTCGTCGAGGCCGTCACCGGTGGTCAGGTCGACGCCGAGCGAGCGGCTGATCCGCACCACCTCGTGCCCGTCCCGCTCGAGAGCGGCGACGGTGAGCGCCCCGATGTTCCCGGTCGCGCCGGCGATAGCGATCCGCATGATGTTCTCTTTCTCTCGCTGCCAAGGACACGGACGCTATCATGGACTAAACAGGTCCACAATGTCTGCGATAGACTCGACGCATGAAGCTGCCCGGGAGTACCGAATGGGTCCTGCACTGCGCCACCACGCTGGCCCAACTCGATCCCGGGACCAGCGCGTCGACGACCCAACTCGCGCAGTACTACGACTTGCCGGCGCCCTACCTCGCCAAGCAGCTCAAGACCCTGGTCCGGGCCGGCCTGCTGTCCGCGACCACCGGCCCCAGAGGCGGATTTCGGCTCGCCCGCCCCGCCGCCGAGATCACCCTCCTGCACATCGTCGAGGCCGTGGACGGCACCTCCTCGCCGTACGAGTGCCGCGAGATCCGCCAACAGGGGCGCGGTGCGCTGCCGGCCGACGAATGCCGGCGGGACTGCGTCCTCGCCGCGAAGATGGCCGAGGCCTACCAGGCGTGGCAGCAAAGCCTCGCCGGCGTCAGCCTCGCCGACATCGTCGCCGACCTGCCCCCCACCGCGCCGGCCCGCACCCGGCTGCGCCTGACCGGCACGGCGTAGGGCGTGTCGTCGATCGCCCGTCGACTTCCACGACGGGGATCGAGGTCACGCCCCGGCCGCCGAGCCCGCGCGAACGCGAGGCGGGACGTGGTGACGCCGAGACCCGGCGCGAACCCGCGAACCGGGCGGCGCCGGGACGGCATCGGGCGGGCTCCGACCCGGCACCCCGCCCGATTCCGCGCCCCGGCCGGGTTCAGCCGCGCCCGCCCGCGCCCGTCCCGCGCTCGGTGGCGTTCGCGGACGGGATCGCCGTACCCGCGTCCCGGACCAGCGTCACGGTGTCGATCTGCGCACCGGTGGCGCTGAGCGTGCGGATGGTCATCGTGGTCTCCCGCCCGGCGGCGGCCGGCCGCACGTCGACCGCGATGAACGCGTTGCCGCGAAAACGCACGCGCGACCACTCGACGGTCTCGTCGATCCTGGCGCCCTCGGTGTGGAAACCACCCTTGACCGCGTCGGTGACGTCGGCGGGACCGCCGGCGTAGGTCTCCGGCGCGGAGAACTCGTAGCCGCTCTTCCCGCCGCTGCCCACGGTCAGGTAGGTGGTGCCGTCGGTCGCGGGCCGGATCCGGTCGCCGATCGCGGCACGGCGCGTGCGCACACCGCCGCGCATCGGATCGGCCCGCTCGTAGACGTGGTTGTGCCCGTTGATCACGAGATCGACCTGATAGCGGTCGAACAACGGGATCCACTCCTCCCGGATCGCGCCGTCCGAGACGTGGTCGGTCGCCGTGCAGTACGCGCAGTGGTGGAAGAAGGCGACGATGAAGTCGATCCCGGAAGCACGTCGCAGTCGGGCCAACTCCCCGGCCAGCCAGGTCGTCTGCGCGCCGGCGGTGTAGCCGCGATTGTGCGGGATCTCGTGCGAGATGTCGTTGGCGTCCAGGCTCACCACCGCGACGTTGCCGTAGCTGAAGCCGTACGTGGCGTGCGCGTTGCGCGGTCCGTTGCCGGGCAGATGCCAGCGGGCGAGGTGACCGCCGTAGCCGTCCGGCGAGTACAGCGCCTCCATGTCGTGGTTGCCCATCGCCACCATCCACGGCACCGACGCGGCGACGGGATCGATCATCCGCAGGTATTCGTCCCACACTTCCGGCTGGAGCTTGTCCGCGCCCTCCGCGCTGTGGTGGCTGGACGGCAGTCCCGCGCCGGACGCGGCGTACGAGATGTCGCCCGCCAGCAGGTGGAACACCGGATTCTGCCGGAGCATCAGCGTCTGATTGGCGGCGGCGCCGAACTCCACGCCCTCGTCGCCGAAGGCGGTGAAGGTGAACGGTTGTGGCACGCCGCCCGCCGCCGGTGCGGTACGAAACGAACCGACGGTCGCGGCCACCGAGTTCGAGTCCAGACCGTCGTGGCCCAGCGCGTAGTAGTAGCGCGTGCCGGGGTCGAGCCCGTCCAGGGCGGCGTGCAGGTGGTACTGGTCGTAGTCGAAATAGGCGGAGGCGGGGTTGTCGGCGTACTCGATCAGGTGCGAGTGCAGATGCCGGATCTCGGCCGGCACCACCTGGTCCAGTTGCCCCGGCGAGGTGCCCAGGCGCAGGTACGGCCGGCGCACCGGCCGCGGCACCTGCCAGCTCATCGCCGCCTGGCTGCGCGGGTCCGCACCCAGGGCGAGGTGGCGGCCGGCGGGCTTGAGCGCGTTCCCGTCGATGTAGTTCGTGCCCGAGAGCAGCGAGGGCGCGCGGCGCACGCCGGCCGACGAGGAGGTGCCGAACAGCGGAACGGCCGCCGCGCCGAGGCCGATCGCGGTGAGCACGCTGCGGCGCGAGAGGGTACGGCGCCGGCTGCGCAGGTATTCGTGCTGTTCGGCGATGCTCATGGTCGCGGCGAGGCGGTCGGGGACACCGGAACGGGGCAGGTGCGGGTTCCGGTCGGGGGCGGGGCTCATCGGGTGCTCCTGGAACGTGCGGCGAACAACAGGACGAGGCCGGCGCCGAGCGCGGCGGTGCCGAGGAGAACGGGCAGGACGACGTCGGCGCCGGTGCGCGACAACGAGCCGCCGCCGGTCGCGGTCTCCGGGACGGTGCCGGAACGGGAGCCGCCGGTACCCGAGTCGCCCGAACCGCCCGCGCCCCGGGAGCCGCCGGAACCCCCGGAGTCGCCGGACCCGCCGGAGTCGGATCCCGGCGGCGTCGAGGTCCCGGTGGACGGGACAGCGGTGGGACCGGTCGGCGCCGGGGTGTGGGTCGGCCCGCCCGAGGGTTCACCCGTCGGGGGAAGCGTCGGCGGCTTGCCGGTGGGCGGCTTGCTCGTCGGCGGCGACGTCGTCGGCGGCCCGCTCGGGTCGGGGCTCGTCGGCGGTGTGGTCGGCCGCTCCCGGCCCAGGGCCCAGCAGCCGCCGACGGGCCGCAGCGCCGCCTGCTTCGCGCCGTCGCCGTGGTGGTCGGCGCGCAGCGCGACCAGGGTCCAGCCGTTCGGCACGACCGCCGCGGCCTGTGCGGGACGGGTGCCGACCACGTGCGCGGCGGGCCCGGCGGGCCACGGCTGCCCCCAGATCGGCCCGCCGTCGGTGGCCACCTCGTGCCGCGCGCCCGCCTCGTCGGCGAAGGTGAACACCGCCGAGCCGATCGCCGGCGCGCGCACGCCGCCGTCGCCCAGTGCGGCGGTGAACACGGCGCGGTCGGCGGGGACTCGCCATTGCGCGGCCGTGACGCAGGACTCGGGCAGGTCGCCCGCCTTGACCGCGGGGCCCTGCCACGACGCGTGCCGGACCGGGCCCTCGTCGGTCGGGCTCGGCGGCGCGCCGGTCGCGGTGTCGGTGGGCCCCGAGGTGCCGGCACCGGGCGACGGGAACGACCCGGCCCGACCCTCGCCGTGGTCGCCGACCACGAGTACGCCCTTGACCGGTGTCGCCCCCGCGGGCACCGCGAAGGTGAGCGACGTGCCGTCGGCGGCCACGTGCAGCGCGCCGTCCGCGACGCGCTCGGGCGAACCGTCGACGTACACGCCGACCCCGCCCGCGTCGAGGCCGGTCCCACTCACGGTGACCGTGTCGCCCGGCCCCGCCCCGGACGGCCCGAACCCGGTCACGGTGGTCGTGGGCAGCGCCGGTCGGCGGAACACCGCGGCGGTGTCGCCCGCGGTCACCTCGGCGATCCGGGTGTCCAGGTACCGCTCGTTGCCGTCGATGCGCAGCCGCAGCGTGTCGCCCGCGTCGATGCCCACCCGCCACCGCATGTCGATGGTCACGCCCAGACCGGCCCGCGCGGAGTCGGCGGTGGTCGACGCGAGGTCGGCGACCATCACGGTCCAGGTCGCGTCCAGGAAGCCGGTGCCGTCGCCGAGCATGGCCCGGTACATCGCCGGATCGCCCTTGTAGAGGCTCTTCATGACGAGGCCGTCGTCGTCGGTGCGGAAGTGCAGGGTACGGGTGACCAGGCCGCCGGGGATCCGGCCGGCTGGCAGGTCCACGTGCTCCTCGCGCGGCGTACCGGGGAAGAACGTCAGGCCGGTGACCTCGGTGCCGGCCCGCGGTGCCGGGACGTCGGCGCCGGGGGTGCCGGCCTCCGCCGGGGCGCCGACCTCGGTGCGCACCTTGTCGATGTGCACGAGGGACTTCACGCCGACCACCTGGTCGAGTTCGCGGAACTGGTTCAGCGGGTGGTCGAAACCGGTCACCTCCGACCCGGCGTTCAGCCTCTGCCCCGTGCGCGAGACGCTCGTCGTCGCCGACGCGATCGCGGGCGTACGTTTGCCCAACGGCGTACCGGCCGGCACCGATCGCTCGGCCGAGGCGGTGCCGTCCGGTCCGGCGGCGGGCACGGTCAGCCAGTCCGCCGCGCGCGAGCGCGTGTCGCCGAAGTTCTCGTCCGGTCCGGACGCCAGTTCGCTGTAGCTCCCGGATCGGGTCACCAGTCCCGGTGTCATGGCGCGTTGTTCACCGGTCAGGTATTCGGCCCGCGCGGTGCGGGTCGGCGGCGGTTCGGCCGCCGAGGAGATCATCGGGAAGAGCAGGACCAGCAGTCCCAGCACCATCAGACCGACCGCGGCCCGTCGTGACCGAAGAGCGCTGAGCAAGGGACGACTACGCGTTGTGCCCATGTGGAGGTGAAGACCCGTCACTCGTCCCGGTGCCGGCGGCTTCCCGTGGTGTAACCACCGGGAGCGTGCGTGGGAACGGGAAGCCGAAGGAACCGAAGTCGACGATTTCCGGTCGGAGAACGTCGACGACGATCGTGAGTATGCAAGACGGGTGAGCCGCGAATCCGGCCGTCGATCAACCTTCGGCGGGAATTGCCCCATGGTTCCCGCGCGATGGCCCCAGGGTTCACCAAGCTGCGGCGATACTCGCCGGCGACCACCGACCCGACTACGCGACGTAGCGGTTCGGCGGTGCGGTGTCGGGGGGCGCCGCGAGCCGGACGCCCCCATGGCATGCCGAACCGGCCCCACCGACCTGAGGTCGGGAGGCCGGTCGGCTCGGGTCCGAAGTCAACGACCGTGGTCGCCGGGCCCGTTCGGCGGCGCCGGGGTGTGCCGGGTCAGACCGGCAGCGCCACACCGCCGGTGAGCACCGCGACGGCCTTGCCCGGCAGGTCCTTCAGTCCGGCGAGCACCGCGGTGGCATCGGCCGTGGCAGCCGCCACGTCCAGCTTCTTCACGTCGTCGAGAAGCTTGGTGATGTCCGCGACCAGCTTGTCCAACGCCGCCTTGAGGTCCGCGACGACGTCGGTGGCGGCCACCGGGCCGGCTCCGTCGGCTCGGGCGGCGGTGGGCTCGGTCGTCTCGCCGCGCACGGGGACGGTGGTCGTGGGCAGCGTCGGCAGGCCGGGCAGCGTCTTCAGCAGGGCCGGCACCTTGAGCAGCAGGTCCTTGACGTCCGCGACGGCGGCGGCGAGAGCCTCCTGGGCCCCCTTCAGGTCGTTGGCCAACACGCGCTCGAGCAGCTTGCCGGCGTCGGCGACCAACTTGTCCAACGCGGCCTTGAGTTCGGCGACCGCGTCGGTGACCGCGGCATCCGCCCCGGGCGAGACCGGCGTCGTGGCCGCCGAGGCCACCAAGCCATCGCCGGACACGCGCAGCCGCTGCCGCAGGGTTTCCAGCTTGGCCGCGTCCGGGTGGTCGGAGCGGGCCTCGGCGGCGATCTCGGTGAACGCCGACAGGGTCTCGCCGAGGCGATCGACCGTGCCGAACCGCTGGTGAGCGGCGGCGACCCGGGTCTCGGTGGATGTGGCGGCCACGGCCGGGCCGACGGTGCCGGCGACGAGCGCCCCGCAAACGGCGGTGGTCACGAACACGGAGGTGAACTTGGTGGTGCGCATGCCGTTATGGCCCTTCGATGGGTGGGTGAGGTGGGGTGGGGGCTTTTCGAGGTACTTCACGTTCACCTTGTGGCGGCCGATGACGCACCGCAACTCAGCGCCACGGTTGGTGACCGGCGCGCCCGACCCACGCCGCCGCACGACCTGCCCATTCGTCGAATCCGACGGCCGGCGCCACCCTCCCCCACATGGCCGCCCGGGCACCGGCGGGCCCACACGGCCGCATGGAGGGGCCGGAGCGCCGCGACGGATCGGCCGTTCGGCGCGGACGCCCCGAGCCGAGAGGGACCGGGACGTGGCCGAGACGGGGTCGAAAGCGGCCGGGGCAGGACCGCGGCCGGGCCCGACGCGGCCGCCTCTACGCGAGCGACGGGCGGACGCGCCGAGGGGCGCCGCCGCTGCCGGGCCCGGATCCCCCGGCCGAGCGGCGCGGCAGCGACGCGATCGTGCTCCGTCGCGTCCACCCCGGCCGCGAGCTAGCGTGGAGGAGAGGGAGCAATGTCATGCGCTGCCAGTCCTGTGGATACCAGAACCCGGTCGATACTGCCGCGTGTGCGCGGTGCGGGGCGACCCCGGCTCCGCTCTCGACGCCGGTGGGCCCGGCCCCGGCGCTGGGAACGGCCGAGCACGTGCCGCATCGGCGGGCCGGGGACCTGCCGGGGCACGGCAGGGAGTTCACCGGTGTCGTGCGCGATTTCCGGATCCGCCGCGAGCGTCGGATCGACGACGTCGACGCCGACCTGGAGGTCTGGAGCTTCCACGTCCAGCGTCGGGACGCGGACGGCGAGCGGCTCGTGCCGGTGCCCGTGGAGATGCGCGGACTGTGCTTCGCGGGCACGGTCAGCGAGGGGGACGAGATACGGATCGGCGGCACCTGGCGGGACGGCGCCCTGCACGCCGAGGAGCTCGACGATCTCACCACCGGCGCCCGGGTGCGCGCCAAGGCCTCGCGCCGCGTGCGCTCGGTGCTCGTGGCGGTGGGCTTCATCCTCTTCGTGATCGTCGCCGGCTTCGTGCTCACCGCGGTGATCTCCTTCTGAGCGACCCCAGACCCGAGACCCGACGATCCGCGAAGGCCGACGGACGCGAGGCGACCGCGGGCCGCTCGGCACGGCGGATGCGGGCCGACCCCGTGAATGTGGCCCACGTCACACAACGCGTCCGAGGTCTCGCGGTGTCACGCAGGTGTGAACCGAACTCCTTGCGGGACCGAGCTGTCGGTCGTGATACCCGTGTTCAACGAGTCGCGGCGGCTGCCGGCGACGCTCGTCGCCGTGCTCGACCATCTCCGGGACAGCGGGATCGACTGGGAACTGGTCGTCTCCGACGACGGGTCCACCGACGATACGTACGCCATCGCCACGGCGGCGGCCCGGCATGAGCCCAGGGTGCGCGTGGTGCGGCACCCGAGCAATCGGGGCAAGGGACACGCGGTACGCCGGGGCGTCGAGGTCACCCGCGGCCACCGGGTCCTGGTGTGCGACGCGGATCTGGCGACCCCCATCGCCGAGTTGGCTAGGCTCCGGGCCGCGTTGGACGACGGCTTCGACGCCGCGATCGGCTCGCGCGGCGAGGCGTTCGCGGTGGCCCGGCCGCCGATCCGGCGCGTGTTGTCCGACGTCGGCAGCCGGCTGATCCGGGCGGTCGCGCTGCCCGGCACGGTGGACACCCAGTGCGGGTTCAAGCTGTTCGACGGCGCCAAGGCGCGCGCCGCGTTCGCGTGCGCGGATGTGGACGGATGGGCGTTCGACATCGAGGTGCTCCGGCTCTTCCTCGGCTGCGGTTGGAGCTTCGTCGAAGTCCCGGTGGCGTGGACCCACCAGAGCGGCTCGAAGCTGCGGCCGGGCCACTGTCTGGAGGTGCTCACCGACCTGGCCCGGGTGCGCCTGCGGCACGGCCGGCCCGGGCGCCCCGCGAACCCGTCGGCGCGGATGCGGGCGGCGGCCGGTGCCCGCTCGCCCCGCGACCCTTTCCCGCTTCCGCTGCCCCCGAGGCGGGCGGCGTGACCGCGGTACGCGACGTGGTCGCGCCGCCGCGCCCGCCCGCCCTTCCCCGGCCTCCCCGACTGCCCCGTTCCGGGCGAGTCGCCGACGCGCTCGCGTGCGGCACGTACCTGCTGGCCGCGCTGCTGCTGTACCGGGGCCTGTGGGCGGGCGGCCCGGCCGGGCGCTACCTCGTGGACAGCGGCCAGGACCAGCGCCAGTGGGAGTGGTTCTTCGCGGTGACCGCGCGTGCCGTCGCGCACGGCGAGAACCCGCTGACCACGACGCTGCAGAACCACCCCGACGGGGTGAATCTGATGGCGAACACCTCGATGCCGGGCCTGTCCATCCCGCTGGCCCCGATCACCTGGCTGTTCGGACCGTCCGCGACCTGGGCCGTCGTGCTCACCCTCGGGCTGGCCGCGACGGCCGCCGCCTGGTACTTCCTGATCTCCCGTCACCTGGTCGCCTCACGCCCGGCCGCCGCCCTCGGCGGGGCCTTCTGCGCGTTCGCCCCGCCGATGGTCTCGCACGCCAACGCGCACCCCAACCTGGCCGTGCTGTTCGTCCTCCCGTTGATCATCGATCGCCTGATCCGGGTCGCCGCCGGTCGTCGACCGATCCGCGACGGCGTGCTTCTCGGCCTGTTGACCACGTATCAGATCTTCCTCGGCGAGGAGGCGCTGCTGCTGGCCGCGACCGGCATCGCGCTGTTCGCGGCGGCCTACGCGTGCGTCGCGCCGAGCGCCGCGCGCGCCGCCCTGCCACACCTGGCCCGCGGCGTCGGAGTCGGCGCGGCGCTGTGCGGTGCCTTGGTCGCGTATCCGCTGTGGTGGCAGTTCACCGGCCCGCAGAGCTATACGAACCTGCTGCACGGCCCGGCCGGCAACGACCTCGCGGCGCTGACCGCGTACGCCGACCGCTCGCTCGCCGGCGACATCGACGTCTCCGCCCGCCTGTCGATGAACCGGACCGAGGAGAACGCGTTCTTCGGCTGGCCGCTGCTCGTGCTGGCCGTCGCGATCACCGTCGCCCTGTGGCGGACCGCCCTGACCAAGGCCCTCGCGGTCGTCCTGGTCGGTGCCGCGCTGTTCTCCCTCGGCCCGGAGATCATCCTCGACGGCGAGGCCACCGGGATCCTTGGCCCGTGGAAGCTGCTCGGGCGACTCCCGCTGTACGAATCGGTGTTGGAGAGCCGTTTCACCATGGTGTGTGTGCCCGTGCTGGGCATCCTGCTCGCCTTGGGCGCGCAGGCCGCCGGCCGCGCGGGCGATCGGCGGATCCGGTTGTTGTGGTGCGTCGTGGTCGTCCAGGCGTTGTTGCCGCTGCTGCCCCAGCCCCTGGCCACCGCGCCCCGCGAGCCGACGCCGGCGTTCTTCGCGGACGGGACCTGGCGCCGCTTCACCGGTCCCGGCCGGGCCATCGTGACCGTACCGCTGCCCGACCCCGGCGACGCGCGCGCGTTGACCTGGCAGGTCGACGCGGGGCTGGGATTCCCGCTCGCCGAGGGCTACTTCGTCGGCCCGTTCGGGCCGGACCGGCTCGGCGGCTACGGCGCGGTCACCAGGGCCACCTCGCAGTTGTTGCGCGAGGTGCGCGACGGCGGGGTCGTACCGGAGGTGGGCGACGCGGACCGCGCCCAGGCCCGCGCTGACCTCGCCTTCTGGCGCGCGGACGCGGTGGTGCTCGGGCCGCACGACCGCCAGGAGGCGCTGCGGGCCACGCTCGACCGGCTGCTCGGTCCGGGCGTCCCGATCGGCGGGGTGTGGCTGTGGGACGTTCGGGCGGGAGGTGCGGCCGGTGCCGGCTGAGCAGGTGACTCCGTACCGAACCGGGGAGGGCGAGATCGCGGTCGGTGGGGAGGCGGGACAATCGCCGACGGGTGTCGGCGCGAGAACGGAGGCCGGTCGGGTGCGGGCGACCGACGAGCACGCGTACACCGAGTACGTCTCCGCCCGGCTGCCCGCGCTGCGCCGGGTCGCGCATCTGCTGTGCGGGGACCCGCACCGCGCCGACGACGTCGTGCAGAACACGATCACGCGCCTGTACGTGCATTGGCGGCGCGCTGCGGCGGCGGACGACCTCGACCGGTACGTACACCGGATGCTGGTCCGCGCGTTCCTCAACGAACGCCGCCTGGCCTGGGCTCGGGTCCGACTCGTCGGCGCTCCCCAGGACACACCGCTGCCGGCCGCGCCCCCGGGGCCGGACGTGGAGACGCGCGACGCGGTCCGCATCGCGCTGTCCCGGGTGCCGCCTCGGCAACGGGTCGTCCTGGTGCTGCGTTTCCTGTGCGATCTGCCGGTCGCCGAGGTCGCGGACATCCTCGGCAGATCGCAGGGCACGGTGAAGAGTCAGACCGCGTTGGGACTGGCGCGGCTGCGCACACTGTTGGACGGGCCGGTCGTGGCCCGCTGGGAAGGGGAGTAGACCGGCCATGGACACCGACGAGCAAGAGGGCGCCCGACTGCTTGGCGCGCTGCGCGGGACGCCGTGGACCGGGGCCGAGGAGCCCGGCGTCGACATCGCGCGCGCGATCCGGGACGGCCGCCGGACGATCCGGGTTCGGCGTGCGCTCACCGTGGCGGGCGGTGCGATCGCCGTCGCGCTGGTGGTGCTGATGACCGTGCTGGTGGTCGCACCGACGCACGACAACGGGACCGGGCCGGCTTCCGGCGGCGCGTTCGACGTTCGCGAACGGGCCTTCCGGGTCGGCTCGGCGGGCGGCTTCACGCCCGTGTCCTACGAGACCGGCAAGTTCCGCCAGCGGGTCGTGTTGGGGGTGGAGAAGCCGAACGGTCCGACGGAGTTGAGCGCGACGCGGGCGATGGTGACGATGTACGCGCCGGGCCGACTCCCGGGCGGCGAGCCTCCGCTCGGCACGCCGGCCCCACCGGTGAACGGGCACGCGGCCGTGTGGTCGGCCGGCCCCGAACCGTCGGCGGGTCGCGTCGAGCTGGTCTGGCAGTGGGCGCCGAACGCGTGGGCGGTCGCCACGCTCGCCGGTCCGGCCGCCGACGCCGAACGCGTGCACCACGTGGCCGAAGGCGTCGCGCCTGGGGTTCGCCAGCCGGCGCGCGTTCCGGTGTCGCTGGATCAGGCCGTGCTCGCGGCCGGTGAACACGTGATCGCGGTGGTGGCTCCGATGGGCAAGACCACCGGGTCGCCGCGCTATTCGCTGCGCTACGGCACCGTGGACCCGCCGGGCGCGGACGGCACCGAGCCGCCCTGGTTCGAGGTGGGCGTCGGCGACCGGCCGCCCGGGGTCGACAGGCAACAGCTCGAACAGGTCACCCGCTCGGACGGGGCATTCGTCGAGTTCGACGCGGCTGTCGATCAGGACCGCTCGGCCTCGATCCTGGCCGCCGTGCGGGTGGGTGAGATTCCGTCGACCGGCCCGACCGGGCCGACGCGCACGCCGCCGTCGCCGACCTACTCGGAGCCGCCGTCGGATGCGCCCTCGAGTCTGGAGGCGACCGAGACGGCCGGTTCGAAGAGCGGAACCGCGACCATGTCGGCGGGGACCGGCACGAGCACGAGTCCCACCTCGACCACGTCGGCCTCCTCGAGCACTGCCCCGGCTTCGACCGCAACCTCGAATTGGCCGACGACACCCGCGAGTTCGTGGGCTCCGTGAGTGGGGCGGGGTGTGCCCCGGCCCCCCTCTTCGCCCGGCCCGGCTCCTAGAGCTTCGCCTTCGGGTTGTTCAGGCAGCCGCTGGAGATCGTCACACGCAGGATCACCGTGTCCGGGCCGGACTTCGACCGCTCACGGGTCGATCCGATCCGGATGCCGGCCGGAGTGCCCTGCTTCGTCAGGGACGCCGACACGGAGGCGGAGTCGTCGCGCGACGCGGTGCGCTCCGTCGGTATCCAGCCGCGCATCTGCAACTGACCGACCATCAGGTCGTTGATCTCGGCCGGCGAGCGGCGGTCGGTCGGCGGCAGCGGCACGTCGAGCGAATGCCTGGTGCGGATCAGGTTCTCCTTCCGGCTGTTCAGCAACTGCCGGTCGCCGCAGGCCTCCTCCCGCACCTTGCCCAGGCGCTCGTACCGGGGAACCACCGCGTCGAAGGCGCCCTCGACGTCGGGGTTCGCCGTCGCGAACGCCTCGCCGACGCTCATGTCCGAGTCGGGCGCCCGCGTTCCGCAACCACTCAGCGCCGACAGCACGACAACGGCGAGAAGGCATCCGGCGGTTCCGGTCGACCACTTCATCCCGCTCCTCCGAACACCTCGCGTCCCGGTACCGAACGACCGCCCGCGTCGTGACCCGTGCACACGTCGTCGCGGCCTCGATCGGTCTCTACCCGCGAAGGACGGACTCTGCGCATCACGGGCTGGACCGGCGATCACGGATGTCTCGATGCACCTGGCGCCAACTCCCGGGCAAAGCATGCGATTTCGTCGCATACGCAAAGCCTCGGGCCGGTCACGGGCGGCGGATGTCGCCACCTCCGGCGGGAGTCCCGGGCAGATCGTGAAAGTCCTCCTCCCACCGGTTCCGGGCGTAGCGTCGGCCGACCGGGGTCTCCCACCACAACATGTCCTTGGCCAGGCGGACATGGTCGAGGACGATGCCCCTGCGGCGCAGCAGGGGCATGAGCGTGCGCAGGTGGCCGACCAACTCGTCGACCGTGCCGGCCTCGACGGCGGCGTCGAAGCGGGTGTGTGCTCGCCGTTGCACGAGGGTTCGCTCGGGCGCGATCAGCAGCGACAGGTCCCGACAGGCGGCGCCGATCGAGGTGCCGTCCGGGCGGTGCGACGAGGTGCCGACCGTTCCCTGGTGGAGCAGGTACAGCGTGACCACTTGGCAGACGGTCCGGGTCGCGCGGCGTGGTTCGAGGGTGTGCGGCAGGTGGGCGGTGATCGGCTCCACGGCCGACGCCGACAGGCGCGCGTCGGCGCCGGGTGGAAAGCGTCCCGCCAGGGTGCGGTCGCCGTGTACGCGGAGCAGAAACGCGTGCAGGGCGTGCTCCCAGGGCGCCCAGTAGGCGCAGACGCGCGCGATCGACGGCGCCGTCATCGTGCGCGCCAGGTCGTGAGAGCCATGCCGTCGTCCCTACTGCCGTCGTCCACCGACCGAAGACGAAACGACACCGACCCGCCCCCGGCCATGGCCGCCACCGCCCCGTCCCCATAAAGACGTACGACAACCCCCACGTGTGACAAGAACCCGCGACACGGTCGCCGCTACACCGCGCCGCGCGGGGGAGGTGGACCCGCCAGGATGTTCAGCCACTCGGTGATGGTGGTGAAGTCTCGTTCGGTGAGGCCCACGCGGTGGTCGACGTGGTGGAGGAGCGCGGGGGCCTCGTGGTGGGCGGTGACCCATGCCCGGTCGGTGTCGGTGATCTCGTCGTCGATCCAGACGAACGGGCGGCCCGCCGCCCGGAGTACGAGGGTGCGGGTCTTCCAATGCAGGCCGTCGCGCTCGTCCTGGTCGTCGATGGCGGACTGCTCCGGCCAGATCACCACGGCGAGTTCCGGCAGACCGATCCGAGGGGAGATGTACCGGTTCGCCTCCTCCATCCAGGCCGTGGCCCAGAACAGCTCGCACGCCAACCCCAGCAGTCGCGGCCCGTGCTCCGGATCGGCCCTGGCCAAAAGGGGGTTCGCGTCGGCGTCCGTGCCCTCCGGATCCGTCCCGTGGGTCGGATACTCGGCCGCCCCGAAGGGAAGCAGCGGTCCATCGACGTCGAGAAAGAGCAGCGGACGCTGCGCGGAGCCGGTCACGGCCGCACGATAGCGACCGGCCCGACGAGACCGACCGGGCGGGACGAACCGGGCCGGGCCGGGCACTCAGTGGTCGAGGTACGCCAACACCGCCAGGACCCGCCGGTTGTCGCTGTCGGAGGGTTGGAGACCGAGTTTGGTGAAGATGCTCCCGATGTGCTTGGCGACCGCCTTCTCGGTGATGAACAGGCCCTCGGCGATGCCCGCGTTGGAGCGGCCCTGGGCCAACCATTCCAATACCTCGCGTTCACGCGGGGTCAGGCTGCCCAGATGGCTGTCGCGGCCCTTGCCGGTGAGCAGTTGGGAGACCACGTGCGGGTCCATCGCGGTACCGCCGCCGGCCACCCGTCGAATGGTGTCGACGAACTGTCCGCCGTCGAAGACGCGGTCCTTGAGGATGTAGCCGACCCCGCCCGCGCCGTCGGCGAGCAGTTCGTGGGCGTACAGCGGCTCGACGTATTGGGACAGCAGCAGTACGGGCAGCCCCGGCACTCGGCGGCGGGCTTCGAGGGCCGCGCGCAGGCCGTCGTCGGTGAACGTCGGGGGCAGCCGGACATCCACGATCGCGACGTCGGGCCGCAGTCCGGTGAGCGCGGTCAGCAGGTCCGGCCCGCTCTCCACGGCGGCGACGACGTCGTGGCCGTGCGCCCGGAGCAGTCGGATCACACCGTCCCGGAGGAGGAAGTGGTCTTCGGCGAGGACGATGCGCACGGGATCTCCATGGTCACCAGGGTCGGGCCGTTCGGCGGGCTGTGGACGGCCAGGATCCCGTCGAAGGCGGCGAGCCGTCGCCGGACGCCTCGAAGTCCGGTGCCCCGGGTGATGTCCGCGCCGCCTCGGCCGTCGTCGGTGATCTCGACGCGCAGCAGCCCGCGATCGTAGTGGATGGCGAGGTCGACCCGCTCGGCGCCCGAATGTTTCGCGGCGTTGGTCAGGACCTCCGATACGGCGAAGTACGCGGCCGACTCCACCGGCGCCTCCACCCGCCCGGGCAGATCGACAATGACGCGCACGTCGAGCGGGCAGACCATGGCGAGCGAGCGCACGGCGTCGCCCAGGCCCCGGTCGGCCAGGATCGGTGGGTGGATCCCGTGCACCAGGTCGCGCAGTTCCGCCAGCGCGGCGGACGAGGATTCCCGTGCCTGGACCAGCAGTTCGCGCACGGCGGCGGGATCGCTGTCGAGCAGGTGCTCGGCGGCGCCCAGCGTCATGCCCATCGCGACCAGGCGGGCCTGGGCGCCGTCGTGCAGGTCGCGCTCGATCCGCCGGATCTCGGCCGATCGGGTGTCTGCCGCCTCGGACCGCGTGGCGGTGAGGTGTTCGATGCGGTGCGCCATCAGCGCCTTCTCACCGGGCGCGAGCACGGCCCGGAGGTATCGGGCGTGCAGGCGTACCGAACGCGGTGCCAGCCACAGGGCCAACGGCAGCTGGAGCAGCCCGACTACACCCGCCAGGGTGGCGGTGGCCTGCCCCTTGATCGGAATGAACAGGTACCACAGGCCGTCCCACTCCTGTGCCCACGAAACCCCGTGGAACGCCAGGGCGATCGCCCACAGGCCACCGAGGATCAGCGCGCTCGGACCGACCGCGATCAGCGCGCCGACGATCGGGTCGATCGCCACCCACAACCAGTCACGCCATGTCTGCGGGTCCCGGACGATCCACCGGATCCGCGCGAGGAACCCTCGCGTGCCGGGAGTCGGCGCGGGCGCCGGGGCGTAGTGGGCCGGGATCCGCACTCCGGACCACCGATGGGCCAACTCGCGCTGCCGGTCCGCCAGTCGCCGGACCGCGCACACGACGGGCGCGAGCAATGCCAGGCCCAGACCGGTGCCGAGCAACAGCACGACCAGCGAGACCGCCAACGACAGGAGCGTCGCCACGAACGACAACCCCCACAACGCCACCGACCGCCCCACGGCCACGAACCCCGCGCGGAGTCGATGGCCCTCGCCCGCCCCCCGCGACGGAGACTCGCCGCCGCGCCCCGCGTGATTCATCCGTCTTGCGCCTCTCGATGCGATTCGGCATGTCGGCCGATGGGCCGTCGCCAGTATGCGGTGGCCCGGCGCGGCGTGTCGGTAGAGGTATGTCCCCTCTTCGCGGCCGAATCGCAGGGATTGTCGGGAACGCGCGACTCCCGACGGTGGCGTGAGCAGGCGAACCGGCGACTGATCCACCCCTCTGCCTCGGGCGCGGGGACAGGTCGGAGCGCAGGCTCTATTCTCGAACACATGTCCGAACAACCCGAACCACTGCCCGACCGTCTGCTGCCGCTGCTCGACGTCCAGCTCGGGTTCGAGCGTGCCCATCTCGCCTGCCTCCGGGCGGCCGAACTCGGCGACGAGGACGCGCTCCACCGGGGGCGGGCCGCCCGCCTGGACGCCATGCGAGCCCTGATCACCGCCCGCGCCGCCGCGGGCGCCGACGGCGCTCCCGATCGCGACCTGCTCAAGCTCGCCGCCCTGGCGGCCCTGGCCCGGGAGTCCTCGGAGGCCACCTGACAACGGCGGCGAGAGCCGTGGCGGGAGCGACCGACGGCCGCAGGCTCCGTCAGCCCGTCTTCCTGCGCGGTCGCGTCGTCGTGGTCTTCTTCGCCGAGGCGCGGCCGGCCGCGGTCTTCGCCGACGTCCGGGTCTTCGTCGTCGCGCGCGCCTTCGTCTCGGCGCTCTTCGCCGGTTTGGGATGGTCCTTCTCGGCGGCTTCGACGCTCGCGGTCAACACCGACATCAGGTCGACCACGTTGCTCTCGCCGGTCGAGCGTGCGGCGACCTCTTCCGGGTGGGCGCCGGTGGCCTTGGCCTCGACCAGGGCGTCCAGGGCACGCTGATAGTCGTCCTGCACGTCGCCCAGGTCGAAGTCCTCACTGAGGGTGTCCATCAGCGAGGCCGCCATCTTCAGTTCCTGCGGGCGGATGGTGACGTTCTCCGTGGGGGCGATGCCCTCGGGGGCCCGGAGTTCGTCCGGCCACAACATGGTCTGGAGGGTGAGGAGGTCGCCCTGGGCGCGGACCAGCGCAAGGCTCTCGCGCGTGGACAGCGTGATCTTGGTGACCGCCGCCCTGGACTGCCCGGCCAGGGCCTGTCTGATCAGCACGTACGGTTTGGTCGCCGCCGGGGTCGCGGGTCCCAGGTAGTAGGGCTTGGACAGTGTCAGCGGGTCGATCCCGGCCTCGTCGACGAAGGCCAGGACGTCGACGACCTTCTTGCTCGGCAGCGGCAGCTCGGCCATGTCCTCGTCCGTGAGGACGACCTGACGACCGTCCGAGGACTCGTACGCCTTGGCGATGTCCGCATAGGCGACCTCCTCTCCCTCCAGCTCGCACACCCGCTTGTACCGGATCCGGCCACCGTCCTCCCGATGCACCTGGTGGCCCGGCGAGCGATGCTCGGACACCGCCGAGTACAGCTGGACCGGGATGCTCACCAGCCCGAACGAAATGGCACCCTTCCACGACGCCCGCATACCGACCCCTGACCGTTTTGATGGGAAATGACCATCTTCAACGGTAGGCCGGCCGTCGAATCGGCGCCTCGACCCGAGCCGAGCCACCGAGCCGGTCGCACATCGAGGTGCGCCGGGCGCCGCGTTCCTCGGGCGTGGCCGGTACGGCGGGTGCGCGGCCGCGCCTCCGGCGGCGGCCGCACCGCGAAACGGCCCGACCACCCGCCGTGGATCGCCGCGCCCGCCTCGCCGACGGCCCTCGGAAGCGATCTCGCGACACGCGGGGCGGGCGGTCTCGGCGCCGACGCGTGATCCCTCGGGTGTGTCGCGATGAGTTTTCGGTGGGCGAACGGTCAAATCACTTGAGCACCGCTCGCACCCGCTCGGCCCCGGCCGGAAAGCAGGAACCACGATGACGATCGCAACCCCCACCGTCGGATACGCCCCGGTGAACGGCATCGAGATGTACTACGAGTCGCACGGCACCGACGGGCCGCCGCTGGTGATCCTGCACGGTGGCGCCCAGACCATCGACCTGAGCTTCGCCGCACTGCTGCCGGCACTGGCCGCGCGTCGGCGGGTGATCGCGGTCGAGTTCCAAGGCCACGGCCACACGGCGGACACCGACCGCGACATGTCCCTGGAACTCTTCTCCGACGACGTCGTCGCGCTCCTCGACCGGTTGGGCATCGCTCGCGCCGACCTGCTGGGCTACAGCCTCGGCGGCCTGGTCGCGCTGCGCACCGTCGTGCGACACCCCGAGCGTGTCGACCGTCTGGTGCTGGTCTCGACGCACTACCGCCACGACGGCTACCACGCCGAGATCACCGCCCCCGAGCAGACCTCCGAGCGCCTGCCGACCGAGGACGACTTCAAGGCGATGGTCGAGGCCCACGCCCGGGTCGCGCCCGATCCGACCCGCTTCGAGGCCACCCTGGCCAGGCTCCAGCCCCTGGCCCACGGCTTCGTCGAATGGACCGAGGACGAGTTGCGCGTGATCACCGCCCCCACGCTCCTCGTCCTCGGCGACACCGACTTCATCCGGCTGGAGCACGCCGTGCGCATGTACGAACTCATCCCGAACGCCCGGCTGGCGGTCCTCCCGGGCACCACGCACATGGGCGCGATCAGGCGCGCCGATCTGCTGATCCCGATGATCGAGGCGTTCGCCCCGACGAACCCCTGACCACGCGCCGGCCGCGACGACCCGCGCGGTCGTCGCGCCGGCCGGACGTCGGCGGGTGGCGATGGGGGTGGGTCCGCCGGGCGTCGACGGGTCGCGCCGGCGGGTCGGCCGTTCGCCCGGGCGTGCCGGGCGCATCCGGCGGCGGATCACGCCGGATGCGCACCTCGATCGAGGGTCAGGCGGCCTTCGCCCGGGCTCCGGAGACCTGGCGCAGCGCGTCGTCGAGGTCGGCCTGGGCCCGTTGCAGCCAGGCCGCGGTGATGTCCACGGCGTCGCCGGCTTCACCGGTTCGCCGATGGAGCTGCGCCACCTCGCCCTCCTCGGCCGCACGGGCGTGCTTGAGCGCGTGGTGGATGCGCCCCGCCGCCGCGAGTTCGCCGCCCGCGACCTGGAGCCAGGCCCGTGTCGACGCGTCCGCGACCTTGCCGGTGTTCGCGGAGTCGGTCAGCGCTCGGGCGATCGCCTCGATGCTCTTGCCCGCCAACTTGCGGGCCACCAAAGCCGGAGGCAGACCGGGCAGTTGGGCCAATTCGCCCAGGACCACGCTCTCCAGCAGGGCAAGGCTGTACGTCACTCGTCCCAGTTTCAACAGATACTCGTCATCCGGAATCATCGAGCCATTGTGCGATATCGGTCGGACACGATCGGTGCGCCACACGGGTGTGTCGCACCCATTGCAGCCGGACGCACGCACCTCCGGTCGGCGTCCCGCGTCGGACCCGGGGACGACCGGGCGGGCCGACGGGCGAGCAATCGGGCGGACGGGCGGCATCGGGCGGCGCGGCCGGAGCGCGAGCGGGGCTCCGGGCCGAACACATGTCCCACGCCGGACGTCGTGACGACACCGCGACCACCGGCGCCGGGTCTACCGCGGCGTCGGCTCCGGGCGTGCCGCCGCGGCGATCACCGTCGGGTGCGATCCCGTTCGCACGACCGCGTCGGTGTCGGGTCGCGGCGTCGAGGGCCGCGCGGTGACCGTACCGGTCGGTTCCTGCGGGGAGCCCGCCCGCCGGATCGGTGGAGCCATGCGGCGGGCCCGGACGAGCAGGCGTACGCACACGGCCGGGTTGTCGCGGGCCGAGCGCCGGGTGATCGCGGGGCCCAGGGCGCAGGCGTTGTCCAGGCGGTAGTGGCTGATGTCGATGACACCGCGCACCAACGGACGGTATTCGTGCGGCACTTCGTCGACGAGACGGATACCGGCGTCGAGCGCGGCGCGGGCGGTGGCCACGGTCGCCGCGAGCAGGGCGCGCACGCCCGGGGTGTCCCGGCCCGACTCCAGGTCGGCGCGGGTGACGCCGTGGCGGTCGAGATCGGACCTGGGCAGCCGCAGCCGGCCCTCGCTCAGGTCCTCCGCCAAGTCGCAGACCAGGTCGGTGCGTTGGAAGCCGTCGGCGAACTGTCGGACGGAGGCGGCGAAGTCCTCGTCCGAGACGAGATGGGGTGTCATACCGGTGCTGAGCATCGCGCCGGGCCAGGTCAACGTGTCGACGTAGGACTGGTATTCGGCCTCGTCCGCGAACTCGGGAAAGGTCAACTCGGCCCGCGTGCCCGCCATGTAGGCGTCGGCCCAGTCGCGCGGCAGGCCGTACTCCCGGGCCGCGTGCAGGTACGCGCGCAACAGGGGGTGGGTCGCGGTCCCGGTGTCCAGCGCCGCCCGCACCCGGGTCGCCCATGCCTCGAACCGCCGCGCGCGTCCCTCCGCGTCACCCCGGTCGCACACGTCGTCGGTGAAGTACGCGAGGGCCGCTCCGGCGACCGCGTGCGGCAGGAAGTCCGGCGGGGTCAGGAAGCGCAAGGCGCCCCAACCGGCCGTCTCCCTCCGCCGCATGAACCGTTCGGCAGCCGTGTAGTCGGCGCGCAGCGTGCTCTCCCGCACACCCGCAGCGTCCAGACAATACCGCCACGACCGCATGAGCCCCCCGAATTCGATCACCTGAAGCCTTGCCTACCGGCACGGACAGTATCAGCCGGCGGGAGGCCGGTCGGAGTTCGGCGCATCGGGCCGGGCCGGCGCTCGCCGTCCGCCGCGGACGAGCTGTACGCACCCGGGGGAGCCGCCCGGCGACCGGGGGTGAAATCGCCGGGCAGCCCGGGCGCCGACCACGGGGGTTGTCGGCGCACTCGCAACGATCCGCCGTACGACCGTCGGTGCGCAAGACCGCGACCGCCTCGGACCGAGGCCCCCGGCGGGACGCGTCGGGACGGCCGTAGCCGCTCCGGCCGGGGTCGGTTCGGCCGGCGCCGGGGCGGGGAGGGGTGCGACACCTTCGGCGCGGTCGGGTCCGGCCCGAAGGTCGTCGCATTCGAGTACCGGCGGCGCGCGACGTACGAGACGCCAAACGCCTACCGGCCACCGCCCACCCCTTCGCC
>NZ_JBSFEO010000041.1:0-114326 GCF_053594475.1 Embleya sp. NPDC001921
CCGGGGACGTCGACGTCCCCGGGACACCGGCCGGCCGCGGCGCCGACCCACGACATCGGCAGTCCATCGGTACGCATCCGAGGAGTTCACGGCCATCCAGGAATCCCACATCCGGGTCCACCGCGACCCGATCCCGGCCCCCCGGACGCCGCCCGCCCCCGACGCGGCGCCCCGCCGGCGTGCCTTCGGCCTGTTCCGCCGGCGGACCCGGGAGGCCGGCGAGCCGCCGCCGACCATGACGCAGCTCTACCACGCGCACCGGATGCGCCTGGTACGTCTGGCCACGCTGCTGGTGGACGACCAGGAGACCGCCGAGGACGTCGTACAGGAGGCCTTCACGGCGGCCTTCCGTCGGCACGGCGCGCGCCTGGGCGAACTCGACGACCCGCCCGCCTACCTGCGGCGCTGCGTGGTCAACGGCGCCCGATCGGTGCTGCGTCGGCGGCGGACCGCGCGGGCCTGGATACCGCCGGTGCCGCCGCCGGTGGCCTCGCCCGAGGACGACGCGCTGCGCGCCGAACGCGACCGGCGGCTGCGCCACGCGCTGGGACGGCTGACCCGACGGCAACGCGAGGTGCTGGTGCTGCGCTACTGGGAGAACCTCAGCGAAAGCGAGATCGCCGGCACGCTGGGCATGCCGTCCGGCACCGTGAAATCCACCGCGAGTCGCGGGCTGACCGCACTGCACCGGCTGCTTATGGAGGACGACGCGTGACCCGACACGGTGGTGAACCCCTGCGGTCGGGGACGCCCGAGCACAGGGCGCTGGAGGCCGAACTGCGCGACTGGCTGGGCCGACGGGCCGACGCGGTGACCCCCGCGACGGTGCGCCCGCGCGAGGTGCCGTTGCCGATCGCACCGGCGCGGACGCGGCGCGTCCCGCTTCGACTGGCGGTGCCGGTCGCGGCGTTCGCGCTGGCCGCGGCCGGGTGGGCGGTGGCCGGCGCGTTCACGACGTCGGAGACGCCGCGCCCGGTGCCCGTACCGCCGGCCGGGCCCGCGCCGCGCACCGGCGAGCCGAGCACGCCCGCGCCCGCGCCGCCCACCGCGGTTCCGGAGGGGCCGGTGAGCGTGACCGCGACGAACCCGGGGGCCGCCTCGACCGCGCGGTCCGACCTGCCGACCCTCGGCCCGCCGCCCGGGCGCCGAACCGCCCCCGTGGACAACCAACCCCCGCGGAACGCGACGCCCCCCACCCAACCCCCGCGCACCCCGCCACCCGCCGCGGCCGGCGAGGATCGGCACCTTCGCTGAGCGCGGGCCGTTCACCGTACGGCGCGCGGAGACCGCATACCGCGCGGCGAGCGGGCCGTTCACCGTGCGGCGAGCGCGGGCTTTCGGCGAGCGCGGGCTTTCACCGTGCGACCAACAGTCCCAGCGCGAGGTACACGCCGCCCACCACGTACCTGCCCCGGTCCCGCCCGGGGCGCCCGCCGCGCACCAGGTGCCGGGCGGCGTCCGCGGCGAACGTGTAGCCGAGCCCGACGAGCAGGCCGATCGCGGACACGCTCGCGCCCAGGCCCAACATCCACACCCTGGCTTGGGCCGGCGACGCCCCCGAGGGCACGAACTGCGGAAGGAACGCGAGGAAGAAGAGCACGACCTTCGGATTCAGCACGTTCACGAGCACGCCGTCCAGGAAGACCCGGCGCAACGACCGCACGGGCCCGCGACCCTCTTCGGGCACCGCCGCCGAACGGCGCAGCACGGTTCGCACGCCGAGCCAGGCCAGATACCCGGCGCCGGCGTACTCGAGCACCACGAACGCCGTCGGCGACGCGGCGATCACCGAGGCCAGGCCGATCACGGCGACGCCCACGTGCACGAGCGTCCCGGCCTCGACGCCCGCGGCGGAGACGACACCCGCACGACGCCCCTGCGCCAGCGTCCGGGTCAGGATGTAGACGAGGTTGGGGCCGGGGACGGCGGTGAGCACCAGCGCGGCGGCCAGGAACGTGATCATCCGAGGTCGAGCGCGGTGCCCGCGAGCCCGAGCGGCGGCGCGCCCAGATTCAGCAGCGCGGCGTGGAAGCGGGGCAGCGAGAAGGCCGACCCCCAGCGCAGCCGGGCCTGCTCACGCAGGTCCAGCACGGCGAACTTGCCCCACGTGTACCGCCCGTAGGTCGGGTCGAACAGGCCGCGCTGCGCCTCGTGGCGGGCGGCGGGGCCGGCCAGGGCGACGTCCGCGGTGAACCGCCGGGCCGCGTCCTCGACGCTCATCGCGCCGGTGTGCAGCCCGATCGCGCAGGCGAACCGGGTGACCCGGCGCAGGGCGTCCTGCGCGACCGCCACCGCGAACGCCGGATCGGTGCGGAACCCCTCGGTCAGCGCCATCTCCTCGCAGTAGTGCGCCCAGCCCTCGATGAACACCTCGGAGAGCACGGTGCGCCGGACCTCGCTCGTCGCCCCGCGCATGGCCCGGCCGTGGCTCAGATGTCCCGGCGCCACCTCGTGCACGACCATGTTGGCCATCAGACTCCGGCTGAAGCCGGTCCGCAGCCACTGGTCGCGCTCGGTCGCCGACCACCCGGGCAGCGGCAGGCTGACGTGGAATCGCCCGGGCGCGTCCGCCTCGTTGGCGGCGGCCCAGGTCGCGCCCGCCAGGGCCCGGCGTTGCGCGTCGGGCATCGGCAGTACCTCGACCGGCACGTCGTGGTTCGGCGCCAGGTCGTTGGCCGCGGTCCAGGCGACGGCCTCCTCGGCGAGTTTGCGGAACTCGGGGATCACCCGATCCGCGTCCGGATGGTCCTCCTGGAGGGCGCGGATCGTGTCCGCGGGCTCGGCCTGCGGATCCACCCGCCGGCAGGCCTCGTCGCGCAGTTCGCACAGGCGGTCGCGCTCGGCGTCGACCCGGGCGGCGAGTCGGTCCACGTCGATCTCCAGCGCCTCGGCCGAGCCGAGCAGTCGGGCCAGGACCGCACCGCCGAGGGCGGCGGACGGTGCGCCGTGGACCGCGGCGCGCTCCAGGTGCCGGACGAAGCGGTCCAGCGCCCGCCGCGCCGCGTCGTGCACGGGGCCGGCGCCGGTGTCGACGAACGCCCCCAAGCCCCGCGCGAGCGGCACGGTGGCCTCGGCCAGCGGCGCCGGTACCCGGTCGAGCGCCTCGATCGCCGCCGCCACGCCGTCCGGCCAGCGGGCCAGGTGCGCCCGCCGCGCGGCCGCGCGCTCCTCGGCCGGGGCATAGTCGCGGTCGTACCCGGACAGGTCGAGGTTGTCGATGTGCCACACGGGGTTGCTCCGGTGCAGTTCCAACTCGCCCAGGCGCACCCGCAGGGCGTGCTCGGCCGCGGCGGCCAGCGCCTCGTCGTGCGCGTCCGGGTAGGGCCGGGTCCCGCGCGGTCCGCCGAGCGCGGCCAGGGCGCGGCGCACCCCGCCGGGCGACAGGTCCTGGATCGCGCCGTCGTACTCGTGGCGACCGGCGCTCTCCCGGGCGGCGAACACGGACGCGTCGCAGATCGCGGCGAGGCGGGCGTCCGGGGCTTTGGCCGAACTCATCTGGTGCTCCAGTACTGTGCGCTGCTGTGACGCTGACCAGCCTGGGCGCGACGGCCGCCTTCGACACGGGCCAATGAGGCCGCGGGTGGACCGGATTTCGCCGCAGGCGGGGCCGATGGAGGCCGCCGACCTCGTCGAACTGCTCGGCGACTGGGCCTCGGGCCGGGGCGCGCTCTATCGCAGATTGGCGGCTGCCACGACGCGTTTGATCGCGGACGGGGCGCTGCCGGCGGGGGCGCGGTTGCCCGCCGAACGGCGGTTGGCCAAGGCGCTCGCGGTGAGCCGGGCCACGGTGGTCTCGGCGTACGACGCGCTGCGCGCGGCCGGGCTCGTGGAGAGCCGGCGCGGCAGCGGGAGCAGCGTCGCCCGCCGGCCGGAGTTGCCGGCGGCCGGGGACGGGCGGGTACGCGGCGGCCGGGCGACGGCGCTGACGCAACGCATGGTGACCGGGCCGGGCGAGGTGATCTCGCTGGGTCACGCGGCCGACGAGGGCGGCCCGGATCTGGCCGGCGCGCTGCTCGACGTGGTCCGTGAGGACCTGCCCGGCCTGCTGCGCGACACCGCCTACCACCCGGCGGGCCTGCCCGCGCTGCGTGCGGCGATCGCCGAGCACCACACCGGGCACGGTCTGCCCACCGAGCCGGGCCAGGTGCTGGTCACCACCGGTGCGACGCAGGCGCTCGCGCTGGCCACCGGGCTGTTCGTCCGCCCGGGCGGGTGCGTGGCGGTCGAGTCGCCGAGTTGGCCCGGCTGCCTGGACACCTTCCGCGCGGCGGGCGCCCGGCTGGTCGGGGTGGGCCTCGACGACGAGGGGATCCGGATCGATCTGCTGGCCCGGGCCTTCGCCGAGCACCGGCCCGCGTTGCTGTTCGTGATGCCGACCTATCACAACCCCACCGGCGCGCTGATGTCGGCGAGCCGGCGCCGCCGGGTGGCCGCGTTGGCCGCCGAACACGGGGTCACCGTGCTGGAGGACAGCGCGCACGCGGCGGCCGTCGCGCCGGGCGAGGTGCCCGCGCCGATCGCGGCGCACCCGACGGGCGCGACGGTGCTCACGGTGGGGTCGCTGTCCAAGGCGGTCTGGAGCGGGCTGCGGATCGGGTGGGTGCGGGCTCCGCGGGCCACCGTCGAACCGCTCGCCCGGCTCAAGGCCCGGGCGGACCTGAGCACCCCGCTCCTGGACCAGGCGCTCGCGGCTCGCCTGCTGCCCGATCTGCCCGCGCTCGGCGCCGCCCGGAACACTCTGCTGCGGCAGCGACTCGCCACGCTGGAAGGGCTGTTGGCCGACCGGCTGCCGACCTGGCGCGCACACCCGCCGACCGGTGGCTCGGTGTTGTGGGTCGAACTCCCGCCGGGCACCGACGCCCGCGCCTACGCCCAGGTGGCGCTCCGGCACGGCGTGGAGGTCGTGCCCGGCGCGGCGATGGACGCCACCGGCGCCCACGACCACTTCCTGCGTGTCCCGTTCGGCTTCGCGGACGACGTGCTGCACCGGGTCGTGGACCGACTGACCTCGGCGTGGACGGAATCGACCCGCTCGTGAGCACCGAAGCCACAGCCGAAACGACCACCGAAGCGGCACCCGGCAAGGTCGGTGCACCGGGTCCGCGCTCGACCCGCTCGACCCGGCCGACCCGCTCGACCCGGCTGGCCGGCTCGACCCGGCCGACCCGCTCGGCCCGCCCGCCCGGTTGACCGCGTCGGCCGACGTGCGCGAGTGCGCCGTGGTCACCGGCGCCGCCGACCTGGTCGTCGTGGCGTGGCTGCGCCGGGCGGCCGACGTACCGGCCCCGTGGGCCGAGCGGTCGGGCGTTTCCCCGGGTCGAGGTGGTGGACAGCGCGGCTACCATCCAGGTGATCAAGCGGATGGGCCGCGTGGTCGGCCCCGACGGGCACACCACCGGTTTCGTGCCCCTGGACATCTGGTCCGCCGCTGGAGGACACGGAGGTGCGGCCATGGACCCACAGGCCGGTTCCACGCCGAGCCCGGACGACCCGCGGGCCGTTTCCGGACCCGATTCCGAAGACCCGCAGGCCGGTTCCGGACCCGATCCCGAAGACCCGCAGGCCCGTTCCGCACCCGATCCCGACGGGACGACGGGCCGTGGCAGGATCGGACGCCCGTCGTCCTCGGGAGTGTCCGCGAACCCGCGTCGGTCCCGGCGGTGGTGCGGGACGTCGCGGGCCGGGCGTGGGGCGCGGAACACGGTCCAGGGGAGGGCCGACCCGATGTTGGCACTGCTGGCCGCGCTGCGTCTGGCCCCGCCCGAGGTGGCCGAAGCGCTCGCCGAACGGTTCCGCGCCCGCTGGGTGCACGCGTTCGCGGCCGAGTTCGGCCTGGCGTACCCGGTCGCCGACGCGCTGATCGGAGCGCGGCCGCTCGCCGCGGCGGTGACCTCCGAGGGTCGGTGGTCGGCCGAACTGCTGGCCCGGACCGCGGCGATCGCCGATCCGGTCGCCGCCGCGCGGCTGATCCGCTCCTACGCGTGGTTCTTCCCCGGCCTCATCGAGCAGGTGTTCGCGAGCGTGGCCGACCCGGAGGATCCGCGCTGGCACACCCGGCTCGGTCTCGCGCACGAGGTGCGCCGCATCGCCCGCCGGGACCCGCTCACCGTCGCGCGCGGCCCGTTCGCCGAGGTCGCCCTCGTCGTCGCGGAGGAGAACTGCGCGCGGGTGCCCTACCCGGCGGCCGTGGACCTGTGCGTGGCGGTGGCCGAACGCGGCGGCGCCGAAGCGCTGCGCCGACTGGCCGGCGCGGAACTCGGTCACGTCGGGCTGCCCGAACTGCTGTACGCCGCCGCCGAGTCCGCCGCACCGGCCGAGCATCTCGCGGCCTGCCGTCCGCCCGGCCCGCGGACCGACCCGACGGTGATCGGCGCCCTGGTGCGCCTGCGGCTGAACAGCGTGAACTGGTCCTCGAAACCGCCGGCGCTGGACCCCGACCTGCTTCGGCGCGAACACGCGCGCGCACCCTTCGGCGGCGCGGCGCTGGCCTACCTGTCCGAATCGCCGTACTGTCCGCCCGAGTTGGTCGAGGAGGCGCTGCGATCGGACTTCGACCGCACCGTGGCGCGCGGACACGACCTGCCGTTCGAGCTCGTGCACGAGCCGAAGGTCAACCGCCGGGACCACCTGCTCGCGCGCTTCCTGGACCGCGGGATCACGAGTGGGCGGTTCGCGGTGGAGCGGGTGCTCGTCGAGGCCCGTCCCGCCCCCGCGATGCTGATCGCGCTGCCCGTCGAACAGCCGTCGGTTCGCCGGGCACTGGCCGAGTTGTGCGCTCCGCTGGGTGCCGATCCCGCCGCGTGGGTGGCGGTGTATCGACTGCTCGCGGACTTTTCCGGCACGGCGCGCGAGTTGATCGCCGCCGCCTCCGCCGCGGCTTGGACCGTGCCGAACCGATGGCCGAGTCCCGAGCCCGCGGTGTTCCCGATCGAGTATCGGCGCGACGCCCGGATCGCCTTCCTGAACCTGCTGCGCTGCGTGCCGGAGGCCGTATCGCTCGCGCTCGCACCGCATCTGGACCAACGGGCCGCACAACAACTGCTGCTGTACGCCTCGCCGTCGGCGTCGGTACGCGGCGCGCTGTTCGCCGCGCACGCCGCGCCGGGTGAGCCGGCCGAGCACCTGCGCGTGGTCCGCGACGCCGCCGACCCGGTCGCCGCGCTCGGCGAACTGGTCCGGCGGTGCGTGGTGTTGCCGTGGGAGGCGCTGGCCGAGGCGGCGCCGAACCCGGAGTGGCCCGAGTCGACGCTCTGGCCGCTGCTCAAACACCCGGGCTGTCCGCGCGACTTCGTGGTGGCGGCGTGCGCCCGATTGGACCGGTGGCACGACGGCGAGTGGGTCGGGCGCGGCGTGTTGGCCGCGGACGACGTGGTCCGCCACGCGCCGCACCCGGCGAGGGCCCTGAGCCGACTGGTTCGCGATCCGCGTGTGCCGGATGCCCGGGTGGCCGAACCGTGCGACGCGGCGCGCGCCCTCACCGAGCGCCTGCTCGGCGACGACGTCGAGGCCTGGACCGTCGCGCTGCACCTGTTCGACACGTTCACCGGCACACTGCCCGAACTCCTCGAGGTGGCCCGCGCGTCCGCGCACCACTCCCCAAAATCCTGACGAACACCCGGACGGTCCACGGCGGCGAGGGTTCGACGCGTTCGTGTGACGCGGCAACTTTCCCGCACAGAGGGATGATTGTCCTCCTTGTGCTCTACCGCTCCCGCAAGTGGCGATCTACTCTGCGGAGATGACAGATGTTGCGCCTGGGGTGCGTGGGACGAGAACGGCGGAGCCGATATCCACCCAAGACTCGTATTCGGACGCGGACGAACCGATCCGGATGATCGTGGTGCGCAACGTGCGGATGCTCGCGCGACGCGACGGCTACACGGACGGCGCGATCGGCGAGGCCCTGGGACACGGCCGGTCCTGGGCGTGGCGTCGCTTCACCGGTGAACTCCCCTTCGACCTCAACGATGTGGAGCGCCTGGCCCACCTGTTCCGAGTGGAACCCGCGCACCTGCTCGCCCCCGCCCACACGTGGGCTCCGGACCCGGCCCGAAGGGTTGTCTCATGAGCACCGATCGTCGCCCGAGCAGCCGGCGCAACCGCAACGACGCCAAGCACCGCGGCGACCGGGTCACGGCGCGCCCCGCCCGCCACACCGACGGGGCCTCCGTCCCGGCCATGTCCTCGGAGGTGATCGAGGCCGCGCTCTACCGCGCGGCCGAGGGCAGCCACGCGGCCCAGGCGACCACGTACATCCTCACCGAGGAAGGCTCGTTCGTGCGCCGCCCCGAGTTGTACGCGGTGTGCCTGGACTGGTCCGACGACGGCCGCTACGCGGCGGTGCGCTGGCCGACGCTGCGCGAGGTGGTCACCGTCTCCGACGCGCCGTTCCCACCGGGGGCGTTGCGCACCATGCTGCTCCTGTGTTGTTCGCTGCACGACGACGGTCCCGCGCCGCTGTCCCAACTGTCCACGCTCGACTCGACCAACGCGCGGATCGTCTCGCGTGGAATCCACATCGCCACCGGCGCGCTGCCGCTGCGCCAGGCCCTGGGCAACACACCGTGATGCCGGGGTGACGCCCCCGAGCGAGGACCCGCGACCGCCCGAGGCGACGGCGACGCGCGGGGCCTCGACGGGCCGGTGCGGATGCCGGCGGGCGCACGGAGCGGGACGATGGTGGGGGCGACGCGATCACGGAGGTGTGTGATGGCCGCCAAGTTCGAGATGTACACCGACAAGGCCGGCAAGTTCCGGTTCAGGCTGAAGGCCGGGAACGGGCAGATCATCGCCGTCGGTGAGGCCTACGAGACCCGCGCGGCGTGCATGAACGGGATCGACTCGGTCAAGCGCAACGCGCCCGCCGCCAAGGTGGTCGAAATGGCCCACGCCTGACGCCCGCGGACGGCCGCGAACACGCGCCGCCCGGGCACTCCCGGACGGCGCGTGCCGGTGTGACGTCACCGCGACGCGGATGCGGGCGCGGTCTCGGAGTCCGGTGCCGGCTGCCGGCCCGGGGACGCGGCCGGGGTGGCGGGTGCGGCCCGACCGGTCAGCAGGACCAGCGCGCCCGCCGCGATCCCGAGCACCCCGCAGAGCACGAACGTGCGGTCCAGGCCCGCCGTGAACGCCTCGCGCAGGGTGCCCAGTACGACGTCCCGGGAGTCGGCCGGCGCCGCCGCCGCGATCTCCTGGGCCCGGCCGCCGCCGAGCGCCTCGGCGGTGGCGTGCGGGTCGCCGCCGATCGAGCCGGCATCGCCCAGCGTGTGGGCCGCGCCGTCGCGGAAGAGCACGCCCACCACGGCGATGCCGAGCGCGAAGCCCAACTGGCGGAAGGTGTTCAGCGCGCCACCGGCCATCCCGGCTCGCGCGGGAGGGACGGCGGCCAGTGCCGCGCCGGCCAACTGCGGCATGACCAGGCCCACTCCGACACCGCCCAGCACCAGGCCGGGAGTCAGAGCCGTCCAACTCGATCCGGCGTCGACCAGGGTCAGCGCGAGGCTGCCGACGCCGATGAATACCGCGCCGATCCCGATCGACCACCTGGGTGCCACCCCGAGCAGGAGCCGGCCCGCCAGCGCGGACACCACGAACGAGGTCGCGGCCAGCGGCAACAGCGCCAGTCCGGCCTCCACCGGGCTGTACCCGAGCAAGGACTGGAGCCACACCGACATCTGCGGGAAGGCGGAGAACGCGGCGAACTGGATCAGCAGGCCGGCGGCCATGATCGCGCCGAACGACGCGCGGCGGAACAGCGCGAGGTCGATCATCGGCTCGGCGACCCGGATCTCGGTCACCACGAAGACCACGAACGCGAGCACGGCGCCGGCGAACACGGCGAGCGTCCCGCTCTCGGTCCAGCCGGCTCCGCCCGCGCGGACGAACCCGTAGGTGAGCAGCGCCGCGCCGAGGGTGAAGGTGAGCATGCCGACCGGGTCCAGCCGCGCCGAGCGGTTCCCGTGCGATTCGCCGAGCACCCGCCAGGCCAACGCCGCGGTCGCCACCCCGATGGGCACGTTGATCAGGAAGATCGCCTCCCAGCCGAGGTGTTGCGTCAGCAGGCCGCCGAGAATGGGTCCCATCGCGGCGGCGGCCCCGCTGATCGATCCCCACACGCCGAACGCGACGCCCCGGTCGCGGCCCTGGTAGGCGTGTCCGAGCAGGGCGATCGTGGTGGCGAACATCGCCGCGCCACCGACGCCCTGCAGCGCCCGGGCCGCGATCAGTGTCGCCGTGTCGGTGGACAGCGCGCACAGCAGCGACGCGGTGGTGAACAGCATCGTGCCGAAGACGAAGACCCGCCGCCGGCCGACCCGGTCGGCGAGCGATCCGGCGCCGAGCATGAGCGCGGCCAGGGCGAGGGAGTAGGCGTCCAACACCCATTGCAGGTCGGTGTACGAGGAACCCAGGTCGGCGCTCATGTCCGGCAGCGCGACGATGACGATGGTGACGTCGACGAGCAGCATGAACGATCCGAGACAGACCGCGAGGAGCGGTCCCCATTTGCGCACGATGACTCCTTGGCGAAAACGATGGGCGAGTGCGAGCCGCGTCGACCGGATGGGTCGCATGGGCCCGAAGATGGGGAGGGGTCGCGTCGGAGCCCGACCGGACGGGTCGGGTGGGACACGGGGGTCGCGGGCCGTCGTCCGCTCGGCGCCGCTGACGGAAACAGTCGCGTATTCGCGTGACCCGGTCGAGTTCGCAAGCTGGATGCGGCGGATTTCCATCATTGTTAGGCTTCGTGCGATGGGATCCATCGAATTCGACGCCGTCGACCTGGCCATCGTGCACGCGCTCGACATCGACGGCCGCGCACCCTTCGCGCGGATCGCCGAGGTGCTGGGCGTCTCCGACGCGACCGTGGTGCGGCACTATCGCCGAATGCGTGCGAAGGGCGCGATCCGGGTGGTACCGATCACCGACACCCGACGCACCGGCCAGACGTCGTGGATCCTGCGCGTGCGATGCGTGCCGGACGCGGTGGACGCGGTGGCCCAGGGGCTGGGCCGGCGATCGGACGTCTCCTGGCTGCATGTGCTGGCGGCCGGGACCGAGGTGATCTGCGTGACCCGGGCGAAGGGCCCGGACTCCCCGGCCGACGAGTTGTCCCGGCAACTGGGCCGCGCGGCCGGGGTGATCGGGTTGGAGATGTACTGCCTGCTGCGCGTGGTCGTCGGCGGTCCGACGAGCTGGCAGGCGCAGAACATCGGCCTCACCCAGGCCCAGGCCGAGGCGCTGACCCGGGCCGCTCCGCAGGCTTCGTGGGACGCGCCGGTACCCGAGTGGGTGGACGGCGACCGCGAGCTGTTCGCGGCCCTGGCCCAGGACGGCCGCACCTCGTACGCGGACCTGGCCCGAGCCTGCGGAACCTCGGAGTCGGCGGTGCGCCGGCGGGTCGAACTGCTGCGCGGCACGGGCGTGTTGTTCTTCGAGGTGGAGACGGACGCGGCGAACCTGGGCTACGGCTTGTGCGCGTTCTTGTGGATGAACGTACGCCCCTCCGCCCTCGGAGCGGTCGCCGAGGTGGTGGCGGCCGACCCCCGGGTCGTGTTCGCCGCCGTGGCGACCGGACGCGCGAACTTCCTCACGAGCGTGCTGTGTCGCGACACCGCGGACCTGTACGACTTCCTCGCGGGCTCGCTGGGCACCGTCGAGGGCATCACGAGCGTGGAGACCACACCGATCGTCGAGACGCTCAAACGCGAGGGCCCGATGCCCGGACCGCGACGGCGGCGCTGACCGCGCGCGGATCGTTTAGCGCGACGCATCGTTCCTTGCGCGATCCGGCGTTGTTCCGGTCGCGCCGGCCGGCGAGGGTGGAGAGGTGCCTCCGTCGCGTCCGCGACGGGGGTGTCTTTCCGCACAGGAGCTTCTTGATGCCCGGATTCTTCGAACCCCTGACCGTCGGCAAACTGGACCTGCCCAATCGACTGGTGATGGCGCCGATGACGCGCAGCCGCGCGAACGACGCGGGGGTGATCCCCCCGGCCGCGGCCGAGTACTACGCACAGCGCGCGTCGGCCGGACTGATCATCACCGAGGCGACCCAGATCAGCGAGCTGGGGCAGGGGTACGTGCTGACCCCGGGGCTGCACACCGACGAGCAGGTCGCGGCCTGGCGGCCGGTCACCGAGGCGGTGCACACCCGGGGCGGCCGGATCGTCGCCCAGCTCGTGCACTGCGGCCGGATCGGGCACCCGAGCCTGTACTCGGACGGCGCGCACCCGGTGGGGCCGTCCCCGATCGCCTCCGGCGAGCAGATGTTCACGCCCGACGGCATGCTCGACCACCCGACGCCGCGCGAGATGACCCTCGACGACATCCGCGGTGTCGTCGAGGACTTCGTGAGCGGTGCGCGCAACGCGATCGACGCGGGCTTCGACGGCGTCGAACTGCACGCGGCCAACGGGTTCCTGCTCCACCAGTTCCTCGCCGACGGGTCCAACCGGCGCACCGACGGATACGGCGGCTCGATCGAGGGGCGCATCCGGCTCACCGTCGAGGTGGTCGCGGCGGTCGCCGAGGCGATCGGGCCGGAGCGGGTCGGCGTGCGGCTCTCGCCCGGGATCACCTTCAACGGGATCAGCGAGAGCGACCCCGCCGAGCTGTACACCGCGCTGGTGCGCGCGCTCGCGCCGACGCCGTTGGCGTACCTGCACGTCTTCGAGATCCTCACCCGCGACGTCACCCGGCTGATCCGCGCCGCGTGGCCGGGCGTGCTGATCCTGTGCGCGCATCCGACCCCCGAGTCCTTTCCCGGCACGCCCGAGATCGGCGCGGGGGCGCTGGCGGACGGCGTGGCCGACGCCGTCGCGCTGGCCGAGATGTGGCTGGCCAACCCCGACCTGGTCGCACGGGTCCGGGCGGGCGGGCCGTACAACGTCGCGGACAAGGCCACCTTCTACGGCGGCGACCACCGCGGGTACACCGACTACCCGACGCTGGAGGCAGTGCGGGGCGGCGGCACCGTCGCCGCCGGCGCCGCCGGCAACTGACCGCACCTCGCCGACACGCTCCGGTGATCGGCGTCCACCCCGTCCCCGGCGCGCGCTCCCCGTGCGCCGGGGACCGACCGGGAAGCACACGGGAATCACACATGCGAGCACTCCTCCACGGCCCGCAGGGCCTGCACGCGGCCGACATGCCGGACCCGCGCCCGCGGGAGCACCAGGTACTGGTCGCGGTCGCCGCGTTCTCGCTCAACTTCGGTGAGATCGCGTATCGGCCGAGCGGCGAACCGACCGGACGCGTCCCCGGCTGGGACGCCGCCGGGATCGTCGCGCGCGCCGCGGCCGACGGCTCCGGACCACAGGTGGGCACCCGCGTGGTCACCTTCGGCTGGGACGGCGCGTGGGCCGAACTGCGCGCCGCCGACACCGCGAACCTGGCCGTCGTCCCCGAGGCGGTCGACCTGGGCGTCGCCGCCGCCCTTCCGGTCGCCGGCGTCACCGCGCTCCAGGCCGTACGCCGACTGGGCTCGGTGCTCGGCCGCCGGGTCCTGGTCACCGGCGCCTCCGGCGGCGTCGGCAGGTTCGCCGTACAACTCGCCGCGCTCGCCGGCGCGCACGTGATCGCCTCGGTCGGCTCGCCCGAGCGAGCGGAGGGGCTGCGGGAATCGGGCGCCGCCGAGATCGTGTTCGGACCCGGCGAGTTGTCCGCTCCCGTGTACGGCGTGCTCGACAACGTCGGCGGGCCGCAACTGGCCGAGGCGTTCTACCGGCTGGAGGCGGACGGGGTGGTGCAGGCGATCGGCCGGGCGGCCCGGCAGCCGACCACCATCGACTTCGAGGTGGCCGGTACCAACTCCGCGCGCGGGCGACTGGAGAACTTCAACGTCGCGACCCCCTTCGCGGACGACCTCGCGGTGCTGCTCGGGTTGCTGGAATCGGGTCGACTGAGCCCGCGGATCGGTTGGCGGGGCCCGTGGGAGCAGGCCGAACTCGCCGCCGACGCGCTGCTGTCCCGCCGGGTCGGGGGCAAGGCGGTGCTGGACGTGCCGATCACCCGGCAGTGGGCGGCGGAGCGGCGGGGAGCGCGGGACGCCGGGTCATGACGCGGTACGGGTGCGGCTCAGCGCGACGGCCCGGTCGTTGAACGCGCGCACCCGTTCCGTCTCGTGGGCCTTGCGCCAGATCAGCCCCCATTCGATCGGCGGGGCGTCGGCGATCCGGACGTAGCTGACGTCGGGACGGACGTAGAAGCGGTTCACCTGGTCGCCCACGGTGAACGCGCCCTCGCCGGCGCCCACCAGGGCGAGTGCTTCCAGGAAGGTGGTGGCGGGCCGGCCGTGGGCGATCGGCCGGCCGGCGGGGGTGCGGGAGGGGACCCGGTCCTCGGCGACCGAGGGCGGGCAGTTGGCCGGCATGCGCAACAGCGTGACGTCGGCCAAGTCCTCCTGCCCGATCTCGGCGCGGGAGGCCAGCGGATGCTCGCACGGCAGCGCCAGGTAGCGGGTCTCGGCCCACAGGGTCGGACCGATCACCAGATCGGGATCGGCGAACGGGCGGGTCACCAGCACCAGATCGGAGTTGTGCGCGCGCAGGCCGGCGATCGAGGTGTTCATCTGGAACTCCTGGAGGTCCACCTCGGAGGTCGGGTGCTCGGCGCGGAAGGCACGGATCACCTCCAACAGGAACTGGCCGCCGGCCGCGCCGAGGAAGCCGACGTGCAGCGGTCCGTCGAAGCCTCGGGCGGCCATGATCGCGTTCCCCACGGCCCGCTCGATCTGCTCGTGGCCGGGCCGCAGGTCGTCGTGGAACCGGCAGCCGATCGGGGTGAGCGCGACCCGGCGGCTGGTGCGCTCGAACAGCCGGGCGCCGATCCCGCGTTCCAGCTTCGCGATGGTCTGACTCATCCGGCCGGTGGAGATGCGCAGCCGCTCGGCGGCCCGGCCGAAGTGCAATTCCTCGACGAGGGTGAGAAAAGCCTCGATTTCGTAGCGTTCCACGGATCCTCGTCCAGATCGTCGTGCAGGGCCCGAGCATGATCTCAGGTGGGCTCGGCGACCGGTCGCCAGGGCGTGTCTTCGATCGCCCGGGATCGAAGACACGCCCCGGGTCCCGTCCCGGATCGGCGCGCGGCCGCGCCGGCGTCAGTGGTCCAGCCGAACCAGCATCTTGCCGATGTTCTCGCCGCGCAGCAGTGCGATCAGCGCCTCCGGGGCCCGTCGCAGGCCGGCGAGCACGGTGTGCCGGGTGCGCAGGGTGCCGTCGGCCAGGAGGGGTGCGGCCAGCTTCGTCCATTCCTCGGCGAGCCCGAAGTACGAGGTGACGGCCATGCCGCGCAGGGTGAGCTCCTTGGTGGCGGTGGCGAAGATGTTGGTGGGTCCGGGCAGCGGACCGGTGGCGTTGTACCCGGAGATCGCTCCGACCACGGCGATCCGGCCGCCGACCCGGGCGGCGTCGATGGCGGCCTCCAGGTGCGCGCCGCCGACGAGTTCCACGGTCAGGTCGACGCCGTCGGGGGCGGCCCGGGCGAGGTCCTCGCGCAGCCGGCCGCGGGTGTGGTCGATGCCGACGTCGAAGCCGAACTCCTCGGTGAGGAGTCGGGTCTTCTCCGCGCCCTCGGTCGAGCCGATCACCGTGGCCGCGCCCAGTCGGCGGGCCAGTTGTCCCGCGACGCTGCCGGTGGCGCCGGCGGCGGCCGAGACGTAGACCACGTCGCCGGGACGCACGGGAAGTACCCGGGTCAGCGTCGCGTAGGCGGTCAGGCCGGTACTGCCCAGCGCGCCCAGGTGCGCCTCGACCGGGGCGAGCGCGGTGTCCACCGCGGCGACCGCGTCCGCGCCCAGCACGGCGTACTCGCGCCATCCGGCGAAGTGCGACACGATCGTGCCGACCGGGAGGCCCGCCGCGCGGGAGGCGACCACTTCGCCGACGGCGCCACCGGCGAGCGGCTCGCCGATGACGAACGGCGGCACGTACGCGTCGGCGTGCATCCATTCGCGGGTGAACGGGTCCACCGACATCCAGGTGTTGCGCACGAGGACCTCGCCGGCTTCCGGCTCGCGAACCTCGGTCCGGGCGAACTCGAAGTCCTCCGCGCGGGGTTCGCCCACGGGACGACTCGCCAGGCGTACTTCGAGGCCGGCCGGACGGCGGGTGGGGGAGGGCATGCTGCTCCGATGGTCGAACCGGGTGGGGACGGGCGGCCGCCACCGATCCCGCCCGGGCCGCCGCCGCTGTCCTCAACTCTCCACCGGCGCACCGCTCCCGATCAACGTCGATCCGCAGCGCCTTCGTTGACCCACGCTTAACGAACGCGCGGCCCCGACGCCGCGACCCTGCCAGACCGGTCCGCCTCGCTTCGCTTGGCTCCCAGCGTGCCGCCCGGGACCCGGACAAAGGGCGGGAGCCCCGGCCGGGACGCGGAGGTGCCGCGCCCGGCCGGGATGTGTCTCACCCGAGAGCCGACCCCACCTCGATCGCCTCCCGGTACGCCGCCAGGTCACCCACCGAGATCAGCCGCAGGTCCTCGCTCTCGGCCAGCGCGGCCAGGTCGCCCAGGCGCGCCATGCTCCAGTCGGTGCGTACGACCTCGCACATCGCGGTCGTGCCGGACAGTCCCGCGAGCCTGGACAGGTCCATGCCCGCCTCGGTGTGGCCGTCCCGAGCCGACACACCGCCGGGCACGGCCCGGATCGGGAACACGTGGCCGGGCCGGCCCAGATCGCCCGGCCGGGTCGACGGGTCGGCCAATGCCCGGATGGTGCGCGCCCGTTCGGCCGCGGAAATGCCGGTGGTGGCGCCCTCCAGCAGGTCGACGGACACGGTGAACGCGGTCTCGTGCAGGCCGGTGTTCGTCGCGGTCATCGGCGGCAACTCCAGCCGCGTGACCGCCTCGTCCGGCATGGCCACGCAGACCACCCCCGCGGTGTGCTCGAGCATGAAACGCATGGCCGCCTCGGTCATGTGCTCCGCGGCCACCATGAGGTCGCCCTCGTTCTCGCGGGATTCGTCGTCGAAGACGATCACGAAACCCCCTCGGGCAAAGGCCTCGATCGCCCGAACCACCTTCTCCGGGCGCTCGACCGTGCCCTCGTGCGGCTTCTCGTGGACTTTCTCTGTCATGCGTACTCTCCTGTGGTCTCGTGCGACCGACCCGCGAGGGGATCCGGCCGCACGCGTGGTTCCGTGCCAAGGAGGGGCCGCCCACACGGACAGGCGTTCGACGCATGCCGCGGGGGACGGCCACGGCGTACAAGGGTTCGGAATCCGCCAACGGCCCGTTCCCCCGTGCGCCGACGCCGTTCCGGGAGAGCGAGCACGTTCGTCCCGCGTCCGGGCAGGGCCCGACCGCGGGGTCGACGTGTCGCCGCGCACTGCCTTCCATCCGGACTCTCACCGTCGGTCCCGGAGTTTCACCGGGTCAACCGGCCGCCGGCTGCGGTCGGGTCGCGGACTGTCACCGCCGGTTCGGAATTTCACCGACCCCGGAGCGCGCGAACACTCGCCGTGAGTCTTCCACGCCGCGTGCCCGCGCCGATACGTGTCGCGCGTCACCGGGGGTGGGACGGGCGTACCGAACGGGGGCGGCGTTCACCCGCACGGCCCAAGCCGCCGACCGGGATTGTGCCTGATCGGGTGCCCGGAACCTGGGATCGCCCGCCGGCCGGGAGGCGCTGGGCGTGCGGGCCGAGCCCACAGCGGATTACATGGTGAGGTCGATGGATCTCACGACACGGGAGCGGACATGCACGTGATGAGAGCGGTCCAGGACGCACAAAGCGTGGTGTGGCACGCGATGGAGAGCGAGGACGTCGCGATGTGCGGGGTGACGTTGCCCCCCAGCCGGGACGTGGACGGCACCCGGCGACGGGAGACGTTCTGCGGGCCGTGCATGAGCGAGGTCGAGCGGACCATAAACCCCGTCGCGAAGCTCACCGACGACTGTGCCGACGAGGGGACGCCGGTCTGAGTCACGGGTCCGACCAAGGGCGCCGCGCCTGCGGCGCCCTTGGCGTGCGAGCCGCGGGTCCGCGTGTCGCGACGGGGGCGCCGCAGGAGGCGACAGGCGGGCGTCGACGGGGCGCCGGCCGATCGACGGGGGCGTCGTCGGTGGTCACGGTTGGAAGGAGTCCACGATGGTGTGCTCGACCTCGGGGCACCGGGTAGCCCCCGCCCCCGTACGCCGCGCGCTTGTTCGCGGAGCCACGCCCGTCGTGGTCGGGGGCCGGCCGTGATCACGCTCGGAGTCGAGGAGGAATACCTGCTCGTGGATCCCGTCGACGGCCTGCCGGTGCCGATGGCCGAGGCGGTTCGGGCGGCGGCGGATCTGCAGCCGGCGGTGGCCGGCGGCGAGATCCAGCCCGAGTTGTTGCAGATGCAGATCGAGGTCGCCACACCGGTGTGCGAGACCCTCGACGAGGTCGGCGGCCACCTGCTGCGGCTGCGCCACTCGGTGGCCGCCGCGGCCGAGCAGGCGGGATGCCACCTGGTCGCGTCCGGGTCCGCGCCCTTCGGCCCCGGCCTCCCGGCCGAGGTCACCGACCGGATCCGCTACCGGTCGTTGCACTCGGACGCCCCGCGCCTGGTCGACGAGATGTTCATCAACGGGATGCACGTCCACGTCGCGGTCCCCGATCGGGACGCCGGCGTGATGGTGCTCAATCGGCTGCGCCCGTGGCTGCCGCTGCTGGTGGCGATGTCCGCGAACTCCCCGCTGTGGGAGGGCGGCGACACCGGCTTCGCGAGTTGGCGCACCATCGTGTTCGGCCGCTGGTCGGTCAGTGGGGTCCCGCCAGCCTTCGTCGACGCGAACGACTACGACGCCCGGATCGACGACCTGCTGAACGCGGGCGTGTTGCGCGACCGGGCCCGGGTCTACTGGCAGATCCGGCTCTCCGACCGCTATCCCACGGTCGAGGTCCGGGCGATGGACGTGCAGCTCAGGGTGGACGACGCGGTGATGCTCGCCGGCCTCGTCCGGGCCCTGGTGACCACGGTGCTGCGGGACGCGACGGCCGGGCAGCCGCCGCCTCGACCCGCCCCCGAGCTCGTCGCGGCGGCGCAGTGGTACGCCGCGCGGCACGGCCTGACCGACGCGCTGGTCGACCCGTACACGCCGCACCGGCTCAAGGCCGGTGAACTGGTCGGCCGGTTGATCGAGTACGTCACCCCGGCTCTGGCGGACACCGGGGACACCCGCCAGGTGGACGCGCTGGTGCACCGGCTGATGCGGGAGGGGACCGCGGCCGATCGGCAGCGGGAGGCCTTCCGGCGCGGGGGACGGGACGAGTTGCTGCGGTTGCTGGTCACCGAGTCGGCGATGTCCCAACGGCACTGATCGCCGATCGGGCACCGCCGGTCCCGGGACGTGCCGCCGGGCGTCGCCACGGAGCCCGCGTGCCACGCCCGGTCCGGCGCGGCACGGGAGTTCCGCGACGGTGGTCGGGGATGCCGCGGATCGCCGACCCGTGCCGGTCCTCGGGTCAGGAGCCGTCGTCGAGGGGGCGCAGGAAGCGGCGTTCGTAGCGCTTGATGCACCCGGTCTCGCGGGCGAGTCGGATCGCGTCCTGGCAGTCGGGGTCGGTCGCGCTGTCGATGCGGTACTGCTCGTAGGCGGCGAAGCCGGGGAAGGAGAAGAGCGCGTAGGCGATGTCGCTGTCGCCCTCGCTCGGCAGGAAGTAGCCGTGGTGGGTGCCGCCGAAGCGGTTGACCAGGCCGACCCAGCGGCGGCCGTACTCCTCGAAGTCCGCCAGTTTGTCGGCGTCGATCTCGTACTTCAGATGAATGGTGATCACGCGCACATGATGCCGCGTGCGGCGGGGCGCCGCGACGCCGGCCGCGCGGTGTGCGGTCCGGGGCCGGCCGGAGTGGTCCGGACGGCCCCGGGAGTGTGCTCGCACCGGGGGGTGAGGGCTCACCGGGGCGCGCGGTCAGGCCGGTGTCACAGGTCGGTGGCGATGATCTTCTCGATGTTGCGTTCGGCGAGGGCGGTGATGGTGACGAACGGGTTGACGCTGGTGTTGCCGGGGATCAGCGCGCCGTCGATCACGTACAGCCCGGAATAGCCGTGCAGGCGGCCGTAGTTGTCGGTGGCCTTGGTCAACACCGCGCCGCCGAGCGGGTGGTAGGTGAGGTGGTCGCCCCAGATCTTGTAGGTGCCGAAGAGGTCGGTCCGGTAGATCGTCCCCTCCTTCGCGTTGATCTTGTCGAAGATGGTCTTGGCCATGTCGATGGACGGCTGTTTCCAGGAGGACTGCCAGTTCAGCTCGACCTTGCCCGTCGCGGCGTTCCAGGAGAACCGGGCACGGTTCGGGTTCTTGGTGATCGACAGGTAGAACGAGGCGTAGGTCTCGATGCCGGTGGGCAGCGGGGCCACCTCGGCGAACGCGCCGCCGGCGTTCCAGTTGTCGATGCCGCCGGTGGGGATGGACGACTGGAGGGAGCCGGTGGGATCCCAAAGGTGGTTGGCCCGGCCGCACATGACGTTGCCGTTGTCGCCCCAGCCCTGGCCGATCTCGCCGTTCAGGGCGGGCAGCGCTCCGGTGGCCTTGAGCCGGACCAGCAGCTTGCTGGTGCCGACGCTGCCCGCGGCGAAGAAGACCTTGTCCGCGACGACGGTCTTGGTGACCGTGGTGGCACCGCCGGTGTCGATCTGGTCGATCACCACGGTGTAGCCGCCGCCGGCCGCCGGGGAGACCGAAGTGACCTTGTGCAGCGAGGAGATGGTGACCCGGCCGGTGTCCCGGATCCGAGCGAGGTAGGTCTTCTGCAGGGACTTCTTGCCGTAGTTGTTGCCGTAGAGGATCTCACCGGCCAGCGCGGACTTGGGGACGACGCCGGCGGCCTCCTGCTTCATGTAGTCCCAGTCGTACACGGTGGGCACGAACACGAACGGGAAGCCGGAGCGCTGGGCGTGCTTGCGGCCGACGCGGGCGTACTGGTAGCAGGCGGTGGTGTCGAACCAGGCCGGGTCGATGGTGGCCACGCCCAGACCGGCGTTGGCGCGCGGGTAGTAGGTGTTGTACATCTCGTCGGCGTTCACCGAGGGCAGGATGGCGCCGAAGTTCTCCCGCTTGGGGGTCACCGCCATGCCGCCGTTGACCAGCGAGCCGCCGCCGACGCCCCGGCCCTGGTAGACGGTGATGCCGGCGAACTCCTCGGCGTCCAGGATGCCGGTGTACCTGGGGATGTCCCGGTCGATCGGGAAGCCGAGGAAGTTGCTCAGCGGTTGCTTGGTCTTGGTGCGGAGCCAGAAGGAACGGGCGTCGGGGGAGGTGGTGTTGGCGAAGATCTTGCCGTCCGGGCCGGGGGTGTCCCAGGACATTCCCATCTCGATCATGTGCACGTCGACGCCCGCCTGGGCCAGACGCAGTGCGGCGACACAGCCGCCGTACCCGGTGCCGATCACCAGGGCCGGGACGTGTGCCCCGGAGGGGATCGAGGCGGCGGAGGCGGCCGCCGTCGGCTGGGCCGCGCCGGCGCGGCCGGTGAGGGCCGCGACGCCGAGGATGGAACCGGTTCCAGTAATGAAAGTGCGGCGCGAGAAACCCTTGGAACTGTTGCTGCGCATGGCGGAATCGCTCATGTGACGTTCCTCACTCTGGGACGGAGTGGGAACAAGTTCTAGGCGTGATCGCGTGACAAGTCACGGCATACTCGTGAGTAACTTCCGGGCGGTTCCGGGTACTTGCCCTCGGGTCGCGCAGCGTGGACCGGCGGTCACGCAAGCGGTGGTATGGGCGGCCGGGCGAGTGGTCGCGCGAGCGGCGGGGCGCGGTCGCGCGAGCGGTCGGGTCGGGCGCGGGGGAGTCCCGCCCGAGGGGTCGTCCCCCGCACTCGGGGTGTTCGCGGGTCGCGATCGTGGAGCGTTACGGCTGCCGGGAGTTCAGGCGCAGCCCGAGCAACTGGCCCGGCCAGGAAGGCTGTCCGGGGCGGTCGACCGCGAATCGCGAGAGGGGAGTGAAGCCGAGTGCCTTGTACTGCTCGACGAGCGCGCCGTCGCCGCCGGCGTAGCAGTCGACCCGGATCAGGTCGACGGCGCGACGGGCGGCCTCCCGGCTTACGTCCTCGATCAGCGCGGCGCCGACGCCCGCTCCGGAGAAGCGCCGATCGGTGACCAGGAGGTTGACGAACCACTCGGGTTCCTCGGCCGCGGGGATGTACTCGGAGGGCGTGTCGGAGGCGACGCAGCCGCCGGCCGGTTCGCCGTCGATCTCGGCCAGTCGGGCGTGGCCGTGACGAAGGACCTTCTCCACGCGCCGCACCGCCTCGGGGCGGGTGGACCACGGCTCGGTGCCCCATTGGCCCTCGCGACCGGAGGCGGCCAGCCAGGCCACCGCGCGGTCGAGCATGGTGAGGAAGATCGGCAGCGCGGTGGTGTCGACCGTGCGGATGCGCACCCGGCGCGGGGCGGGGGTGGTGTGTTCGCGAGTGATGGGGGACCTCCGACTCCTCGTCCCGGTGGACGGGATCGACCGACCGGCCGGGCATGGGTGGGCCAGGCCGCCGCGCGGGTCGCGTGGCGCTCGAGGATCGTCTCAGGGGGCGCGGGGCGGGGCGAGCGTGGTCGGGCGGTGCCGCGGCCACGGCTGCGGAGCGCGGGCGCTGCCGGGTGTCGCCGTACGACGAATGCCCTGCGGATCCCGGTCCGGGGCTGGGATCCACAGGGCGGCTCGGCGTCCCGGGGAAGCGCGGTCCGGTCCATGCCGAACACGGGGTAGCGGAACACGTGTGGACATCCTCGCGATCGTCGTCGGTACGGCGATATCCCAGATCCCTGGGAGGTTTGCGGGAGACCGCGTGGTGATCTCCGGCATCGCACCCGACGGTCGCACTACGGACGTGGTCGGTGCCCGCGTGTTACGTTCGCGCCATGGCATTACGTGGCGTGAGTGCGCGGCGGGCGATCGAGGGCCTGCGTGAACTGGCCGGGGCGGGCCTGGAGGCCGACGCGATCTTTCGCCGGTCCGACGAACTGCTGCGCGACGTACTGGAATTCGACGCGGTGTGTTGGCACACCGCCGACCCGGCGACCGGATTGGTCACCTCGGTGCTGAGCGACGATCTGAGCCTGGAGGGCTTCCACGACGCGGTGCGGCGGGAGGTCTGGCACGACGACGTGAGCACCTTCCCCAAGATCCGGCACAGCGGGCTTCGGGCCGAGACGCTGGACCGGGCGACCCGGGGCCGGCCCGAGCACAGCCTTCGATTCCGGGAACAGATCGGACCGGCCGGCTTCGGGGACGAGATGCGCACCGTCTTCGACACGCAGGGCGGCATGTGGGGCTGCGCGGCGTTCATGCGGGCGGCGGATCGTGGTCCGTACCTGGGCCGGCAACGGGATCTGGCGGACGTCGCGGCCCGGCACATCGGCAACGCGCTGCGCGCGTGCCACCGGGCGACCGCGTCGCCGGCGGCGGGCGATCAGGTGCCCGCGATGGTCGTGCTCGGTCCCGGGAACGGCCTGGTGGCCGCCGACGAGCGGGCGCAGCGCCTGCTCGCCGAACTCGCCGACGACGCGGTCGACGCGCTCTCGGTGCCGACGGCGTTCGCGGTGGTCTCCGAGCAGGCCCGGTTGGCCGCGTCCGGGGTGCCGGTCTCGTCGGCCAAGGTCCGGGTGCGCACCCGTGACGGACGCTGGTTCGTGCTGCACGCCTCGCTCCTGGACGGCCTCGCCGACGGCCACGTCGGAGTCGTGGCCTCGCCGGCTTCGCCGGCCGAGACGATGCCGCTGTATCTGGCCGCCTACGGGTTGACCGGTCGCGAACAGGAGGTGGCGCTGCTGGCCGTTCGCGGCTGCGACACCAAGGAGATCGCCCGTGCCCTGGCGATGACGCCGTACACCGTCCAGGACCATCTGAAGGCCGTGTTCGCCAAGGCCGGGGTGACCAGCCGCCGTGAGTTGATCGCACGGATCCTGATCGGGGATCGGGCCACGAGGTGAACACCCGGCCCTCGGGCCGGATCAGCGCGCTTCGGGCGCGGATTCCGGGTGCAGGTTCCGGGTGAAGCGGAGGCCGGGGCGGCCGTTCAGGTCGATGTTCTCCGTGGCGGTGAATCCGGTTCGGGCCAGGACGGTTCGCGAGCCGACGTTGTCGAGGGTGGTGACCGCTCGCAGGGTGTGCAGGCCGTAGGCGGTGCCGGCCGGTGCGCAGACCTCGCGGACCGCCGACGTGGCGAGCCCCCGCCCGGCGGCCTGTTCGGCGATCCGGTAGCCGAGTTCGGCCGCGCCGTCCGCCACGTCGATCAGGTTGACCCGTCCCAGCACCTTCCCCTCGTCGTCGACCAATACATGGAAGTGGTGCAGCCCCGCCGCCTGTTCGACGAGTAGCTCGTGGTGCCGCTCGGTGAAGTGGGCGAAGTAGTGGTCGCCCCGATCGGGAATCGACGCGGCGAAGTAGGCCCGGTTGTGCTGCTCGAACTCGAGGAGGGCCGGGGCGTGGTCGAGGCGAAGACGCTCGAGGCGAGGAGGCTGGGACATGGCCCGATGCTAGGGCCTGTCATGGGCCTGTCCTGGGCCCGCCCTGGGTCAGGCCTGGGCGTTTTCGGGTATCGGAGGCCGCCCCGCGCGGGCGGTGGATGGTTCCTGCAACGCGAATTGCAACGCGAATGGCAACGTGAGCTGCAACGTGACTCGCAACGGAGCCTGCAACGGAGCAGGGGACGGGACGAGACGCCGGACAGGGCACGGGGCCGGGAACGGAAGGCGGAGCGGAGGACGGGCGGAAGCCGGTGCCGCCAGGGGCGCCGCTCGACCACGGAGTGGAAACCGGGCGGATCCGGTCCGCGATGTTAGGGTCGGGCGCAACCCAAGGCACGAATCAACCTGGAAAGGGCACCCCTCATGCGCGGAAAGACCAGCGGTCTCAACGGAGTTCGTCCGATCAACTCATCCGCTGCGGGAGCCACTGGCCGTCATGAACCACTTGAACATCGGGATCGTCGCGCATGTTGACGCCGGCAAGACCAGCCTGACCGAACGCCTGCTGTTCGACGCGGGTGTGATCACCCGGATCGGCAGCGTCGACGAGGGAAGCACGCAGACCGATTCGCTTGCCCTCGAACGCGAGCGCGGCATCACCATCCAGTCCGCCGTGGTGGCGTTTCGGATCGGCGACCTCCGGGTCAACGTGATCGACACCCCGGGCCACTCGGACTTCGTCGCCGAGGTCGAACGCGCGCTGCGCGTGCTCGACGGCGCCGTACTCGTGGTGTCCGCGGTCGAGGGAGTGCAGGCCCGAACGCGGGTACTGATCCGCTCGCTTGCCCGACTCCGCATCCCCGTGCTGGTGTTCGTCAACAAGATCGATCGCCGCGGCGCGCGCTACGCCGACCTGCTCGACGAGATCGCCGCCGAACTGGGCCCGAACTGCGTCGCGATGGGATCGGTCGCCGAAGCGGGCACCCCCGACGCACGATTCACCCCCTTCGCCGGCACGGACGCGCGGTTCGCGGCCCGGCTCGCGGAGGCCTTCGCCGACCACGACGACGCGTTCGTGGACGCGTACCTGGACGACCGGGTCACCCTCACCGAGGCCGACTTTCGGCGCGCGCTCGCGCGCCACGTCGAGCACGCCCGGGTGTATCCGGTGTTCTTCGGCTCCGCGATCACCGGCGAGGGAATCGACCACCTGGTCCGAGGCATCGCCGAACTCCTGCCCAGAGTAGGCGAGGAGGTGGCCGCGCAACCCTTGAGCGCGGTGGTGCTCAAGATCGAGCGGGGCCGGTCGGGGGAGAAGATCGCGTACGTCCGCACCCGAACCGGCACGCTGCGCCCGCGTGCGGCGATCGCCTTCTATCGGCGCGATCACGGCGGCGGTGTGGTCGAGCTGAGCGGGCGCACGTCGGCGGTCCAGGTGTTCGACCAGGGCACCCGGCTGCGGGACGCGGACGCGACCGCGGGCTCCATCGCCAAGGTCCGGGGCCTGGCGGAGGTACGGGTCGGCGACCAACTGGGGACCGCGGACGGGCTGCCCACCCGGGGCCTGTTCGCCCCGCCCACCCTCGAATCGGAGGTGACGCCGTCGAGTCCCGCGCAACGGCCCGCGCTCTACGCCGCGTTGCTGCGGATCGCCGAGCAGGATCCGATGATCGACGTGCGCGGCGACGAGGCGACCGGGGCGATCTCGGTGCGCCTGTACGGCGAGGTGCAGAAGGAGGTGATCGCCGCGACGCTGGCCGACACGTACGACCTGCGGGTCGCGTTCGAGGAGTCGCGACCGCTGTACTTCGAGAAGCCGGTCGGGGTCGGCGAGGCGGTGCAGGAGATCGCCGGTGACGGGGTGAACTTCTTCTGGGCGACCGTGGGTCTGCGGGTCGAACCGGCGGACCCCGGGGCCGGGATCGTCTTTCGGCTGGGGGTGCGGTTGGGCGGGCTGCCGCTCGCCTTCCATCGGGCGATCGAGGAATCCGTGCACGGCACGCTGCGCCAGGGCGTGCGCGGCTGGGAGGTGCTGGACTGCGCGGTGACGCTGACCCGGACCGGTTTCGCCAGTCCGCTCAGCGCGGCGGGCGACTTCCGGAACGTCACACCGCTGGTCGTCGGCGACGCGCTCAAACGCGCCGGGACGCGCGTGTTCGAGCCGACGCACCGGTTCGAGCTGGAGGCACCCGCGGCGAGCGTCGGGGCGGTGTCGGCACTGCTGGCGGGTGCGCGGGCGGTGCCCGAGGAGCAGTCCACGCGGGGTGACCGCTGCCTGGTGCGGGGCACGATCCCGGCCGCCGAGCTGCACGGGGTCACCCGGCGGCTGCCCGAGTCGACCCGGGGGGAGGGGGTCCTGGTCAGTGAATTCGAGGGCTATCGCGCCTTCACCGGCCACCCGATCCCGATCCGGGTTCGGACCGGGCCCGATCCCTACGACCGGGATCGATACATGCTCCACACGCTGGGTCGGGTGCGGGGCTCCTGACGCGCGATCCGCCGCGCCCGGGCCTGGCGGGCGCGGCGGAACGCGTCGTGCGTCGGTGCTCGGGGTCAGTCCCGGTGCGGTGGGACGGCCGCCGTCGACTCGCGGGCGACCAGGCGGGGCGCGAAGCGGTGGTCGACGTGCGGGGTGTGGTAGCCCTGGAGCCGTTGCCACATCGCGGTCGCGATCGCGGTGGACATCTGCTCGATGGGCTGTTGCACCGTGGTCAGCGGCGGGTCGCTGTGTGCCGCGAGGTAGGAGTCGTCATACCCCACCACCGAGACGTCGTGCGGCACCCGCCGGCCGGCCTCGCGCGCGGCCGAGACCACGCCGAGCGCCATCAGGTCGCTGCCCGTGACGATCGCGGTCGCCCCCGCGTCCAGGAGTCGTCGGGCCGCGGCCTGGCCGCCGGTGATCGAGTAGGTGGACTCCACGTACAGCGAGTCGTCGCACCCGCCGAACGTGGCGGTCATCGCCGCGCGGTAGCCGGCCAGCCGGTGTCGGGAGGGGCGGTAGAACTCCTCGCCGCCGGCCAGCGCGATCCGGGTGTGCCCCAGGCTGTGCAGGTGGGCCACCGCCATCGCGGCGCCCGCCGCCTCGTCGGTGGTCACCGTGGACACCGGCAGGCCCGGTACCCCGCCGTTGACCAGGACCATCGCCACGTGCTTCTGGTGCAGGTGCCAGTAGAAGCCGTGGTCGGCCTCGGGATTGGCGTGCCGCCCGGAGACCAGGACGAGTCCCTCGATGCCGCGCCGTAACAGTGTTTCGATGTAGTCCAGCTCGGTCGGCCCGTGTTTCGTGGAACTGCCGATCAGGGCGGTGACGCCGTACTGGCTCAGCCGCGCCTCGATGGCGCCGGCGAGCAGCGCGAACGCGGGGTTCTCCAGCTCCGGGACGATGATGCCGACGAACGGTTGACCGACCGGTGCCGGCGCGACCATGCCCTGTTCGCGGATGGCGTCCAGGACCCGGGTGCGGGTGTGTTCGGCGACCCCGGGCTTGTCGTTGAGCACCCGGCTCACCGTCGCCGCGCTCACCCCGATCCGGTCGGCGATCCGGCGGACCGAAGGTCGCTCCAGTGTCACGCGACGCTCACCTCACTCTCTGTCCCCAGGACTCTCCCCGAGGTCCTCGGTGGCGACCCAGGCTATCGAAACGCGTTTCGCCACTGCAACAAAATCTTTGAAACATGTTGCAGAGTGTTGCAGTGATTTGCGGGTTGCTTTTACGCTCCTCAGCATTCGACCTGATGAACGGCATGTTTCGGAGTCGCAAACACCATGCACCCACCGGAAACACTCTGTAACACAGTGGCACATCACGACGGTTCACCGGCATACGTGAGCAACCCGTCGCCGGATCCCGGCGAGCGCGTCGAGCTCTTCGTCCGCGGCCGCACCGCGTCCGGCACCCAGCGCGTGCACGTGCGCACCAAACTGGACGGCGAACCGGTGTTCACCGAGGCCACGGTGGACCGGGTGGTCGGCGACGAGACCTGGTGGCGGGTCGGCGTCGAGGTCGGCAGCACCGAATTCGGCTACCGCTTCCTGCTGGACACCCCCGACGGCAACCGCTGGCTCACCGGCGCCGGCATCGCCTCCCGCGACGTGCCCGACACCGGCGACTTCACGCTCACCACCTACCCCGCGCCGCCCGCGTGGGCCGCCGACGCCGTCGTCTACCAGATCTTTCCCGACCGCTTCGCGCGCTCCGTCCGGCAGAGCGACGCGGCCATGCCGGACTGGGCCAGGCCCGCCGCGTGGGACGAGCCGGTCGGGTGGGGCACCGCCGGCGCGTTGCAGCAGATGTACGGCGGCGACCTGTGGGGAGTCGTCGAAAAGCTGGACCACATCGCCTCGTTGGGCGCGAACGTCCTCTACCTCACGCCGTTCTTCCCGGCCCGCTCCAACCACCGCTACGACGCGACCACCTTCGACCGGGTGGACCCGCTGCTCGGCGGCGACCAGGCGTTGCGCGCGCTGACCGCCGAGGCGCACCGGCGCGGCATGCGGGTGATCGGCGACCTGACGCTCAATCACTCCGGGGACGGACACGAGTGGTTCCGCCGGGGCCGGGCCGAACCGGGCTCCGCCGAGGCGGGCTTCTACTACTTCGACGCCCAGGACCGGGACCGCTACGCGTCGTTCTGCGGCGTCGACACACTGCCCAAGTTCGACCACGCGTCCGCCGAACTGCGCGCGCGGCTGTACGACGGACCCGACTCGGTGGTCGCCCGCTACCCGCGCGACTTCGGCCTGGACGGCTGGCGGATCGACGTCGCGCAGTCCGCCGGCCGGTACGGCACCCAGGACCGCAACGCCGAGGTGGCGCGCACGACGCGGGCCACCCTCGACGCCGCCGTACCCGACGCGCTGCTGCTCGCCGAGCACCAGCACGACGCGTCCGCGGCGCTGCGCGGGGACGGCTGGCAGGGCACCATGGCCTACTCCGGCTTCACCCGCCCGGTCTGGGGCTGGCTCGCCGATGCGCCGCTCACCGAGTTCTGGGGTGTGCCCGGTCCCATCCCCGGCTACGGCGGCGTCGAACTGGCGGCCGTCATGCGGGACTTCGCCGCGCTGCTTCCGTGGCGCTCGTACACCCACAACCTGACCCTGCTCGACTCGCACGACACCCAGCGGTTCCGCTCGATGGCCGGCCGCGAACACCAACACCTGGGCGCGGCCTTGATGTTCACCCTGCCCGGCCTGCCGATGGTGTTCGCCGGCGACGAGGTCGGCGTCGAAGGGGTGCACCTGGAGGACGGCCGGCGGCCTTTCCCATGGGACCCCTCCCGCTGGGATCACGACACCCACCGCGTCTACCGGGACCTGATCGCGCTGCGTCGCGGCCATCGCGCGCTGCGCGAGGGCGGCCTGCGCTGGCTGCACTGCGCGCCCGACACCGTGCTGTACGAGCGCCTGCTGCCGGAGGAAACGCTGCTGATCCAGGTCAACCGGGCCGGGCACACCCCGATCGCGGCGCCGGTGGCGGCGCGCAGCCTGACCGGCGGACCCGATCTGCGCCCGGGCGAACCGCTGCCCGGCGACGGCCCCGCGTTCCACGTCTGGCAGGTGGAGCGACCGTGACCTCGCCCACCGCGGCCGGCCCCACATCCGAACCCGAGACGGGAGAGCACCCGACCATGCCCGCGACCGCCGCCGGCACCGGCGTGATCGAGACGCTGAGCGACGTGCGCTCGGCGCACCTGGACAACACCCGCGACGTGCACGTGTACCTGCCGCCCGGCTACGACCCGCTCGCGGGGCCCTACCCGGTGGTGTGGCTGCACGACGGGCAACACGTGTTCGCCCGCACCGGTCTGGAACCCAGTTGGCGGGTCGAGGAGACGCTGGACCGGCTGATCGGCTCCGGCCTGCTGCCGCCGCTGGTGGCGGTGGCCGTGGACAACGGCCGGGACTCGCGCGGCGCCGAGTACAGCCACCACGTGCCCTACCCGCGCGACCCGCGCGCCCTGGCCCGGGGCGAGTTGTACGAGCGGTTCCTGATCGAGGAGGTGCGCCCGCTGATCGCGGCCCGCTACTCGGTCACCGAGGACCCGGCCGCGACCGCCGTGCTCGGCTCGTCGATGGGCGCCCTGGTCAGCTACCACCTCGCCTTCCGCCGCCCGGACGTGTTCGGCCTGGCGGGCGTGCTCTCGCCCTTCCTGGTCTTCGTCGACCCGGTCACGCTCGAGGAGACCCCGGTCCACCGGCGGCAGAGCGCGCGCGGCCCGGCCCGGCTCTGGGTCGACATCGGCGGCATGGAGGGCCTGATCACCGTCCGGCACACCCGCGACCTGGTCGACCACCTGGTCACCGACCTCGGCTACGCGCCGGATCGCGAGGTGCGCTTTCGTGAGGACCCCTGGGCGCCGCACCACGAGAGCGCGTGGGCCGAGCGGATCGGCAGCGCGCTGCTGCACCTGTTCGGCGACGCCGACTCGCCGCTGGTGGACCTGCGGCTGCCCGATCGGGTCGTGTTCGCCACCGGGCAGGAGCAGGCGAGTGTCGCGCCCGTGGGCGTACGCGCCGACGGCTGCGTGTACTCGGTGCTCGGCGCCGAGACGACCTGGACGCCGGCCGAGGTGCTGCGCCCGCTCGGCCCGGCCCGGGTGGCCCCGGCCCGGCCCGGCGTGGTCGAACTGACCGCGGTGGCCCAGGGGCACACCGCGCACGGCGAGGTCGAGGTGGTCGAGGGCGGCGCGGACGCGCTCCTGGAGGTCACCCTGACCACGTCGGCCGACCTGCCTGTCGAAGAGACCGTGTACTTCTGCGGCCTGGTCACCACGCGGGTGGCCGCCGGTACCTACCACGGCAGTTGGCGGCTGCCGCGCGGGGTCGGACTGAACGGCGCGGTCGGGCGCGGCTGGCGCTGCGACGGCCTGCACGAGGACGGCACCGCGATCCGCGACCCCTTCCACCACGACGGCGACCGGCACATCCGGCTGCACGTACCCGCCTGGAGCGACCCGAACGCCGAACAGCGCACCCGGGCGAACGCCGGCGACGACGCGACCACACCCTCGGAGGAGACCCAGTGAGACCACGCCTGTTGCTTCCGGCCGTGCTCGCCGCGACCCTGCTGGCCACCGCGTGCGGTGGCGGCGGCAGCGGTGGCGACGGCGACAAGGCCGCCTCGCCCGCCGCGTCCGGCCCGGCGGCGGCCACCGGATCGCTCACCGTATGGGCCGACGACGCGCGCGCCAAGCCGCTCCAGGAGATCGCCGCCGCGTTCACCCGGGACAAGGGCGTCAAGGTCAAGGTCGTGCAGAAGGGGCTCGGCGAGATCCGCGACGACTTCGTCTCGCAGGCCCCGACCGGTCAGGGACCCGACGTCGTGGTCGGCCCGCACGACTGGCTCGGCAAGCTCGTGCACAACGGCGTGCTGGCGCCGCTCGAACTCGGCGATCGGGCCGCGGCGTTCTCCCCGGTCGCGCTGGAGGCGATGCGCTACGAGGGCCGCACCTACGGGCTGCCGTACGCGCTGGACAGCATCGCGCTGTTGCGCAACACCGAACTCGCGCCGCAGGCCCCCACGTCGTTCGCGGACCTGCTCGCCACGGGACGGCGCCTGGTCGACGAGGGCAAGGCCAAGCTGCCGGTCGCGGTGCCGGTCGACCCCAAGAGCGGATCGCCGTACCACCTCTACCCGTTGCAGACCTCGTTCGACTGTCGGGTCTTCGGCACGAAACCGGACGGCGCCTACGACCCGGCCAAGCTCGAACTCGACAGCCCCGGTTGCCTGCGCTTCGCGCCCTGGCTGCGCGGGCTCGGCAAGGACGGCGTGCTCTCCACGTCGCTCACCGCCGACATCGCCACCGACGCGTTCCTCAAGGGCCAGACCCCGTTCCTGCTCGCCGGCCCATGGGACGCGGCCACCTTCAAGGCCGCGCACGTGCCCTTCGCGGTGGACTCGGTGCCCGGCGCGGACACCGCCCCGGCACAGCCGTTCGTCGGCGTGCAGGGCTTCTTCGTCGGCGCCAAGTCGGCCAATCCGATCCTGGCCCAGGACTTCGTCCTGAACTACCTGTCCACGCCGCAGGCGCAACGGGCCCTGTACGACACCGGCGGCCGGGTCCCGGCGACCACCGCCGTGCTCGACCAGGTCGCGAACGATCCGGTCGTGGCCGGCTTCGCGCGCGCCGCGCAGGCCGGTGCGCCCACGCCCAATCTGCCCGCCATGGACAGCGTCTGGGCCGACTGGGGCCTGACCCAACTGGCCATCGTCCAGGGCCGCGGCGACCCGGCGGAGCTGACCACCGCGATGGCCGGCCGGATCCGCGCCAAGATCGCCGCCGGCTGACGCGGAGCGGACGAGGAGACACCGTGACCCAGACCCTGCCCACCCAGCCGCCGCACACCCCACCGGGCCGGCGAGCCCCGGCCTCCCCGGACGCGAGCCGGCCGGCCCCGACCCACCACCGCGGCCTCGGCGGCCTCGCCGTCCGGATCGTCCTGCTCGCCATCGTCGACGCCCTCGCGGTCTACGGGCTGTTCGCGCTGGCCGCGGCACGCTCGTGGTGGATGTTCGGCGCCCTGCTCGTGGGCACGGTCGCGGTGAACGTCGTCTATGCCACCAAGCGGCACGTGCCCGCCAAGTACCTCGCACCCGGCATCGCGCTGCTGCTCGTCTACCAGGTGTACGTCGTGCTGTACACCGGCGTCGCCGCGTTCACCAACTACGGCGACGGGCACAACAGCGACAAGCCCGACGCGGTCGCGGCGATCCTCGCGCACAGCGAGACCCGCGTGCCCGACTCGCCCGTGCGACCCGCCTCGGTCGTCGCCCGCGGCGACCGGGTCGGCCTGCTGGTGACCCTGCCCGACCGGAGCGTACGCCTGGGCTGGGCGGGGCACCCGCTGGAACCGGTCGCGCAACCGGTGCCGGACGCGGGCGGCCGCGCGGTGGCCGCACCCGGGTGGCACGCGCTGACGTACAGCCAGATCGCGGGCCGACAGCGGGAGATCAGTGAACTGCGGGTGCCGGTGGCGGACGACCCGAACAGCGGCAGCCTGCGCACCGCGGACGGGATCAGCGCGGCGGCCTATCGCTCGACCCTCGACTACGACCAAAGCGCGGACACGATCACCGACCGGGCCACGGGCATCGTGTACCGACCCACCTCCGACGGCGTGTTCGCGGCGCCGGACGGCACCCGGCTCAGTCCGGGTTGGAAGGTCTTCGTCGGCCCGGACAACTTCGAACGCATCCTCACCGACCGCGACATTCGCGGCCCGTTCCTGGGCGTGCTGGTGTGGACGTTCTTCTTCGCCGCCGTGTCGGTGGCGGTGCCGTTCGGGGTCGGCCTGGTACTCGCCACGATCCTGGACGGGAAGCGCCTGCGCGGGCACCGGATCTACCGCTCGTTGATCATGTTGCCCTACGCCTTCCCGGCGTTCCTGGCCGCGTTGGTGTGGCAGGGCATGCTCAACACCGACTACGGCTACGTGAACGTGTCGCTGCTCGACGGCGCGCACATCCCGTGGCTCACCGACCCGTGGCTGGCCCGACTGAGCGTGCTCGCGGTCAATGTGTGGATCAGCTTCCCGTACATGTTCCTGATCTGCACCGGAGCGCTCCAGGCGATCCCGGCCGAGGTCACCGAGGCGGCGCGGATCGACGGCGCCGGGCGGCGGCAGGTGTTGCGGCACATCAAGCTGCCCCTGCTGCTGACCGCGGTCACGCCGATGCTGATCGCCACCTTCGCCTTCAACTTCAACAACTTCAACGTCATCTACATGCTCACCGGCGGCGGTCCCAAGGACCCCGACGCCCCGATCGAGGTCGGCTCCACCGACCTGCTGATCTCGCTCGTGTACAAACTCGCCTTCGGCGGCAGCAACCGCCAGTACGGCCTGGCCTGCGCCGTCTCGATCCTGATCTTCGTGGTGGTCGCCGCGATCTCCGTCATCGGCCTGCGTCGCAGCCGCGCGTTCGAGGAGCAGACATGATCCGCTGGTTCGCCCGCACCGGATGGCGGCACCTGATCGGCGTCCTCGCGGTGCTGGTCGCGGTCTTCCCACTGGTTTTCGTGCTGTCCGCGTCGCTGAATCCGAGCGGGACGCTGACCGGGTCCAACGAGCTGTTCGCGGACACCACCGGGAGGCACTACCGGGAGTTGTTCGAGGATCCGCTGCACCCGTTCGGCAAGTGGTTCGTCAACTCGATGGCGGTCGGCCTGGCCACCGCGATCGGGTCGGTGTTCCTGGGCGCGTGCGCGGGCTACGCGTTCTCCCGGTTCCGTTTCCGCGGACGCAAGGCCGGGTTGACCACGCTGCTGTTGGTCCAGATGTTCCCGCAACTGCTCGCGTACGTGGCGTTGTTCCTGCTGCTTTCCTCGTTCGACGACGTGTTCCCGGCGATCGGCCTGGGCAGTCGGCTGGGGCTGGTGATGATCTACCTCGGCGGCGCCCTGGGTGTGAACACCTATCTGATGAAGGGCTTCTTCGACACCGTGCCGCGCGACCTGGACGAGGCCGCGCGGATCGACGGGGCGTCCCACGCACAGGTGTTCTTTCGGATCGTGCTCCCGCTGGTGGCTCCGGTGCTGGCCGTGGTGGCCCTGCTGTCCTTCGTCGCGACGCTCAACGACTTCGTGATCGCGAGCCTGGTGCTGAGCGACCCGGACAAGCAGACGCTGGCGGTCGGGCTCTACCACTTCATCTCGTACGGCGTGGGGCGCAACTGGGGCGTGTTCGCGGCCGGAGTGCTGATCGCCGCGCTGCCGGTGCTGGTGCTCTTCCAGTTCCTGCAGCGGTTCATCGTCGGCGGGTTGACGGCGGGTGCGGTGAAGAGCTGAGGGGTCGGCGGTGCCGCGGTCGCGGCGATCGCATCCGTATCCCGGTTCCCGCCCCAGGTTCTCGTGTCGGGTTCCCGTCCCAAGATCCCGTTCCAAATCCTCGCTGCAAGTTCCCGCTTCAAGTTCTCGTGTCAAGTTCTCGTTCAGTGAAGGATGCTCTCGGATGACCGCCACGACCACGAACTCCCTTACGACCACCGGTTGGTGGCGCGATTCGGTGATCTACCAGGTGTACGTGCGCAGCTTCGCGGACGGCAATGGCGACGGGATCGGCGACCTGCCCGGAGTCCGCAGCCGGCTGCGCTATCTGAGCGCGTTGGGGGTGGACGCGGTGTGGCTCACTCCGTTCTATGCCTCTCCGCAGGCCGATCACGGCTACGACGTGGCCGACTACCGGTCGGTGGACCCGCTGTTCGGGACGTTGCAGGATGCCGAGGCGCTGTTGCGCGACGCGCACGCGCACGGGCTGCGGGTGATCGTCGACGTGGTGCCCAACCACACGTCGGAGGCGCACGCGTGGTTCGTCGAGGCGCTGGCGGCCGGCCCCGGCTCGGCCGCCCGGGAGCGGTACCACTTCCGGGCCGGACGCGGCGAGAGCGGCGAACTCCCGCCCAACGACTGGCAGTCGGTATTCGGTGGACGAGCCTGGGCGCGGCTGCCGGACGGTGACTGGTATCTGCACCTGTTCGCCCCCGAGCAGCCCGACCTGAACTGGGAACACCCGGAGGTCCGCGCCGAGTTCGAGGACATCCTGCGCTTCTGGCTGGACCTGGGCGTGGACGGCTTCCGGGTCGACGTCGCACACGGCCTGGTCAAGGCGCCGGGGTTGCCGGACATCGGCACGGGCGCGGGCATCGAGCTGCTCGGCAACGCCGAACTCCCGTTCTTCGACCAGGAGGGGGTGCACGAGATCTACCGCGCGTGGCGCCGGATCCTGGACGGGTACCCCGGCGCCCGGATGGCCGTCGCGGAAGCGTGGACGCCCGGCCCGGAGCGGACCGCGCGCTACGTGCGCCCGGATGAGCTGCACCAGGCGTTCAACTTCCATTACCTGGGCACCGATTGGGCCGCCGACGCGCTGCGCGAGGTGATCGACGCTTCGCTGGCCGGCTCGGCCGAGGTCGGCGCGCCCGCCACGTGGGTGCTGTCCAACCACGACGTGCACCGGCACGTGACGCGCTACGGCGGCGGCGCGACCGGTCTGCGCCGGGCCAGGGCCGCCGCGCTGCTGACGCTGGCGCTGCCCGGCTCGGTGTACGTGTACCAGGGTGAGGAACTGGGCCTGCCCGAGGTACTCGATCTGCCGGACGAGGTGCTCCAGGACCCGCGCTGGGAGCGGTCCGGACACACCGAACGCGGCAGGGACGGTTGCCGGGTGCCGCTGCCGTGGTCGGGCGAGCGGGCACCGTACGGATTCGGCACGCCGGCCGGTGCGGCGGCGTGGCTGCCGCAACCTCGCGAGTGGCGCGAGCTGAGCGTCGAGGCGCAGTGGGACGACCCGACCTCGACGCTGTCGCTGTACCGCTCCGCGCTGGCGTTGCGCCGCGAACACCCGGCGCTGGGTGACGGTGCCGAGCTGCGCTGGCTCGATTCGCCCGAGGGCACCTTGGTGTTCGGGCGCGGCGACGCGCTGGTGTGCGCGGTGAACCTGGGCGCGGAGCCGGTTCGGCTGCCCGAGTACGGCGTGGTGTTGCTGGCCGGCGGCGAGTTGCCCGGCGGCGGGATCCTGCCGGGCGACACTGCGGTCTGGTGCGCGGTGGACGGTCGCTGAGGGCGCGTTCGGTCGGCGGGTTCGTGCGGCGCCGCCGGCCGGCGGCCATGTGCCGCGCGAGGTGGGCGTGTTGCGGTGCGGCGCGTGCGCACGGAACGCCGTCGGGCGCGCACTGTCGTCGTGGGCCGCGCGTCCGGCTAGGGTGAGTACGTGGTGCAGTTCGAAGCGAATGTGGACGCGGACCGCCGGGCCTGGCTCGGGCAGCAGCTCGGCGACAACAACGTCGCGGCATCGCCGCACTTGGCGAGGCTCCAGGGGACCGATGCCGAGGACGAGGTGGCGCTGCACCTGTTCGCCCTCGACGACGACGGCACGATCATCGGCGGATTGGCCGGATACACGTGGGCCTACTGGCTGCACGTGGACCTCCTGTGGGTCGATCCCACCCGGCGCGGCACCGGCCTCGGCGGGGAACTGTTGGCCCGGGCGGAGAAGACCGCGCTGACCGAGCGCGACTGCCGGCACGTGCGGCTGGAGACCTGGGAGTTCCAGGCGCCGGAGTTCTACCGGAAACAGGGCTACGAACTCGTCGGCACGGTGCCGGACTACCCGCCGGGCAGTACCGAGTACATCTTCGCCAAGCGCCTCGCCTGACGACCCGGTCCTCCCGGCCGGCCCCGGAGGACGTACGCGGCGGCGTTCTTCGACCCGCACCCGCGCGGTCGTGGAGGCAGGCTCTTCGACGGGCCCTCGGCGGCCTTCCCGGAGGTGGGCTTCGTGCACGACGTATGGGGCGCTTCCGGCTCGGCGATGAGTTCTCGGGCGCGCCGGGGTCTATCCGAGGGAAAAGGGTATCCGCCGTCGACACCGACGGCGGCCCGCCTCGGGTCGACCAAGGAGTCGTGACGCATGTCCGAGTGGACCGTCCTGCGGGAGAACATCGCCTTCGGCGAGTCGGCGCGGTGGTTCGAGGGCCGGTTGTGGTTCTCCGACTGGGGTGCCCAGGAGGTGCTCGCGGTCGCGCCCGACGGTGTGGGCGAGGTGGTGGTGCGGGTGCCGTTTCCGTCGACGCCGATGTGCTTCGACCGGCTGCCGGACGGGCGGTTGCTGATCGTCTCGTCCAGCGAGGCACGCGTGGTGACCCTCGAAGCGGACGGGTCATTGGTCGAGTACGCCGACCTGGGCGCGGTCGGGGACGGTTTCAACGAGATCGTGGTGGACGGGCGGGGCAACGCCTACGTCAACGGGATCGGGTTCGACCTGTCGGCGGGGCAGGCGTTCCGGCCCGGGTTCATCGCGGTGATCGCCGCGAACGGGTCGGTCCGGCGGGTGGCCGACGACGTCGCCTTTCCCAACGGCATGGCGGTGACCCCGGACGGTTCGACGCTGATCGTCGCCGAGTCGTACGGCAACCGCCTGACCGCGTTCGACCTCGAGGTGGACGGCGGGCTGTCGAATCGCCGGGTGTGGGCCGACCTCGGCGACGGTGTTCCGGACGGGATCTGCGTCGATGCCGAGGGTGCGGTCTGGTACGCGGACGTGCCCAACCAGCGGTGTGTGCGGGTTCGGGAAGGGGGCGAGGTGCTGCGGACGGTCGAACTCGACCGGGGCTGCTTCTCGTGTGCTCTCGGCGGTCCCGACGGCAGGACGCTGTTCGTCGTCGCCACCGAATGGCACGGCATGGCCGACGCGACGGAGGGTCCGCGCACCGGCCGGCTCGTCGCGGTCCCGGTGTCGGTGCCGGCGGTCGACCGGTGAGCGGCTGTACGGCCGCGCCGGTCGGTACGGCCGAGCGGGTCGGCTGTTCGCGACGCGTTCCGCGGGTCGCCGCCGGGAACGGCTCGTGTACCCCCCTGTGCGCAGGTGCGATGACCTAGAGTTACCCAATGATTTTCATCGTGGTGAAGTTTCCGGTGAAGCCCGAGCACGCCGACGAGTGGCCGAAGCACGTCGAGCCGTTCACCCGGGCCACCCGGGGTGAGCCGGGCAACCTGTGGTTCGAGTGGTCGCGCAGCGTCGAGGACCCGAACACGTACGTGTTGGTCGAGGCGTTCCGCGACGACGCGGCCGCGGCGCACGTGAACTCCGACCACTTCAAGGCGGCTCTGGAGCGGATCCGTCCGCTGGTCCGGCACACCCCGGAGATCGTGAGCACGGTGATCCCGGACACGAACGGGTGGAGTGCGATGGGTGAATTGCAGATCGACTGACCGGGACACCGGGCCGGTGAGCCGGGCCTCGCCCGGGCGAGGCCCGGCCCACCGATGCCGGAGGTCCTCAGTGCAGGACCTTGAGGCCGATGACGCTGCCGACGATGCCGGCCAGCAGCAGGACCTTGACGACGGAGAACGCCTCGCCGTCGAAGAGCATCGCGTAGGTGACGGTCAACACCGCGCCGATACCCACCCACACCGCGTAGCCGGTGCCGACCGGCAGTTCGCGCAGCGCGTACGCCAGGCCCGCCATGCTCGCGGTCAGGCCGACGCCGAACACGATGGTGGGGAAGAGTTTGCTGAATCCGGCGGACTTGCCGAGTGCCGTCGCCCAGACGGCTTCCAGGACACCGGAGATGATCAAGACGATCCAAGCCATGACAGGCACGCTCCCTGACACCGTCTTGTCTCAACCGGGTACGGCGTGCCTCGTCCGGGAGCCTGTTCGGGCTCCGTGAACCACTCTCGCACGCGCCACTCGGCGCACAAAATCCGGGATTCGACCACCCTTCGGGCGCACGATCCCGGTGGTTCCGGTCACCAGGGGGTGCGATCGGCTATCGGCGATCAGCGGTCGCCGAGCAGGGCGCGCAAGGCGTTGTCCAGGGCGGGGAGCAGCTCGGCCTCCGCGTCCGGCGTGTAGAGCATGCGCATGGCCAGGCCGTCGGACAACGCGATGACCGCGTCGGCGACGTGCTCGCACTCGTCCCGGCCGTGTGCGGGCAACGCGGCGGAACCGAGCCAGTCGGCCAGGGCCGCGCGGATGTCGGTGTCGATCTCACGTTGGGTGGCGGCCAGGCCGGGGTGGTGCACGGCTCGGGTGACGAAGGCGAAGCGCACGGTCGCCTCGGCGTGCCGGGCGGCGTCCAGCGGGAGGGTGGTCAGCACCAGGCGGCGCAACACCTCGTGCGGCGGTCCGGTGGGATCCACCTCGGCCCACCGCCGCTCCACCGCCTCGCCGGCCAACTCGGCGGCGAAGCCCAGCATTTCGTCCTTGGTGCGGAAGTACTTCTGGACCGCGCCGGCGGAGCGCCCGGCGGCGGCGGCCACCGTGCGCACACTGACCTCGTCGAGGCCGTTGCGGGACACCAGCTCCAGCAGTGCGGCCCCGATCGCCCGCCGTTGCGCGTCGCGGTCCACGATCTTGGGCATCGATCCCCCTGACAAGTTTCGGATACGACTGTATTCTAAAGACTCGGTGTCCACCCGGAAGGAGATTGTCGTGGATGCTCGACTCGATCACGCCATGCGCGCGTCGGATCACGATCGCGACACCACACTGGCCCGGCTCGCCGCCGGTTACGCCGAGGGTCGACTGGACCGGAGCGAGTACGACGAGCGCGCGACGCGCGCCGCGACCGCCTCCGTGCTCGGAGAACTCGCGGAGCTCACCGCGGACCTGCCCGCCGCGCAGCCGCGCGCGGTCGCGACCACGCGGGCGGAGCGGGATCGCCGGGACCTGCGCGAGTGGCTCCAGGAGTGGCGCTACTGGCTGGGCGGCGCGGTGATCCTCACCGGTGTGTGGGGAACACGCTGCGTGCTCAAGGGTGAGCTGGTCGGCTACTGGCCGATCGTGCCACTGGGCGTCTGGGCCGCGGTCCTGATCGCGATCGCGGTCTGGCCGCGCGGCGACGCGGACGACGAGGCCGAGCGCTGACCGACGCCGCCCGGGTGGGCTCGCGCGCCCCGGTCGGTCACCGGGACGTTGCGGTCAGGAAGGATTCGGCGATCGTCGTGCGGGCGTACAGGACCACGCGGCCGGCCCGGTGCGCGGTGACCAGGCCCGCGTCCCGCAGCGCGGTCAACTGTTGGGACACCGCCGCCGCGGAGAGCCCGGTTCGGTGGGCCAGTTCGGTGGTCGAGGCCGGGGTGTCCAGCTCGCCCAGCAACAGGGTGCGCGAGCGGCCCAGAACGGCGGCCACGGCCTCGGTGCCGGTGACCGGACGCGGGGTCCACAATCCGCCGATGCCCCGGGCCGGATAGGCCAGTTGCGGCGGCTCGGGCGGGGTCACCCGGGTGAACGGGTCCGGTCCGGTGAACACCGACGGGATCAGCAGCAGTCCCGCGCCCGCCGTCTGCCGCGACAGCGCCCGCTCCCGCCGACCCAGCCGCAGCGTGTCGTCGTCCCAACTGACCGACGGGTGCAGCTCGTTGAAGAGCCGACCGGCCCCGCGTTCGGCGACCTGCCGGGCCCGGTGGAAGACATCGGCCTCGAGCACCGTCCGGATCCGCGCCCAGTAGGGCGCGAGCGCCAACTCCCAATAGGCCTCGATCTCCTCCGCGACCCGGGCCAGCCGGGTAGGTGGATCGGCGTACAGGGCCTCGGCCCCGGGGCCCAGCCCGCCGCGCTCGTGGCGCAGCCGATCGAGGTCGCGGCGCACCGAGTCGACGGGAGTGGCCGCGATCTCGGCCAGTTCCGCCGCCAGGGTGGCGGTGGGCCCGGTGGGCGCCGGGTTGAGGAAGTCGGGCACGTAGCCCGACGGCGGGATCAGTTCGGCGAGCCGGCCCCGGTCCAGCCCGGCGGCAGCCACGCGAGGGCGGACCTGCTCGATCCAGGGCCGGTGGATCGCATGGGCGGCGCCGGAGCTCAGCAGTCGGAAGCTGGGGCCGACCTCCCACATCGGCGAGACGGCGAACCGCATCCGGGCCAGATCCCCCGCCGAGAACGCGAGCTTCGCCGACACCGCCACCCCTGAGGATTCGGACATGCCTTAATCAATGGTGATCAGCGTAGTGCCCAAGGATCATGCCGCCATGACCACACAGACGATCACCGCGACGGAATCGGGCACCTGGACGCTCGGCGACCTGACGATCAACCGGATCGGATTCGGCGCGATGCGCCTGACGCAGGACGGCGAGGCGCTCGCGGCCGACGCGGTGCCCAGCGATCGGGAGCGGGCCATCGGCGTGTTGCGCCGCGCGGTCGAACTCGGGGTGAACCACATCGACACCGCCGCCTTCTACTTCTCGCCGCTGCGCTCCGCCAACGAACTGATCAACCGGGCGCTCGCCCCCTACCCGGACGACCTGGTGATCACCACCAAGGTCGGACCCGGCCGGGACCCGGCGGGTCACTGGGCGCCGCACGCGAGGACCGCGGCGCAACTGCGCGGCCAGGTCGAGGAGAACCTGCGCCAACTCGGCCGCGACCACCTCGACGTGGTGAACCTGCGCGTCCTGGGCACCGACTCGATCGCGGAGCGCTTCGGCGCTCTGGCCGACCTGCGCGCGGCCGGTCTGATCCGACACCTGGGCGTTTCCAACATCCACCCCGAGCAACTGGCCGAGGCCCGCGCGATCGCGCCGGTGGTGTGCGTACAGAACCAGTACGGCATCGGAGTACGGGCCGACCAGGACGAGTTCGTCCGCACCTGCGGCGAACAGGGCGTCGCGTTCGTGCCGTTCTACGCCATCGCCGGTACCGGGCGCCAGGTCGGTGCCGTCGGCACCGAGGCGGCCGAGGTGCTGGAGGTGGCGCGGGCGCACGGGGCGAGCACGGCGCAGGTGCGGATCGCCTGGACGCTGCACCAGGGGCCGCACGTGCTGGCCATACCCGGCACCGGCAACCCGGACCACCTGGTCGCCAACGTGGCCGCCGGCGGGCTGCGGCTGACCGAGGCCGACCTGGCGGTGCTGGGGGACCTGCACCGACGCGAGGTGTGAGCGCGGCGGCCGGTGGCCGAGCCGCGTGCGAAGACCGGCCGCACGCCGAATCGCCGGGCCGCGGTGGCGCGGGTTCGGGGCGAGGGCGTCGGTGATCGTCGCTACGGTCGTCGGCATGAACCCCGATCCCGCCAAGCGCTTCGACCCGCTGCCCGGACGAACCGGCCATGTGGCCGGCATCGAGTCGCTCGTCCTCGACGGGCGGCGCTACTACTTCGGCGTCGACGGCACGAGCGACATGGTCGTCTCGCCGTTGATCGACGACCCGGACGCGATGGCGGCGTTCGCGAGCGAACACATCCGGCAGACCGACGGCCGGCACGAACCGGCCTACTGGGCGGACCTGGTCGCCTGGGCCGTATCGGGCTCGGACCTGGTGGCGCAGGACGCGGACCGGGAGTTCGACACGGCCCGACTGCGTGTCGAACTCCCCGCTCCGGGCAGCCACCTGCTCTATCTGCTCGACGCGGTCGCCGGGTGGGACGAGTCGCTGTCCATGCCGGACCACGTGCGTCGGGCCTACGCGCGACTGGGGTTCGACGAGGACGACCCGGTCGAGTGCCTCGACCACGCCCTCGAGGTGGTGCGCGCGCACGGCGCCGGCGCGCACCCCGACGCGTGGGCGGTGGTCCGCTTCCAGTTGACCTTCGCGGTACGGCGCGTGCCGGCCAACTGGACGCTGCTGTTCGACGCCGTGGGGGAGTGCGTGGCCGCCCACGGTTGAACGAACGGCCACGCCCTGGAGCCGGCTCAGCGGCGGATCAGATGCATCCGGAGGGCGCTGGGGGTCAACACGCTGCGCGGGGTGGCCCGGACCGGAGCACCCGAGGCCGGGCGCAGGCGCCAGCGGGCCGCGATGGAGGCCAGCGCGAGCGTGGCCTCGGTCGACGCGAACGTGTCGCCGATGCACTTGTGCGGACCCGTACCGAAGGGCACGAACGAAGCGCGCGACCAGGCCCCCGGGGCGACGCCGTCGGCCTGGTCGCGCTCCGGGCGAAAGCGCTCCGGCTCGGGGTGGAACTCCGGGAGCCGGTGCAGGATGTACGGGCTGAACACGAGCGTGCTGCCGGCACGCAGCCGGCGGCCGGCCACCTCGATCTCGCGCGTGCTGGTGCGCGGGAGCACCCAGGCCGGCGGGTACAGCCGCAACACTTCACGGATCACCCGGCCGGTCCACTCCAGTCGGGGCAGGTCGTCCGGGCCGGCCACGCGCCCGTCGAGGACGGCGTCGACCTCGGCGTGCAGCGCGGCCTCCGCCTCGGGATGCGTGGCGATCAGGTGCAGCGCCCAGGCCAGCGCGGACGACGTGGTCTCGGCGCCGGCCAGGATCAACACCGCGACCTGGTCGTGCAGTTCCCGCTCGGTGAGCGCTCCGCCCTCCTCGTCCCGGGCGGCGATCAGACGACCCAGCAGATCCCCGCCGTCGGCGTCGTCCACACGGCGCTCGCCGATGATCCGGCTCACGTGGGCCCGCCAGGTGGCCAGGCCCCGGGTGTAGCGCCGGGCGCCCGGGGTGGGCAGGGCGTCGACGGCGGGCAGCAGCGCGCGCAGGTAGACGCCCTTGAGGAAGGTGTCCAGGCTGTCCCGCAGTTCGGCGATGTCGCGATCGGTGATGCCGCCGCCGAACAGGGTGCGGACCGCAACGGTCGTGGTGAGCGCGAACATCTCGTCGACCATGTCGAGCACCCGGCCCGGGCGCCAGCGCGCCAGCGCCACGCCGATCTCCCGTTGCATTGCGTCGGCGTACCCGGGCAGGTGTTCGGAGCGGAACGCGGGTTGCATCAGCATGCGTTGCCGCCGGTGGTCGGCGTGCGGGCAGGTGGCCAGTCCGTTGCCCAGGGCCGCGCGCGAGCCTTCGTACAGCGGTCCGACCCGGTCGAAGGTGCGGCCGTCGCTCATCACCTGCCGGGCGAGTTCGGGATGGCACAACACGAACGCGGGGCGTGGGCCGAGCCGGATCTCGACCAGCTCGCCGTGCGCGGGCAGCGAGCCGAGGAAGCGCAGCGGCGCGCGGAGCAGGTGCGGGAGGTGCCCGAACACGGGCCAGGCCCCGGGCGCCCGGCCGGCGCGCGCGGTGGACGTGGTCCGTCGGGGCGGGTGTCGGGTCGTCATGGGTCGCTCCCTCGTGTGCCGGACGGCGGTGTTCGGGCGCCGCCACCGCGCCGCGCGGTGTCCGGTTCCATTCCAGCAGCGCCGGACCGGGCGCGGGGGGACGTTTCCGACACCGGAACGTGTCGTCGCGGGCGGCCGGGCCCCGGTCCGAGCACACTTCGAACCGCGCGTCCATCGGGTATGCCCCAGGGTTCGGCCCGGGCGTGCCCGGACCCCGCTCTCCCCGCTGTCCGGATGTTCGCCCGCGCGCCGAATGCCTAGCGTCGAGGCATGGGAAACCGAGGGTTCGACACACCAGGCAGGAACTCCCGTACGGCACCGCGCGCCGGTGCCCCGACCTCCATCGCCGGCTCTGCCACTCGCCGGCTCACGGCGACGCTCGTCCTGGCCGGCCTGCTCAGCGCGTCGGTCACCGCGACCGCCGGGGCCACGGCGCCTGCCGCGCCCGCCACGCCTGCCGCGTCGCAGGCGGCCGTCGACCGGCTCGGGCGCGGCACGCTCGTGGACTTCGTCGAGTTGCGGACCGTGACCGCCGAGCAGGCCCGGCGGGAACTGCGCGACGACCGCTGGGACCCGGGCACGGTTCGCGACGACGTCACGCTGTACCGGCTGGTCTACCGCACCGTGGACGCGACCGGCCGACCCACCACCGCGACCGGACTGTTCGCGCTTCCGGTGAACGCCGATCGACGACTTCGCGTGGTGTCGTTCACGCACGGCACCGAGCTGTACCGGCGCGACGCGCCGTCCACGGCCGAGGACACGTGGGGCATCGCGCCGGCGCTGACCTTCGCCTCGGCCGGATTCGCCGCCACCATGCCCGACTACCTCGGTCAGGGCGAGGGCCCGGGCCCACACCCGTGGATGGACATCCCGTCGGAGACCACCGCCTCGCTCGATCTGCTGCGCGCGGCACGGTCGTTCGCCGACGCGCGCGGACGGAGCCTGGAACGGGAGGTGTACGTCAGCGGATTCTCCCAGGGCGCCTCCGCCGCACTCGGCCTGGCCCGCGCGCTCCGATCCGGCGCGGACGCGTTCTTCCGGGTCGCCGCGATCGCGCCGATCAGCGGGGCCTACGACTTCCGCCGCGCCGAACTGCCCGCGCTGCTGCGCGGTGACCTGGACGACAAGGCGAGCGTGATCTACGCGAGCCTGCTGCTGGTCTCCTACAACCGCCTGCACCACGTCTACGACCGACCGGCCGACGTCTTCCAGCCGCTGTACGCGGACACCATCGAGGGCCTGTTGGACGGCTCGCACACACCCGCCGAGGTTCTGCGGGGGACCCCGGAGAACCTCGACGGCCTGCTCACCGGACCCGGGCGGGCCCTGCTGGAGCGACCCACCGGCGCGTTCGCCGCCGCGCTGCGGGAGACCGACTCGGTGTGCGCGAATTGGCGCCCGGGGGTGCCGGTACGGCTGTACATGGCGGTCGACGATCAGGAGGCCGCACCCGCGAACACGGCGCACTGCCGAGCCGCGTTGCGCGCCGTCGGGACGGACGTCCGGGTCACCCGCTTCGGCCCCGAGGTGACGCACTCGGACTCCAACCGCCTGGGCACCGCCGCCGTCGTCCGCTGGTTCCGCGAACTGGGGTGACCCGCGCGGATCGTGGTCGGCGTCAGGGCCGGGCCGGGGTTCCGGCGGCCAGGCTGCCGAGGAGGCGAAGCGACTCCTCCGTCGGGCTGCCCGGCTCGGCCTGATAGACGACCAGTTGTTGGCCGGGGGCGCTGTTGACGGTCAACGCCTCGTAGGCGAGCACGAGTTCACCCACCTTCGGATGCCGCAGGCGCTTCGCCTCGGCGCTCTTGCCGCGCACCTCGTGCCGGGCCCACAGGCGGGCGAAGTCCGGGCTGCGCACGCTCAGTTCGCCCACCAGCGAGATCAGTGCGGGGTCGCCGGGATCGTCGCCCGCGCACGAGCGCAGCGACGCGACCGTGTTGCGCGCCGCCTTCTCCCAGTCGGGGTGGAAGTCCCGCCCGCCCGGATCGAGGAAGATCAACCTGAGCAGGTTTCGCTCCGGCGCCTCGAACAGCGCGGCGCCCAGCGTGTTCGAGGCCAGGATGTCCAGGTACCGGCCGAGCACGATCGCGGGCTGCCGGTCCCAGGTCTGCATCATCCGCACCAGGTGCGGGCTCACCTGCTCGGCCCGCCGGGCCCGGGGGCGCCGGTGCGCCGTCGGGCGGGCCAGCCGGCGCAGGTGCTCGGCCGCGTCCTCACCCAGGCGCAGGGTCCTGGCCAGCGCGTCGAGCACCTGGTCGGACGGGGTGCGCTCGCGACCCTGCTCCAGGCGTACGTAGTAGTCGGTGCTGACGCCGGCCAGCACGGCCACCTCCTCGCGGCGCAGGCCGGGCGTGCGGCGGCGGCCGGTGTGCACGATGCCCGCCGCGTCCACGTCGACCGCCTCGCGGCGGGCCCGCAGGAAGGTGCCGAGCGCGTTGTCGCTGTCCATACCCCGACGGTACGACGGCCCGCGATCGCCCGGGAGGGTGCCGTACACCCAGGTTGGGCGGCGGCCGGGGCCGCTCGTCGCCCACCTCGGTCGGGGCCCGCGCGCCGAACCCGGCCCGCGCGGCGTTGGGGTGAAGAATCCCGACGGTTGTGGCCTGCTTCTCGACGCCTGATCGGTGTGTCGGCCGGTCCGCGACGGGTGCGGACCCGGGGCTACGCCTGGCCCGTTTCGAAGCGACTGATGCGGCCGTCCGGGGTCACGGTGAAGCGCCACGCGGTGCGCATCTCGCCCCAGGTGTCGTTGCGGTAGCCCACGACCAGGGCGCGACCGCCTGCGGACTCGGTCACCACGTCCATGTGGCCGTTGGAGGAGAAGATCTCCCGATCCACCCAGTCGTGCAGGTCGCGGTCCGAACCGTCGTCGGACATCGTCGCGTCGGCGGTGAGGAGCGCGGCGAAGGCGTCCCTGTCGTGGGCGTTGACGGCGGCGACGAAGGCGCCTACGGCCGGATCGGACAGCTTGCCGGGAGCGATGGCCACGGGGATCTCCTGAACGGGCGGACGAACGGACGGGCGGGCGAACCGACGAACGGCGCGCGTACGTTCCGCGCGACGTGCACGGTGGGTGCCCTACCAGGGAACAACACGGCAGCCCCTCGGACGCCGACCCTCACCCGTTTGCCGCACGGCGGCGTGTCAGAGCGGATTCCGCACCCACCGCCCGCGTCCGGGCCCGCTCCCGGCGACGAGCCGCTCAGGCCGCGAGGACGGGTGATTCGGCGAGTCGGGCGGTCAGTGCGGCGATACGGGCGGAGGCCAGACCGTCGCCGTACGGACTGGGCGTGTCGGCGAGACGGGCCAGCCGCTCCTCGGTGTCGGCCAGCCAGGCGCGGGCCGTGGCGCCCAGGTGGGCGCCGGGGCGTACCAGCGCGGCGAAGCCGGCGTCCACCGCCTCCGGGCGTTCGGTCGAGCGGCGGACCACCAGGAGCGGGCGGCCCAGCACGGTGCACTCCTCCTGGATGCCGCCGGAGTCGGAGACCAGCAGCGCGGCGTGCCGGGCCAGGGCCAGGAACTCGGCGTAGCCCACCGGGTCGATCGCGGTGATCCGGGCGAGCAGCGGGCTCAGGTCGAAGCGTTCGACGGCGGCCCGGGTGCGCGGGTGCATCGGGAACAGCACCCGGGTGCCGGATCGGGCGATCGCGTCCAGCTCGGTGAGCACCGCGCGCAGGGCCGCGGCGGTGTCGGTGTTCTCCGGGCGGTGCACGGTGGCCAGCACGAAGGTGTCGGGCCGCAGTCCGTATCCGGCGAGCAGCGCCGCGCGGGCCGCCTCGCCGGGCAGTTGGCGGCGGACGACCTCGACCACGGTGTTGCCGGTGACGGCGATTCGGCCCTCGTCCACCGATTCGGCGCGCAGGTTGGCCGCGTTGGTCGAGGTCGCGGCGCAGAGCAGGTCGGCGACGTGGTCGACCATGACCCGGTTGTGCTCCTCGGGCATGGCGCGGTCGAAGCTGCGCAGTCCGGCCTCGACGTGGACGAGCGGGATGCCCCGGGCGTTGGCGGCCAGGGCGCCGGCCAGTGTGGCGTTGGTGTCGCCCTGGACGACGACCGCGGCCGGGCGGTGCCGGACGAAGGCGTCGTCGAGTTGGTCCAGGGACTGGGCGATCTGGCCGGCTCGCGGACGACCGCCGATCCCGGTGAGCAACTCGGGGTGCGGCAGCTCCAGATCGCGCAGGAAGCGGCCGGACATCGCCTCGTCCCAGTGCTGGCCGGTGTGCAACAGCCGTGCCGCCGAACCGAGTTCGTGTATCAGCGGGGCGAGTTTGACCAACTCGGGTCGGGTGCCGAGGACGACGGCGACGCCGGCGGGCGGCAGGCGGGGGGTGCTCACGTGCGGTTCTCCGTGCTGGGCTTCGAAGGGAAGTCGGGGTGCTGGGCTTCGAGGGAGAGTCGGGTTTCGGGAGGTGGGTGGTCGCCGACCGGAGGTCGGGTCTCGGGTTGGCGTCGGGTCTCGCGTCCACGTCGGACCTCGGGTCCGCTTCGAGCCTCGCGTCGAGGTCGGGACGCGTCGCGTCGCGGAGCCGGGTCAGGCCTCCAGCGCGGTGGGGGCGCCGGCGATGCCGATCTCGGCGTTGCGCCGGGTCTTGGCCCAGCCGTTGCGCCCGAGCGCGAGCCGTACCGCGGCCCGGCCGGCCACCACGAACAGGTGGTAGGTGTACAACCACAGCAGGACGCCCCAGAGCAGTCCGGTGAACCAACTCCGGTCCGGGTGCACACGTTCGCGATACGCCAGTCCCCAGCCCACCATCGGCAGCGCGGCCAGCACGAAGGCGCCGACCATCAGCGGTCCGAAGCGGAACTGGAAGGCGGCGGTCTCGTCGGGGAAGACGATCAGGCCGACCAGGGTGATCCCGATGGACAGCGGGGTGAGCACCAGGAGCAGGACGCAGACCACCGGTTGCAGGAACGTGTAGAGCACCTCGGCCTTGCCCGTCCAGCGGTAGTGCGGCGAGGTGAGGACCCGTCGGGTGTAGCGCAGGCACTGCATGTTGCCCTGGGCCCAGCGGGTGCGCTGGGCCAGGAAGCGGCGCAGCGAGATCAGGCCCTCCTGGGAGACCTCGGCCTCGGCGACGTGGGTGAGCCGCATGCCGGTCAGCCGCAGTTCCAGCCCGGACTCGTAGTCCTCCAGCAGCGCGCGCTCCGGCCACGGGCGGCCGTCCTCGCCCGCCGGCACGTCGAGCGCGGCGAGGCGGACGAACTGTCCGTTGCCGCCCAGTCCCACGCTGCCGGTGCGCCGGCGCAGCAGTTGCATGCCGGCGTTGTTGGCGCGGAACTCGATGTCCTGCATCCGGACCAGGATCCGGGCCGCCGCGTTGGCGAGGCGGCCGCGCTCGGGCAACGGCAGTCGGTCGTCGGCGTTGCGCATGCGCACGCCGATCTGCACGGCGCCGGTGTCGGGGCGACCCATCGCCTTGTCGGCGCAGACCAGCGCGAGGGTGCCCGGGTCGAGCCGGCCGTCCGCGTCGATCACGCCGAGGATCACCCGGGTGCGGTCGGCGTCGGCGGGCAGCCACGCGGATATCGCCCGGTAGGCGGCGTTGAGCGCGGCACCCTTGCCGATCCGGGCGTCCGGACGACGGCGCCGCACGAGGTGGACCCGCTCGTCGTGCTCGGCGGCGGCCAGGACCAGCGCGCGGGTGCGGTCCGTGCTGTCGTCGTCGACGACCCACAGGTGCGCCTCGGGGGCGCTGCGGCGCAATCCCGTCAGGGTCTGCGCGATCACCGCCTCCTCGTCGCGACAGGGGACCACCAGGTGCCACCGGAACGCGGTGGGGTCGCCGGGTGGGGCCGCCCGGTTGTGCCGGAAGGCGTGCCGGGTGCCGGCCCAATAGATCAGGAAGCGGCCGAACACGACCACCATGTACACCAGGAGTCCGAGGGAGAGTGCGGCGGTGATCCACAGGATGCCGCTCCGATGGTTCAGGACGTACTCACGCACTGCGCCGAGGATGGAACGACCTCCGGTTCGAATCAAAGGCACAGGTGCCCTGGTGGGTTTCAATGAGGGAAAAATGCTGCCGTTCGCCATAGAATCTAAGGCAAATTCGGACAAAATGGAACCCGGGGCAATAGTGGTACGCCTCACCCCGGACCGGCGGGCGGTGATCCGGGGCGCGGGTCCGACACCACCTTGACGGCCCAACCCCACGCGGGGAACGCGGCCACGCGCGGGTTGGCGTCGTCGGATGAGACGCCGCACCGACTCCGGCGGCCGGCCCGGCGCGTGGCGACGGGCCGGTCCCGAACCCGCGCGGGCCTCGGTGCCGGCGTCGGCCGTCGGGATCTCGTGAACTCGCCTATCGAGGCGGGCTGTTCGCCGCCCATCGACAAGGTGGGCGCGACGGTGGCTCGCGCGGCCCGCCGCGGCGAGGCGATGTGGCGACCTGCCCGGGCGGCGGTCAGTGGTGCAGGGCGTGCCGCAGGGCGTGGACGAGGGCGTCCGGGTCGATGGTGGGGTCCAGGTGCAGGATCGGTACGGCCTGATCGGGGCCGTCGGGGATCGGTCGAGGGCGGGTGGGTACCGGCTCGCACCCGGAGGTGGGGAGGGGGGTGGGAGTGGAGTCGAGGAGGTCGAGGATCTCCTCGATCGCGCCGGCGAGTGTGCCCAATGCCTCGTCGAGCGACGTGGATGTGGTCATGGCGGATCAACGAGCGCCCGCCGCCGGCCGCAACGGCGTGCGCCGGCACATCATCCGATCGACTGCCTTTGTGTCACTCCCACCGGGCCCGGCGGCCTCGGTGCGGGCGCGGACTAAGGTGAGTGACATGGCGAAACGCGGCCCGTACGAGAAGGGCGAGGCGAAACGGCGGGAGATCCTGCGGGTGGCCCTGGAGGTCTTCGCCGAGGAGGGCTACCGGGGTACGTCACTGCGCAAGGTCGCGGCGCGGTGCAACCTGAGCCTGCCGGGCCTGATGCACTACTTCGCGTCGAAGGAGGACCTGCTGACGCAGGTGCTCCGCGCCCGCGACGAGGAGAACCGCCGGTTGTGGGAGGACTACGAGGGGCCCGATCCGCATCTGGAGATGGTCCGCGCGGGAGCGCGCGCGGCCGGGTTGATCGAGCTCTACGTGTCGATGGCCGCGGCGGGCAGCGATCCCGAGCATCCGGCGCACGCGTTCTTCGCCGAGCGCTATCCACGCTCGCGGGAGTCGGTGCTGGCCGCGATGCGGCGGCGGATCCAGGACGGTTCCATCGACAGTGCGATTCCGCCGGAGCGGCTGGCGGTGCTGCTGATCGCGGTCGCGGACGGCATCCAGTTGCAGTGGCTCAACGACCGCTCGATCGACATGGAGCAGGCGGTCAAGGACATCCTGACCCTGCTGGAGCCGGCACCGGCACCCGCTTCGACGGGCGGCGACTGAGCCCGATTGCCGGCCCGGCGGGTGCGGCGTCCTCGCGGACACCGCACCCGCCGGTCGGTTCGGGTCCGGGCCTCAGCCCGCGGCCCGCGCGACCCGCTCGGCGAGCACAGCCAGTTCGTCGCGGCCGATCAATCCGCCCGCGAAGTCGGCGACCACCTCCAGCGGGACGTTGTGCGCGGCGCGCTGCAACATCGGGTCCTGCGCGAGCCGCGAGGTGAGGTCGGAGCTCGCGCGGGCCAGTCGCTCCAGGAGCAGCGGGCCGCCGACCGGGTGGGCCAGCCACTCGCCCAGCGTGCTGTGCACGTTCAACTCGGCGCCGGCGTCGTCGGCCGTGACGGCCAGGTCGACGGACAGCCGTACATCACGTGAGGACGCGGCGGCCTCGACGCGGTAGGTGCCGCCCTCGACCCGCCAGCCGTCGGTGCGCACGCTGTAGTAGGCCAGGTCCGCGCGGTCGAACTCGACCAGCACCTCCCGGCTCTCGCCCGGCTCCAGGCGCACGGACGCGAAGCCGCGCAGTTCCCGGATCGGCCGCTCCACCGTCGAGCCGGCGGGCGCCGAGGAGTACACCTGCACCACCTCGCGACCGGCGCGGTCGCCGGTGTTGGCGACGGTGACCCGTACGGCGAACCCGGTGTCGTCGGCGGTGGGCGCCACGGTCAGGTCGCGGTAGGCGAAGGTCGTGTAGGACAGACCGTGGCCGAACGCGAACGCGACCTCGCGGCGGGCGGCGTCGTAGCCCCGGTAGCCGACGAACACGCCTTCGCCGTAGCGCACGTGGCCCTCCGCGCCGGGGAAGGTCAGGAAGCTGGGGGAGTCCTCCAGGCGCAGCGGGATGGTCTCGGCGAGCTTGCCGGAGGGATTGACCGCGCCGAACAACACGCGGGCGAGCGCGCCGCCGCCGGCCTGGCCAAGCAGCCAGCCCTCGACGAGCGCGGGCACCCGCTCGTGCCACGGCGCGGTGCGCACGACGCCGCCGTTGCACAGCACCACGGCCACCCGGGAGTTGACCGCCACGACGCGCTCCAGCAGCGCGAGTTGCCCGGCGGGCAGGTCGATGTGGTCGCGGTCGAAGCCCTCGGACTCGTCCTGTCGGGCCAGGCCCAGGAAGAGCACGACGGTGTCGCTCGCGGCGGCGAGGCGGACTGCGCGGTCGGCGGTACCGACCGGGTCGGCGTCGGGTTCGGGGCCGTCCTCGAGCGGGTAGCCGGGCTCGAAGTCGACCCGGGCGCCGGTGGCGAGTTCGCGGATGTGGTCGAGCGGGACGTCCACCCGGGTGGGTGTCACCTGGGAGCTGCCGCCGCCCTGGAAGCGCGGGGTGCGGGCGAGTTCGCCGATCACCGCGACGCTGCCCGAGGCGGGGTCGAGAGGCAGCAGCGGGCCCTCGTTCCGGAGCAGCACGACGCAGTTGTCGGCGACCTCGCCGGCGAGTCGGTGGTGCTCGTCGTAGGGCGCGGTCGAGCCGTCGCCGGCGGGTCGCGCGGCCAGGTGGGCGAAGTGCGCGAGCCGCTCGACGGCTCGGTCGAGCACGGCCTCGTCGAGGTCGCCCGCGGTGACGGCGGCGACCACCTCGCGGTCGGTGCGTCCGCCGGTCGGCGGCATCTCCAGGTCGAGTCCGGCGCGCAGCGCGGCGACCCGGTCGCGCACCGCGCCCCAGTCGGACATCACCAGGCCGTCGAAGCCCCACTCGGTGCGGAGGATGTCGGTGAGCAGCCGGGTGTTCTCGGACAGGGTCACGCCGTTGACGCCGTTGTAGGCGCACATCACCGCCCAGGGCCGATCGCGGCGGATCACGCGTTCGAACGCGCGCAGGTAGATCTCACGCAGGGGGCGCTCGTCGATGTCGGCGCCGACCCGCATGCGGTCGGTTTCCTGGTTGTTGGCCGCGTAGTGCTTGAGGGTGGCTCCGGTGCCGTGCTCCTGGAGGCCGCGGACCAGGGCGCCGCCGAATGCGGCCGAGTGCGTCGGATCCTCGGAGAAGTACTCGAAGTTGCGTCCGCACAGCGGCGAGCGCTTGATGTTGATGCCGGGGCCGAGGAGGACGCCGATGCCGTGCGCGGCCGCCTCGACGGCGAGCGCGGCGCCGACGCGGTGGGCGAGTTCGATGTCCCAACTGCTGCCCAGCGCGACGGCGGGCGGGTAGCACGTGGCGGGGGCGGCGGGCCTCAGGTCGAGTTGACCCGGATCGCGATCGGGGCGCTGCAGGCGTAGCCCGTGCGGGCCGTCGGACATGGTGATCGACGGGATCCCCGCGTGCTCGATCGCCTTGGTGGTCATCTGGCCCAGGCCGCTGGTCAGCGCGGCCTTGTCGGTCAGGGTGAGGTCGTGCGCGGCCATGGCGACTCCGATCGGTGGGTCCCGGGGCAGTCCGGGCCACTGCCCGGTTCAAAAACCATATGGTGATCGGTTTTGATGGTCAAGGGTGAGCCCATCGCGTGCCCGCGATGGGCTCACCGGGTCGGCAGGCCGATATTTCGGCCGCGCCCCGGTCGCGGATCACCGGGCGGAGGCTTCGTCGGGATCATCCGGCGGAGGCCTCGTCGGGCATCCGAGGTCGCTCCCCGCCGGGAAACCGGGCCCGTGGTCAGGGCCGGGCTCGTCAACACCGTCTCCACCGCCGGCGTGTTGCTCTTCGCGCCGCGCCGAGCGTACCGACCTCGTTCGCGGTCCGGGGCACCCGCGGCATCCGAGCGCGCTGCCGGTCATTCCCTGGCGGGAATTGTCCGGCCCACGCGAGGGGCGCAAGATCGTTCCCACGGCGCCACCGAGACCGGCGGGCCGGACACCGCCGCCGAGTTCGGGAGAACTCGGCGGAACACACACGGGAGACACGACCATGGCGCGGACCACGACGACCACCGAGACCACGACCGCCACGACCGCCGCGACGACCGGGACCGCCGGGACCGCCACGACCGGCGAGATTGCCGGGGTCATGACGACCGCCGAGGTCATCGAGCGGTTCAACGAGGCGTTCACCACGCACGATCCGACGCTCCTGGTCGGTTTGGTCGCCGACGAGTGCGTGATGGTGAGCGTGCAGCCGGCGCCCGAGGGGACGCGGTACGAGGGGCTGGACGCGTGTCTGGGCTTCTGGCAGGAACTGGCCGCCGACACCGGCACCGCCTTCAAGCCGCAGGAGGTGTTCGTCTTCGGGGATCGCGCGGTGATCCGGTGGAACGTGTACTTCGGCGGGGGCGAGGTGAACGAGGTGTTCGGCGACGCGCACGCGGATTCCGCGTGGGTGGCGGGCGTCAATCTGATGCACATCCGCGACGGACGCATCGTCGAGGCGCTGGGCTACAGCAAGTCCCCGTGACCCGACGGCTTCCGCTCGTCCGACGGCGGCGTGCCGCGCGGGCGGGCCGCGCCGGCCACGCGTGCCGCGCGGGTCGCCCGGAGACGTGCTCCGGGCGGCCCGCGGCGGCCGGCCGGGTCAGGCGTTGGCGCCCGCGTCCACGGTCAGCGCGCTGCCGGTGATGCCGCCGGCGCCGGGGCCCGCCAGGAACGCGACCGTCGCGGCGACCTCGTCCGGGTCCAGGTAGCGTCCCAGCGCGCTGAGTTGGCGTTGCGCGTCGGCGGCGGGGCCGACCGCCGGGTTCATGTCGGTGTCGGTCGAACCCGGGTGCACCACGTTCGCGGTGATCCCGCGCGGCCCCAGTTCGCGGGCCAGGCCCCGGGTCAGGCCGCCCAGCGCGGCCTTGCTCATCGCGTACAGCGCGATGCCCGGGAAGGGCACCCGGTCGGCGAGGCAACTGCCGATGGAGATGATCCGGCCGCCCTCGGGCAGGTGTCGGATCGCGGCCTGGGAGGCGAGGAACGCGGCGCGGACGTGGATGGCCAAAGTGCGATCGAGCTCGTCCAGGGCGACCTGCTCGATCGGGCCGTTCGGGAAGACGCCCGCGTTGTTGACCAGGATGTCCAGCCGCCCGAACTCGGCGTGCGCCCGGTCCACGGCCTCGGTCACCGCGTCGGCGTCCGCCACGTCGGCCCTTATCGCCAGGGCCCGCCGGCCCCTCGCCTCGACGGCGGCCACCACCTCCCGGGCCTTCTCCTTGCCGGTCGCGCTCACGTAGGTGAACGCCACGTCCACGCCGTCGTGCGCCAGACGTCGGGCGATCGCCGCGCCGATTCCCCTGCTGCCACCCGTGATCAGCGCGGCCCTGTTGCCCGTCGCGCCCGTTGCGTCCGTCGGCTCGTGCATGCCCGTCCCCCGACTCCATGTCGATGTTCTTTTTCGGTTCGCCGATTTCTGTGTCGATCGGCACAGAAATAATCACAGGGCCGTCCGGGCAGGTCAAGGCATATATTGAACGAACGACACAGAAATGGATGAGCGAAGGGCGGTGGCCCGGCTTGGCCGGACGCGGACGACCCAGGGGATTCGACCGGGACGCGGCCCTGGAACGGGCCATGCGGGTGTTCTGGGATCTGGGCTACGAGGCGACGTCGATGACCGACCTGACGTCGGCCATGGGAATCGGTTCGCCCAGCCTGTACGCGGCCTTCGGTTCCAAGGAGGAACTGTTCCGCGAGTCGCTGCGGCTGTACGGCGACACCGAGGGCCGGACGGTGACGCGGGCCCTGGTCGAGGAGCCGACCGCGCGGGCCGCCGTCGCGGCGATGCTGGCCGCCAACGCGCGGGCGTACACCGAGGAGGCCAAGCCGCGCGGCTGCATGATCGTGCTGTGCGCGACGAACTGCTCCGAGGCGAACGCACCTGTGCGCGAGCACGTGGCCGGCGTGCGCAAGGAGGGCATCGACGACCTGACCCGGCGACTGTGCCAGGGCGTGCGCGACGGCGACGTCCCGCCCGGCGTCGACGCCGCCGGCGTCGCCTCCTTCTACGCCGCGGTGATCCAGGGCATGTCCGTCCAAGCCCGCGACGGCGCGTCGCGCGCGGACCTGGAGCGCGTCGCGACGTGCGCGATGGCGGCGTGGGACGCGGTCGTCGGCGGCGCGGTGCGCCCGGGTTCAGCCGACCAGGGCACGACCTAGGGCGTGACCGAGTTCCGGGTAGGTGGGCGCGAGTTCGCGCAGGCCGGCCGCCAGCGCCCGGTCGTCCCCGGCCACGAGCGGATACTGCAACGCCCCGACCGACGCGGCCTGTCGGCCGGCGATCCGCGCCGCCTCGTCCAGACCCAGCCCGGCCAGACACCCGGCCGCGTCGTCGAGCCTGCGCGCGCCGACCCGGACGGCGAACGACGCCAGCAGGGTGCGCACGTGCGGGGCGAGTCCGCGCGCCACCGCCTCGGCCAGCCCGTACAGCGCTTCGGCGCCGCCGAGGGTGCCCGGCGGCACGGGCAGGTCCGGCCGGCCGGCGAGCCACTGTGCGGCGGCGGGCAGCGACCCGCGCAGCGCGTCGGCGACGGCGACCTCGCGGACCCGGACGAACCCCGTGCGCAGCACGAACGGCTCGTCCAGGTAGGCGATCGACGCGCCACGCCACGCGGCGGCGAACTCCCGGGCGGGCAACGTGGCGTACGGGTGCCCCTGCGGGTCGTGCAGGAGCACGGTGTCCGCGTCGGCGGCCAGCACCACCACGTAGTGGTCGCCGCCGTCCGCCACCGGCGTGCCGGGCCGATACGTCAACAGTCCCAGATCCAGCGGCCCGGCCAGGACCGGTCCCCGGGCGCAGGCGGCGCGCAGCCGGTCCAGGGCCTCGTCCGCGGTGCCGCCGCACTCGCGCTCGCAGGTCCAGCCCAGCGCGGTGACCGCGGCGGCCAGTCCCAGCTCCGGATCCCAGCCGAACGGGTCGAAGAACGGCGTTTCGCCGCCGACCAGTTGCACCCCGAAGGGCGACCCGGTGAGGGTCTCGACCACGGCCGGATCCGGCGCGTACGGGCCGAGCATCATGCGCAGACAATGGGTGTAGCAGTACGGCCCGGAGCCGTTGTAGGCGATCATGCGACCCAGCACAGCGCCTGACACGGTGTCAGGGTCAACCGGCCCGGCGGTCCGCCGGCCCGCCGCGCACGCGCCGTCGGCGCGAGGCCGCCGCCCGGCTCGAAAAGGTGAGCGCGTTCCGGGGTGGACGGCGGGCAGAATGCGGTCATGACCACCACTGCGACGGGCTACCTGACCCCGGCCGAGACGGCGGAGCGATCCGGCTTCAGCCTGGACACCCTGCGCTACTACGAGCGCATCGGCCTGCTGGCCGACGTGGGCCGGGCGCCCAGCGGCCACCGCCGCTTCACCGAGGACGACCTGCAATGGCTCGGCATACTGCGCTGCCTGCGCGACACCGGCATGCCGATCGCGGACATGCGCCGCTACGCCGAACTGGCGCGCACCGGCGACCAGGAGTCGCTGGCCGAGCGCATCGGGCTGCTGGAACGGCACGACGACGCGGTCGAGGAACAGATCGCGCTGCTGCGCGCCCAACAGGGACATCTGCGGGCCAAGATCGACTGGTACCGCTCGATCCTGCCGGACTGAGCGGCGCCCGCTCCGGCGACGGCGCGACTTCACGTTTCCGGCTGCCGAAACCGGGGCCGGCCTCTTCAATGGAAGGATGGCGGCCACCCGGAACGACCCGAACAGCGCAGGTCCGCCGCCCGAACCCGTCGAGGCACCGGGACAGGAGCGGATCACCATCACCGATCACATCGAGGGCGGACACCTGCCGCCGACCGTCACCGCCGACCACCGGGCCACCCTCCTGGAGTACCGGCGGGCGCGCGGGCGCCAACACGTCCGTGACTGGTACGCCGGGCTGCGGATCAAGAAGTTCCCCGAGGACCTGCGCGTGTTCGAGCACGTGTTGTGGGCCTCGCGCGCCCAGGTGGTGGTGGAACTGGGCACACACCTGGGCGGCTCGGCACTGTGGTTCCGCGACCGGCTGCGCACCCAGGCCGGCTACGGTCGCGTCCCGGACGGGATCCGGGTGATCTCGGTGGACCTGGACCAGGAGCGGGTCGCCGCCCTGCTGCACGACGCCGACCCGTCCTTCGCCCGCGAGATCACCCTGGTGGCCGGCGACATCACCGACCCGAGCGTCGCCGACCGGGTCGCGGACCTGGTCCCGGCCGCCGCCCGCTGCCTGGTCGTCGAGGACACGCTGCACGAGTACGCCACGACGACGGCCGCGCTGCGCAACTTCGCCCGGCTGGTCCCCGAGGGCGGCTTCTTCGTCGTCGAGGACGGCATCGTCGACGACCCCGACCTGTGTCCCCCCGGCATGCCGGGCGGTGTGGTGCCCGCGGTCACCGACTGGCTGGCCACGGAGCAGGGCAGCGCGTTCACCACGCGCCGGGACCTGGAGCTGTACGGCGTCACCAGTCACCCGCACGGCTGGCTCCAACGCACCGCGCGGGAGTGACCCGCCCGTCGGCGCGCGGACCGCGCCGACGCGGCGGGGGATCGCGGACCCGGTCCGGGACGCCGACGGCGGGGGCGGCTCGGCGCTCGGGAGTCGGCTCTCGTCCGGGGCCGCGGCGGGTGGGGGCGACTACCGCGGTGGGTGGAGGGCGCGCGGCGTATACCGCCGAAGTTCCACACGTTTCTCATCCGGTGAGGGAATGTCGGGGGCGCGCCGGATTCGTAGCGTTGTCGGGGGTCGACGGCGCAGGGCGGTCGACGGGGAGACGGAGCCGCGATGGGTGCGGTAGGCGGCGGTGGGACGCGCGCGGGGCGCGGTGTCGGGCCCGGCCCGGGGAGATCCATCGTCGGCTCCGTCGCGCGTCGGTAGAGCGTGCGCGAACGGGTACCGCCGGTGGGCGGCAGAGCCGGAGGCCGGGTGGTCGGCGACATGCCACGCGGCTCGGCGGGGGCCGAGCCCAGGAGCGGATCCGCGCGCACGGTGCGGTGGCGCCCGGATCATCGGCTGGTGGACGTCGTGCTGGCGGTCGCGATGGCCGCGGCGGGCTGTGTGGCGGGGCAGCAGTTCCACCCGGCCGGGTGGGCGCGCTTCGATGCCACCGCGTACCTGCTCACCTGCGCGCTGAGCCTGCCGCTCGCGCTGCGCCGACGGGCCCCGGTGCCGGTGCTGATCGCCTCGGCGTCGATGTACGTGGTGTACCTGGCCGCCGGCTATCAGCCCTCGCTGAACTTCTGGGCGCCGGTGATCGCGCTGGTGACCCTGGCCGGGCAACGACCGCCGCGGGTCGCCGCGGCGGGGGCCGTGCTCGTCGGCGGGGTCGTCGCGTTCAGCGGCGCGCAGGGACGGCTGGCGCCGGCGCTGGTGCTGGCCCAGGCGGTCCTGGTACCGGTGACCGCGGTGGTGATCGGCGACGCGATGCGCAGACTCGCGCAGCGCAATCGGCAATTGATCCTGCTCAGCGCGCGGCTGGAGCGGGAGCAGGAGGAGCGCGCCCGGCGGGCGATCGTGGACGAGCGCGTGCGGATCGCCCGGGAACTGCACGATGTGGTGGCGCACCACATGTCGGTGATCACCGTGCAGGTGGGCCTGGCCTCGTACGTCTTCGACTCCGATCCGCGCGCCGCGCGCGCCGCGCTGGACGTCATCGGCGACGTCGGCCGGGACGCGTTGGACGAGATGCGGCGCCTGCTGGCGCTGCTTCGGGTCGACTTCGACGAGGACGGCGGGGTCGACGGCGAGCGGACCGGCGACACCGGCGGCGACGGTGCCGCCGGTCCGATGCCGGGGCTGGACCGGCTCGCGGAACTGGCCGAGCGGATGAGCACGGTCGGGGTCGTGGTGGACCTGACCACCGAGGGCGTCGCCAAGCACCTGGCCCCGGGCCTGGAACTGTGCGTCTACCGCATCGTCCAGGAGGCGCTGACCAACGTGGTCAAGCACGCCGGCACCACCCGCGCCGAGGTGCGGGTCCGGCACCTGTCGGACCGGCTGAGCGTCAGCATCGCCAACGACGGTCCGCGCCGCGACGCGGCCCGAGCGCGAATCGGCCCGGGGCCGGGCCCGGGACCGGGTCCGACGTCGGGTCCGGACGCGGGTCCGGGCCACGGTCTGATCGGCATGCGCGAGCGGGCCAAGATCCTGGGCGGCACGCTGTCGGCCGGCGAACGCCCCGAAGGCGGCTTCCGGGTCCACCTCACGTTGCCGCTCACCGCCGGGTCGCCGGCGGGCGGCGGTTGACCGCGACCGTCGCCGTACGGGGCCGAACCACCGGGCCGTGCGGCGCACGGAAGCCGGCACCCGAACCCTCCCGCTCGGCGGCCGCCTCCCGGCACCGAAACGGCGGGGCCGGCGCGCCGGGACGGTGAGCGCGGCGCGCGCCGGTCCTCCCGGGCGCGGGAGCGCCGACGGACCGCGCTCTCGGCGAGGGGCGCGGTCCGTCGGGGTGGGCGGGCCCGGTCAGGCGCGTACGGCGGTGCCCGGCAGGGCGTCCAGGCACAGGACGCCGTCCTGGACCACGGGGACGCCGCCGACCAGGACGTGCGCGTACCCGATGGACGGGCGGGTGCTCTGCTCGTAGGTGGCCTGGTCGGAGACGGTGTCGGGGTCGAAGACGATCAGGTCGGCGTCGCATCCCGCCTGCACCCGGCCCTTGCGGCGCATCACCGGCACGCTGTCCTGGAGGAGCCGCGCGGGCCCGAAGCTGCCGCGCGCGACGGCGTCCATGAGGGTGAGCGCGCCGAGTTCGCGGACGTAACGGCGCAGCACCTTCGAGAACGTGCCCGCCGTGCGCGGATGGGTGACCACGTTCGGCGGCAGCGGCCACGCCATCGGGTCGGCCTTCGCGTTCATCCAGGTCAACGGCATCGCGTCGGAGCCGATCACGCTGCCCGGATGCAGCAGGGCCCGGTCCACGAACGCGCGCTCGTTCGGGTCGTTCTCGTCGAGGAAGTGCACGATCGCCAGACCGCCCGGATCCGCCGCCCGCAGCTCGAGCAGCCGCGCGGCGTCGGCCGGACGCTCCCCGGTCGGGGCGTAGACGATGTCGGAGGGTTCGATGTGCGCCCTGCCGAGCTTCTCGGGCGCCAGGAAGGACGCGCCGATGGCCGTCATGCCGGCGCCGTAGGGGTACGCCTCGGTGGAGACCCGGCCGCCTTCGGCGCGTACGTCCTCCATCAGCCGCATCACCCGGTCGGTGTGCCGCAGCGATGTGGACGGGACGTGGCAGTAGTGCGCGTGCACCCCGGTCTCCGCCGCCGCGCGGGCGATCTCCCGCGCGCCGTCGATGGGGGTGTCGTCCTCCTCCTCGATCAGTTGCCGGGCGTGCGTGTACGTCGGGCGCCCGGCGGAGGCGGCGAGTCGCGACACGGCGAGGTATTCCTCGGGCTTGATCCGAGGCGCGTAGCCGACCACGATGCCGATGCCCAGCGCGCCCGCGGCGAGGTCTCGGCGCAGCAGTTCGAGCAGCGCGTCCACCTGCCGGCCGTCGCCCTCGAGCTGCCAGGCCGGGTGGCCGAGCTGCGCGAGCGCGACGGCGATGCCGCCACCGTGCGGAAGCCCGCCGACGGCGGTCATCCGGGCCTGGCACCAGGACGCGGAGAAGCCGTAGTTGAGCGGGCGTCCCTCGGCGGCGGCCTGCCGGTAGCCCTCCTCGACCGGCGACAGGCCGGCCTCGAGGTCGAGCGCGGTGGTGACCCCGTCCAGGGCCTGGAGGCGGTGGCCGGCCACGTCGTGCGAGTGGCTGTGCATGTCGATGAAGCCCGGCGCGACCACCAGACCGCGCACGTCCACCGTTCGCGGGGCCCGGAGCGGCTCCCGGGAGACGGCGCTGATCATGCCGGCGGTCACTCCCACGTCGGCCACCGCGTCGAGCCCGGTTTCCGGGTCGAGCACCCGACCGCCTCGCAGCACGAAGTCGTGGGTCCCGAACGGCAGCGCGGCTGATTGCGTCATGGGACCACAGACTAGGCAGCCGACGCCCGGGCGGATCCGTCCGGCCGCCCCAATTCCGGGCGCCGTCTTCGTTCGGCGCGACCAGCACACCACGGGTGCGATCGCGATAAGGGTCCCGAACGGGTGGGCGGGCGGCCCGGTGTCAGTGGGCCGCGTCCAGACGGCCGCGCTGCTCCGGGGTCAGCTCCAGGTCCACCGCGGCCAGGTTCTCCTCGAGTTGTTCGACCGAGGACGCGCCGGCGAGCGGGACGATCGGGAACGCGCCGCCCAACTGCCAGGCCAGCACCACCTGGTTCACCGTGGCCCCGGTCTCCTTCGCCACCTCGCGCAGGACCGCCAGCCGGGCCGGCGTGCCCGGGTGGTCGTAGTCCGGCGGCAGCGGCTTGTCCTCGCGCACGTAGGCGCCGCCGAGCAGCGGCGAGTAGGCGACCAGGGTCAGGTCCGGCTCGGCCCGCAGGTAGCTCAGCAGGTCGGGCCCGGCGTGACCGAGGCTGCCGTCCTCGAACAGCGCGTCGGAGATGTCGTAGCGCGGGCGCAGCAGGCTGTGCTGGTACTGCAGGACCTCGTAGCCGGGCACGCCGGCCGCCGCCGCCAGCGCGCGGGCCCGCTCGACGCGCCACGTCGCGTGGTTGCTCACCCCCAGCAGTCCGACCGTGCCCTCGACCACCAACGCACCGAAGCCCTCGACGGTTTCGCGCAGCGGGACGGTCCGGTCCTCGATGTGGGCGTAGAGCACGTCGATCCGCTCCACGCCCAGGCGTTCCCGGCTGCGCTCGGCGGCCTCGCGGATGGTCTCGGCGGACAGCCCCTCGGGGTTGTCGATGAATCCGGTGCCGGGCGCGAGCGGGGCCGCGCCCAGCTTGGTGGCGATCACGATCTCGTCGCCGACACCCCGGCTGCGCCGCCAGCGCCCGAGCAGCGCCTCGCTCTGGCCGCCCTGGCCGCCGTCCTCCCAGTAGGCGTAGTTGTCGGAGGTGTCGATGAAGGTGCCGCCGGCTTCGACGTAGCGGTCCAGCACCGCGAAGGAGGTCTTCTCGTCGGTCCGGGTGCCGAAGAGCATCGCGCCCAGGGCGAGCACGCTCACCTCGCGGCGGGTGGACGGATCGGTTCCGATGGTGCGGTACTTCATGGTGTTCCCCTCCGGTTCGGCTCGTGGTCTCCGAGCCCCGAACGGGAGTCAACAACCTGGAGCGCGCTCCAGGTCAAGCGCTCGGGCCGGCTCGAACCCGGGGGGTCGGGCGTCCTCAACTCGGATACTCCGACCACTGGCCGTGCCTGCGGGCCCAGTCGGCGAACGCGGACACGTTGTCGACCCTGCCGGCGGGCAGTCCCGCGAATGCTCCCAGAAATATGGGATATCGCCGGACCCCCGGCGCTCGCGAGGATGGCGACAGCGCGTTCCACGTCAGGCGGATCGCGCGACTCGCCCGTACAAACGTGTCACGCGTGCGGCTGGAGGGGAGCACGCCGAGTCACCGGTGGGGCGACGGGGACGAGGATGGACACGAACGCCGCGGCGTGTGCGGCCGGTACCGGTGCGCTGGGGGCCACCGAACCGCCCGATCCGCGCCGCCGCCTCGTGTCCGCCCTCGTCCCGGAACCCGCCGACCCGGCCGCGGGCCCGCGCATCTACCACCACGGCCGTTCGCCGCCGATCCGCCGATCCGCCGATCCGCCGATCCGCCGATCCGCCGATCCGGCGATCCGGCGACCCGCCGACCCGGGGCTCGGGGCTCGGGGACCCGCCGACCCCCGTCTCCGTCGCGCGGCCCGCGGCGGTGACGCAACCCCGGGCGAGGTGCCGGCCGGCCACGACGAAGTACAGCTCGTCGCGATGGAAGCCGTAGCGCGAGACACCGATCCACGACCGGCCGAGCGCCGCGCCGGTCCTGGGGATCGCCGTCCCGCGGCCTGAACCACGCGCCCGGCCCGGCGGATCGCCCGGTCGGGCTCGCGCATGCCCGGGCCACCGACGACGACCCCGTACCGGGCACCGGCAAGGCCCCTCGCGTGTCCGTTCGCGCGCCCGCCGACCAGCCGATTCCAGCTTTGCTCAAGGCCTGTTCAGGGTTTGTTCAGGGTCGACCCCGCATCGTCGTGTCCGTCGCTTCGGCGCCGGCCCGGCGGATCGGCCGAGGCCCCCCGGGGCCGAACCATCCGCCGGTGCTCGTGCCCCGTCCGGTTACCCGTGCCCCGCCCGGTTCGAGAGGAGACCCCGATGGACGTTCGGTATCCGGCCTACTGTCTGGCGGACCCGAGGTTCTACGACTCCCCGGATCGGCTGCGGCCGGACGCCGGCCAACTCGACTACCGAACGCTCGTCGACACCCCGCCCGGGTGGGAACTGGTGGCCGCGGGCCCGTGGACCCACCTGCGGCCTCCGCCCGATGCGGCCCCACTGCCCGCCCAGGGCTGGAAGATCCACGTCTCGGCCACGCTCGACAACGCGGCCGACCTGCTGGAGAAGGTGACCGCGTACTGCTTTCGGCACGCGATCGCGGTCAAGTTCCTGCCCAACTCGCTGGTGCTCCAGGCACGGAACGGGAAGTACGCCCCGCGCGAGGGCAGCGGAAAGTTCCTCACCCTCTATCCCAGGGACGTCGAGGAGCTGCGCCGTACCCTCGTCGACCTCGACGCCGCGATCGGCGGCTCGCCCGGCCCGTACATCCTCAGCGATCTGCGCTGGAACGAGGGGCCGTTGTACGTCCGCTACGGCGGATTCACGCTGCGCCACGTCTACGGGCAGGACGGCACGAGGACGCCCGCCGTCGAACGGCCGGACGGCGTACTGGTGCCCGACCATCGCGAACCCCGGTTCACCGTGCCGGACTGGGTCGAGATACCCGACTTCCTCGCTCCCTCGGCCACGCCGCGGATCAGTCGTGAACAGCCGGAGGAGTTTCCCTACGAGATGCTCTCCGCGTTGCACTTCTCGAACGGCGGCGGGGTCTACCGGGTTCGCCGCTTCCACGACCGCGCCGAACTGGTGCTCAAGGAGGGCAGGCCACACGCGGGCCTGGACCGCCTGGGCCGGGACGCGCCCGCGCGGTTGCGCGGCGAACACGCGGTCCTGGTCGATCTGCAGGGCATCGCCGGCATCCCGCTCGCGCACGACTACCACCTCTTGGGCGGCCACGAGTTCCTGGCCATGGACCACGTCCCGGGCATCTCGCTGCAGACCTGGGTCACGCTGAACTACCCGAGCCCGGACAACCCCGGCGAGCACGGCTCGGCCGCGGAGTACGCGGCGACGGTCGAGCACATCCTCGAGCGATTGGAGCGCACGGTGCGAGCCGTGCACGCCCGGGGATACCTGTTCAACGACCTGCATCCGGGCAACGTGCTGATCGACGACGAACTGAACGTGTCACTGATCGACTTCGAGGCCGCGCAGCCGCAAGGCACGCCCGGACCCCGCCCGCTGGGCGCACCCGGGTTCGCCGCCCCGGACGTGCTGCGCGGCGAGGCCGCCGACCTGTACTCGCTCAACGCGATCCGGCTGTTCCTGTACCTGCCGTTGAACAGCCTCCTGGCGCTGTGCCCGGCCAAGGCGCACGCGCTCGTCGCCAAGGCGCGACAGCGCCTGGACCTCCCGGACGACGTGGTCCGTCCGCTCACCCGGGCGCTCACCGTCGCCGTCGAACCCGCCTCGGGACTGCGTCCACCGGATGCGCGGCTGACCTTCACCGGGGTTGCCGGATCCTGGGAGCGGCACACGAGTGCGCTGACCGCGTCCATCCGTGCGGGAGCCACGCTCGATCGGCGGGATCGACTGTTCCCGGGCGACATCAACCAGTTCTTCCACGGCGGCGGCGGTATGGCGTTCGGCGCGGCCGGGGTGATCGACACGCTGCACACCGCCGGCGTGGACGCCGGCGAACTCGCAGGCGTCGCGGATTGGCTCGAACGCGACCTCGGCGCGGGCCGCGAGCCGCGCTTCGGCCTCTACGACGGAGCGGCCGGCATCTGCCACGTGCTGTACAACCTGGGTCGCACCGACACCGCCCTCGCGTTCCACGAACGGTGCCTGATCCGCGTCCCGCAGGTGCACGGCATCAAGCTCTTCGACGGACTCGCCGGCATCGGCCTGTCCAGTCTGGACCTCCATCGCCGAACCGCGGACCCGAACCTGCTCGAGCACGCGGAGCAATTGGCCGCGACCGTGGAAACGGCGGTCGGCCAAGGGGTGTTCAGCATCGGCGAGCACGCCGCCGCAGCCGGCTCACTGCTGCGCGACCGCGCCGGGAACGCCGTGGACAACTTCTCCGGCGGACTGATGTACGGCTGGTCCGGCCCCGCGCTGTTCCTGCTGCGGATGTTCGAGGTCACCGGTCGAAGGCGTTGGCTACAGGCGGCCGTCGCGGCACTGCACCGCGACCTCGACCAGTGCCGATCCCTGCCCGACGGCAGCCTCCAGGTCAGGAACGGCGGGCGGGTCCTGCCCTACCTGGCCACCGGCAGCGCGGGTGTGGCACTGGTCGGCGACCTGATCCTGGGCCACGAACACGACGACCGGATCGCCGCCGCCGTACCGTCGCTGGCCCTGGCCTGCGCGGACGACGTGTGCGTCGGCGCCGGGCTGTTCAACGGCAGGGCCGGACTGGTCGGCGCGCTGCGCGAGTCGGGCGCGCGACCGGATCGGGCGCACCTCGCCGAGCGCGTCGACGCGGGTGTCGCGGCGCTGGACCTGTACGCGCTCGCGGACGAGCACGGGCTCGTCTTCCCCGGCGAGCAGAACCTGCGCGCCTCGCTCGACCTGGCCACCGGATCCGCCGGCGTGTTGCGCCTGATCAACGTGCTGGCCGGACGCACCGCCGAGTTGTTGCCCTTCCTCGGCTCCGCGTCCTGGGCGAAGGCCCACCCCGAACTCTCGGCCGAGGTCCCCGGTACGACGGGACACCGGTTCGAGGACACCATCACCGCGACTTCCGGAGGGAGGTGAACCCCATGTCGAACTTCGTGCTGGGACTGCAGGAGATGCAGTCCGAAATCGGCTCCGAGGACGGCTTCGCGAGCGGCTGGACCTCGATCTGCTGCGCGTGCAGCTGGGCGAGCCTGGGTTGTTGATCGAAGCGTGACCGTGTCGGGGTGCGGGATCCATCGATCCCGCACCCCGGCCGGTGGCGCAACGGACGAATCCCCCTTGGGGACGAAAGCGGGTGGATCGACCATGCCAATCCTCGCGGTGGGCCCGCGATGAGCCGGACGCCTCGGGTCGGGCCCCGGGAACTGCTTCGATACCTGCGCGGCCACGTGGGCGTGATGGCCGTGGCCGGCGTCCTGTCGCTGATCGCCGCGGCCGGGACCCTGCTGCAACCGCTGCTGATCCGATCGGTGATCGCCGCGATCGAGGAGTCCCGCTCGACGGTCGCTCCGGCGCTGGTGCTGGGCGCGCTGCTGCTGGGGGCCGCGCTGGTCAACGGAATTCGGGAGTACCTGCTGGTGCGCACCGCCGAGCGGCTGGTGTTGTCGGTGCGCGAACGGCTGACCGCGCATGTGCTGCGGCTACCGGTGGCGGACTACGACCGGCTCCGCACCGGTGACCTGCTGTCCCGGATCGGTGCGGACAGCGCGCTGTTGCGACTCGTGGTCACCGCGGGCCTGTTCGAACTGGCCACCGGCGCGCTGATGATCCTGGGCGCGGCCACCGCGGCACTGTTGGTGGACCCCGTACTGTTCGCGGTCACCTGCGGCGGACTGGCGGCGGCGCTGCTGGGTGCGATGCTGATCAGCGGCCGAACCCGCCCGGTGTCCGAGCAGGCCCAGGCCCGCCTCGGCGAGATGGCCTCCGGCCTGGAGCGGGCGATCGGCGCGGTCCGCACCATTCGTGCCGCCCGCGCCGAGCAGCGCGAGACCGAGGCGATCAACCGCAGCGCCCGGCTGGCCTACGCCTCGGGACTGCGGCTGGCCCGGCTTCAGGCGCTGGTCGCGCCGATCGCGCACATCGCGACGCACGGTGTGTTCCTGCTGGTGCTGGGCGTGGGTGGGACCCGGGTGGCCGACGGCACGCTGTCCGTGGGCGATCTGGTCGCGTTCGTGCTGTTCCTGTTCTTTCTGGTCGTCCCGCTGGGCCAGGTGATCACCGCGTACACCCAGCTCCAGACCGGATTGGGCGCGATCCAACGGGTCGAGGAGGTGCTGCGCCTGCCCACCGAAACGGCCGGCGACACACACGTCGCCGACCCGTCCGCACCGGTGCCCACCGGGCCCGTCGCGGCGCGGGCCCACACGATCGAACACCCGGGCGCCCCACTGCCGGCCGCGGGCACGTCGGCGATCACGTTCGAGCACGTCACGTTCGGCTATCGCGCCGGCGAACCGGTGCTGCGCGACGTCTCCTTCGACATCGCGCCGGGCACCCGGACCGCGCTGGTCGGACCGTCGGGCGCGGGCAAGTCCACCGTGTTGGCGCTGATGGAGCGCTTCTACGACGTGGACGCCGGTGCGATCCGCCTCGACGGGATCGACATCCGCGAGCTGCCGCGCGACCTGCTGCGCGCGCGACTGGGCTATGTGGAGCAGGAGGCGCCCGTCCTGGCCGGCACGATCCGCGACAACCTGCTGCTCGCCGCGCCCGAGGCGGACGACGCGCGACTGCTCACGATCCTCGACGCGGTCAACCTCGCCGGCATCGTGGAGCGTTCACCGCTGGGCCTGGACGCGGAGGTCGGCGAGAGCGGTGTGCTGCTGTCCGGTGGAGAACGCCAGCGGCTGGCGATCGCCCGCACGCTGCTGACCGCCTCGCCGATCCTGCTCCTCGACGAGCCCACCAGCAATCTCGACGCGCGCAACGAGTTCGCCTTCCGCGAGGCGATCCGGGCCGTATCCGCCGAGCACACGATGCTGATCGTCGCGCACCGGCTCGCCACCGTGGTCGACGCCGACCGGATCGTGGTGCTGGACCGAGGAAGGGTCGCGGCGGTCGGCCGGCACCACGAACTGGTCGACACCAGCCCCCTGTACCGCGACCTGGCCGCCCGCCAACTGCTCATCGCCTGAAGGAGGCGCCATGACAGACGCGCCGGACCGCGCGCACGTACCGAGTATCGCGATCATCGGCGCGGGACCACGCGGGACATCGGTCCTCGAGCGGGTCGTCGCGAACGCGGCGCGGTGCGTGCCGGGCTTGCGCCCGGACATCCACGTGATCGACCCGTACCCGCCCGGCGGCGGGCGGGTCTGGCGCCGTCGCCAGTCCGCGCTGCTGTGGTCGAACACCAGGGCCGACGAATGCACGCTGTTCACCGACGCGAGCGTCACCTGCCGGGGCCCGATCGTGCCGGGCCCGACCCTGGCACGGTGGGCCCGCGACCTGGCCCGGGGCGAAGAGCCGCATCCGCGCGGATTCCGGCCCGGCCCGAACACGCGGGCGGAGGCGGCCCGCGTGCACGACGGCTGGTTCGCCACCCGCGCGCTGGTCGGCGACTACCTGGCCTGGGTCTTTCGCCGCACCGTGGCCGCCGCCGCGCCGGACGTGCGCGTACACGTGCACGCGGCGGCCGCGCTCGACGTCCGCGACCTGCCCACCGGGCGGCAGCGGATCTCGCTGGAGGGGCGCGACCCGCTGGAGGTGGACGTGGTCGTGCACGCGCAGGGCAACTTCCGGGTGGACCCGTACCCGCAGGAGTACGCGTTGGCCGAGAAGGCCGTGCGGCACCGGCTCACCTATCTGCCGACCACCTCGGACCCGGAGAGAGCGGCGGCCCGAATCGGCCCCGGTGAACCCGTGCTGCTGCGCGGCCTCGGCCTGGCGTTCATCGACACGATGGTGCTCCTGACCGAGGGGCGGGGCGGGCGCTTTCGGCGCGACGCCTCGGGCGAACTGCACTACGAGCCCTCCGGGCGCGAACCCGTGATCCACGCCGGGTCCCGCCGGGGCGTGCCCTACCGGTCGAAGTTCGGCTACACCCTGCCCGGCCCGTTGCCGGGGGTCGGGCGCTGTCTGGTGCCCGAGGCATCGGGCGGCCGGGTACCGGACTTCGTCACCGACCTGTGGCCGTCGATCGCCCGTGAACTGGCCGGGGCCGGCTACCGCGAACTGGCGCGCTCGCATCCCGGGCGGCTGGCCACCGACCCCGGCGCCTTCCTCGCCGCACTGGAAGGGGCCGCCTGGAACACCCCCGAGTACCGGGAACTCGTCGAAGCGGCCGTGCCCGACGAGCGGGACCGGATCGACCTCGAGGGACTCGATCGGCCGCTCACCGGCCGCCGTTTCGCCGATGCCGGCGCCCTGCGGCGGTGGATGATCGACTATCTCGCCGCCGACGTGGAACGCGGGCGCGATTGTCGGCACAGCGCGCATCTGGCCGTCTATCACGCGCTCTCGGCGATCGCCGAGGCACTGTTGCCGATGCTGCGCGACGGCAGACTCTCGCCGCGTTCGGCCACCCACGGACTGCCCGAGTTCTTCGACTTCTGCCGCTTCCGCACCAGCGGCCCGCCCGGTCCGCGCCTGGAACAACTCCTGGCCCTGATCCGGGCCGGCATCGTGCACCCCATCGGCGCCGGGCTCGAAGTCACGGTCCGCGACGGAGAGTTCCAGGCCCGCTCCACCAGCGTGGACACGGTGCTGCGCACCCGGGCGCTGATCGAGGCCCGACTGCCCGGGCGGGACCTGGGCCGAGTGCACGACTCGCTGCTCGTGCGGCTGATCGAACGCGGTGAACTCCGCGAGCAGACGCGCGTCGACCCGGTACGAGGCACGCGGCACCCCAACGGCATGGTGGACACGATCGAGAACCGGGTCAAACGTCGCGACGGCAGCGCGCATCCCGCCCGCTTCTTCCTCGATCCGGGCGACTTTCCCCGTCCCGGGAGTGACGCGGGCTTTCTGCGCCACAGCGACGCGGTGGCCCGACAGGCGCTGCACGAGTTGGGACGGCGGGCGGACACCGCGCGGGCATCCGCCGAGGCCGGCGTTTCGGCGGTCGGGTGAGTCGGTGATTCGAGTCCGGACGCCGCGCGGCGCGATGCGAACACCGGGACGAGTCGCGCGTGTTCGGAGCAGGCCCGGGAGTCGCCGCGGCACGCGGATCCTCCCGGGCCTCGCGCGCGGCGGACGCGGCGGGTCGGCCGCGATCGTGCCCCGTGCCGGTCAGGCGGTGTCGGTCAGGCGATGCCGGAGGCGGTCGGCGCTTTCGTCGCGTTGTTGGGTCCGGTACAGGCCCAACGCCTGCCGCCACGCGTCGCGGGCCTGGGGGATCCGGCCGAGGGCAAGGTGCGCCTCGCCGAGCCGGGCCAGCGTGTCGGCCTCGCGGAAGGCGTCCAGGAGTCGCCGGCGCAGGGCCAGCGCCCGACCGTAGTGCTCCAGCGCGAGCGCATACTCCCCCTCGTGTTCGGCGAGCTCGCCCAGACTCTCCCGGGCGTCCGCCTCGCCGTCCGGAAAGTTGTGCAGCCGGCAACGGGTCAGGGCCCGCTCGCAGTAGGCCCGGGCGAACCGGGTCTGCCCCAACCGGGCGTGATATCGGCCGACCGCGCCCAGCGCCGCCGCCTCCCCGCGCGGATCCGCCGGCCGGCTCCGGGTGCGCAGACAAGCCTGGGCGTACGCCCGGTGGATCCGCAGGCCCTGCTCCGCGTGCATCAGCGCCTGCCGGTGGTCGCCCTGTCGCTCCCACGCGCCGGCCAGCAGGAGATGGGCGTTCGCCCGACCGTCCTCGTCACCGATCGTCACCGACAGCGCGAGCGCCTCCCGCAGCCGGCGCAGCGCCTCGGTGTGCTCGCCCGCCGGCACGTGCGCGCGCCCCGACAGTCGATGCGCGTGCGCGCGGGCGGCGAGGTCCTGCGGGACTCCGGCGGCGAGCGTGGCCCGCAACATCTCGCGCCGCGCCGCCAGATGGCCCCGCCGCCAGTGGAACGTATCCAGGAACAGGGCCAGTTCCCAGGCTCGATGGGGCAACCCGCGCTCGATCGCAAGGGTGTGCGCCGCCCGCAGGCACGCGTGTTCGGTGTCGAACCAGCACATCGCGGCGGCGGCGTCCCGGAAGACGACCGAAGCGGGCGCCTCGGAGCGGCCCGCCGAGCGGGTGGGCCGCGACGCGGACAGCCGCCGATCGGCCGCGCGTGCGGCGTCGACGTAGAAGTCCACCAGTCGGCGCAGCTCCGGATCGCACCGCTGCCCGGCCGAGCCCCGCCGACCCCGTTCGATGGCGTACAGCCGGACCAGGTCGTGCAGGCGGTGTCGTCCCGGGACGTGCTCGCGGACCAGGTGCGCCGCCTCCAGCGTGCGCAGGTGGGTCCGGGCCCGGGCCGTGGTCAGGCCGGTGAGCACGGCGGTCGCCGGCACGCCGATGTCCGGCCCGGGCGCGTGTGCCAGCAACTCGAACACGCGCGCCGTCGCGGGGGCCAGCGCGTGATACGAGGAGGCGAACACCGCGCGCACGTCCGCGGTGGGGTCGTCCACGTCCAGCGCGTCCAACCGGCCTGAACAGTCCCGCAGTTCGGCCGCCGCCTCGGCCAGGGGGCGACCGGGACGGGCGGCGGCGCGGGCGGCGACGATGCCGAGCGCCAGCGGCAGGCCGGCGCAGTGCTCGACGAGCGCGGCCACCGCGTCCGGCTCGGCGTCCGGCGCCGCGCCGAGCTGCCCGCGCAGCAACTCCCGTGCCTCGGCCGGGTCGAGCTCGTCCAGGGACAGCGACTGGGCGCCGTGTGCGGTGAGCAGACCGGTGAGCCGGCGCCGGCTGGTGACCAGCACCGCGCAGGACGGCCCGCCCGGGAGCAGCGGTCGGACCTGCGCGCTGTCGCGGGCGTTGTCCAACACGATCAGCACGCGCTTGTCGGCGATCAGGCTGCGGTAGAGCGCGGCGCGTCCCGCCTCGTCCGGTGGGATCGCCGCGGAGTCGACACCGAGGGCGTCCAGGAAGGCGCCCACCGCGACGCCGGCCGACACGGGTTGCCCTCTGGGTACGAAGCCACGCAGGTCGACGTACAACTGTCCGTCGGGAAAGGCGTCGGCATGGTGGTGCGCCCAGTGCAGCGCCAGCCAGGTCTTGCCGATGCCGCCGGCGCCGCCGATCACCGCGATCGCGACGGCGTCGCCGGCTCCGCGCGGCTCGCCCAGTACCCGGTCCAGGTCGGCCAGGGCGCGGGCTCGTCCGATGAAACCGGCCGGAGCGGGCGGGAGTTGCCGGGGGATCGGGGCCCGGGTCGCGGGGAGGGCCACCTCGGCGTCGGCGCGCGCCGGCACGGCGAGGCCGGGCGACGCGGTGAGGATCCCCTGGTGCAGCCGCCGCAGGTCCCGGCCGGGGTCGGTGCCCAGTTCGTGCGCCAACCGCCGGCGCAGGCGCTGGTAGTGCGCCAGGGCGTCGGCGGGACGGCCGTTGCGGTACTGGGCGAGCATGAGTTGCCCGGCCAAGCGCTCGTCCAGCGGATCCGTCCGGGCCCGGGTGGCCAGCCGAGGCAACATCGCGGCGTGGTCGCCGAGTCGCAGTCGCAGGTCGTCGAGGTCCAACTCGGCCTGATAGCGCTCGCGATGCAGGGCCTCGCGGAGCGCGTTGAACCACGGCGTGTCGACGGTGGTGAAGGCGTCCCCGCGCCACAGGTCCAACGCCTGCGCCCAGGCGGACGCGGCGCGGCCGTCGTCGTCCGTGCGGCGGGCCCGGGCGACCAGGTCGCGGAAGCGGTGCAGGTCGACGGCGGACGGGTCGGCCTCCAGCAGATAGCCGCCGGGACGGCGGGCGATGCGTACCTCGGCGACGGCCAGTCGTCGGCGCAGCCGGGACAGATAGCTGTAGAGCGTGTCGCGGGCCCGATGCGGCGGAGTATGGCCCCAGACCCGCTCGACGATGCGCTCGATCGGTACGAGGCGGTTGGCCTCGACCAACAACACGGCCAGCACGCAGCGTTGGCGCACGTGGCCCACATCGACCGGCGCTCCGTCGATCCGGACCTCGATGCCGCCCAGGAGTGCGAATTCCGGGGTCATCCGCGCCTCCCGGATAACCCTCGGCCGGCGGCGCCCGCGATGACGCGGACGCCGCCGGGACACGTGCGACGGGCCGGACGGGTCCTGTCGGGCGGACACGCACGGTGGGGTGGACGCGTGCGGTCGGGGGCGGATGGGTCGAGTGGACGGGAGGGGCGGTGCGGGGTGCGCGCCATCGAGGCGAGTTCCCGGATGTTCGGGGTCATGGGGTCTCCGGATCGGCGAACGAGTCGGTCGTGCGCTGCCGATCCTGGGACCGAACCGTCCGGCCGGGGAAGGCCGGAATCCCGTCCGACCCGTCCCGAACATGTCCCGGACAGCCTGGGACGGCCGTGTGTCGGCGCGCGGCCGGGGTTCCGGCAACCGCGAAGCCGGGCCGTCACTTCCCGCACGATCGGCGACCCGGCCCGGCAGCCCACACAGGGGTGGCCCCGGAGGGCGGGCCGGATGACGCGCCCCGGGTGAACGGCAACACGGCGCGGCCGCCGGCGTGCCGAACGCTCCGCACGCCGGTGGCCGCGTCGTGCCGCCCGGTCGGACGGGACGGCGCTGTCGGTGCCACGTGTTGTCCACACTCGTATGACGGATTCGACCTATCCCGAACCCTTTTGAGCCATCGACGGATTCGCCGCCGCGATGGCGCCGCGGGTGCGCGGCCGCCGCGCTACGTGGCGGTGGCGCGGGCCGCGGCGCGACCCGCGTGCCGGCCGCTGAACAGGCAGCCGCCCAGGAACGTGCCCTCCAGGGCGTTGTAGCCGTGCACGCCACCGCCGCCGAAACCGGCGACCTCGCCGGCCGCGTACAGGCCCTCGACGGGCCGGCCGTCCGGGCCCAGGGCCCGCGATTCGAGGTCGGTCTGGATGCCGCCGAGGGTCTTGCGGGTGAGGATGTGCAGCTTGACGCCGATCAGCGGGCCGGCGGCGGGGTCGAGGACGCGGTGCGGCGCGGCGGCCCGGCCCAGCCGGTCCCCGAGGTAGCGGCGGGCGTTGTGGATGCCCTGGACCTGAGAGTCCTTGCCGTACGGGTTGGCGATCTGGAGGTCACGGGCCTCGATCTGGCGGCGCAGCAGCGCCGCGTCCAGCAGCGGTTCGGGGGTCGTGCGGTTCATCCCGGCGACGAGTTCCTCCAGGGTGTCGGCGACGACGAAGTCCTCGCCGTGCCGCTTGAACGCCTCCACCGGGGCGGGTGCGCCCTTGCCGAGCAGGCGGGTGCGCAGGAAGCCCACCCGGTCCTTGCCGGTGATGTCGGGATTTTGTTCGGAACCGGAGAGTGCGAACTCCTTTTCGATGATCTTCTGGGTGAGTACGAACCACGAGTGGTCGTGGCCCGCGAGGTCCTCGGTGGTGCGCAGGTGCCGGAGCGTGGCCAGGGTGTCGTAGCCGGGCAGGCAGGGGTCGGGCAACCGCCGTCCGAGCGCGTCGAACCACAGGGAGGAGGGGCCGGGCAGGATCCGGATGCCGTGGCCGGGCCAGATCGGGTCCCAGTTGCGCAGGCCCTCGGTGTAGTGCCACATGCGGTCCCGGTTGACCACCCGCAGGCCGCCGGCGGCGGCGATGTCGAGCATCCGCCCGTCCACGTACGCGGGTACGCCGGTGACCATGCTCGCGGGCGCGGTGCCCAGCCGTGCCGGCCAGTGGCGGCGGATCAGGTCGTGGTCGGCGCCGATCCCGCCGGTGGTCAGGACGACGGCCTGAGCGGTGAGTTCGAAGTCCTCGATCTCGTCCCGGTTGGTCGGCACGCCCCGGCGCGCGCGGTCGGGGGCGAGCACGCAACCGCGGATGCCTCGGGCGCCGCCGGAGTCGACGATCAACTCGTCCACCCGGTGCCGGTGGTGGAAGGTGAGCAGTCCGTCGGCGGCGGCCTGCCGGGCGAACTCCACGAAGGGTTCCAACACCCCGGGGCCGGTGCCCCACGCGACGTGGAAACGGGGTACGGAGTTGCCGTGCCCGTCGGCGCGCAGGTTGCCGCGCTCGGCCCAGCCGACCGTGGGCAGGAACGAGATGCCGAGCCCGGACAGCCACGAGCGCTTCTCGCCGGCGGCGAACTCGACGTAGGCGCGAGCCCAGCGCACCGCCCAGGAGTCCTCGTCGTCGAGCCGGTCGAACCCGGCGCTGCCGCGCCAGTCGTTCCAGGCCAGTTCGAAGGAGTCCTTCACCCCCAGGCGCCGCTGCTCGGGCGAGTCGACCAGGAAGAGCCCGCCGAAGGACCAGAACGCCTGCCCACCCAGGTTGGCCGGGCTCTCCTGGTCGACCAGCGCGACCCGCCTCCCCCGCGCGGTGAGTTCGTGCGCGGCCACCAGACCGGCGAGCCCGGCCCCGACGACGATGACGTCAGCGTCCACTGTGCGATCTCCTTGGGTCGGTGCCGCCGAACCGGCGACCCGGACGGGGTGTTCGGCGGTGCCCCGCTCCATCCGCCGAAGTTCCCAGGAGGGTACCCGCGCCGCGGCGCCGCATGGCGGCGCCGAGCACACCGGGCCGGCTCGGGTGCCCGGCATCGCCGCTCGTGCCGCGCGGGCGGGTCCCCATAGGATGCGGCCGGAATCCCGGATCCCGGTGGGCGGATCGGGAAGCGGACGGGGGAAACCAGGCGGATGACGGCTCGGGTCCTGGCGGAACGCTACGAACTGACGACCCTGCTCGGTCGCGGCGGCATGGGCGAGGTGTGGGCCGCCCGCGACCTGATGATCGACCGCCGGGTCGCGGTCAAGCTGCTGTACACCGGCGCGGACGACGGCGAGACCGCGCTGTTCCTGCGCGAGGCGCGGACCGCCGGCGGGGTCGACCATCCCGGCGTGGTCACCGTCCACGACGTCGGACAGGACGCCGACGGCACGCTCTACCTCGTGATGGAGCACGTCGAGGGCCGGGACCTGGCGCGGGTGCTGCGCGAGGACGGTCCACCGCCCGTTTCGGTCGCCGCCGACCGGGTCGCCCAGGCCGCCGTCGCCCTGCACGCGGCACATCGGGCCGGGGTCGTGCACCGCGACCTCAAACCCGCCAACCTGATGCTCACCCCGGACGGCGTGGTCAAGGTCCTCGACTTCGGCATCGCCCGGCACGCCGCCGCGACCCGCCAGTCGACCCGTCTGATCGGCACGCTCGCCTACATGCCGCCCGAGCGGGTGCGCGGCAACTCCGGCGACGCGCGCGGCGACCTGTACTCGCTCGGCTGGGTGCTGCACGAACTGCTCACCGGTACCAAGCCGTTCGGCACCGGCGAGCCGATGGCGCTGATGTACGCCCACCTGCGGACGGCGCCCGATCCGCCGAGCCGGGTCCGCCCGGAGGTGCCCGCCGCGCTGGATGCGCTCGTGTTGCGGATGCTGGCCAAGAAACCCGCCGACCGGCCGCGCGACGCCGCCGAAGTGGCCCGCCTGCTCCAGCCGTTCGCCGACGGTACGGACGCCCTCGCGCCGACCGTGGTGCTGCGGCCGAGGGCGCTCTCGCGGCGCGGGGTGCTCCTGTCCGGACTCGGCGTCGTGGGCGCCGCCGTGGGGCTGGGCATCTACAACCGTGACACCGGCACGGGCACGGGAGGCGGTCCTCGGCCGGGCGACTCCGGCAAGCCGGTGGCCGGAACGTCCTCCGGAGCGCCCGCCGCCGCACCGATACCCAAGCGCGCCGGCCGGCGGTTCGCCGTGCGGGAAGAGATCGACAACTCACCCGTGATCGTCGCGGACACGGCGTACATCACCAGCAAGGACCGGCACGTGTACGCGATCGACATCGCGACCGGGCAGCAACGCTGGTCCTTCTACCCGGACGGCCTGCTGCAACGCCCATTGGTCTCCGGCGGTCTGGTGCACGTGGTCGGCTCCCTCGACAAGCTGTACACGCTCGACGCGGCAACCGGCGTCAAGCTTTGGGAGTACCCCACGGACCAGGTGCTGAGCACCCCGATCACCACCGGTGGGGTGGTCTACGCCGGCGGCCGCAACAGCGGTGTGGTCTACGCGCTCGATGCCCGGACCGGTGCGAAACGATGGGAGTTCGCCACGAACGACGCGGTGCACGACGCGCTCGCGACGTGGAAGGGCGTGGTGGTCGCGGCAAGCTGGGACGGGCGCCTCTACGGTCTCGACGCGGAGAACGGCGCCAGGATCTGGACCTTCGATCCCCCCGGCAACGGCCCGTTCGACCCCGTGGCCGGCGATGGGCGGTTGTTCTGCACCGGCCGCACCGTCTCGGGCGAACCTCGGTTGTTCGCGATCGACTACATCACCGGTGTGCCGGACTGGTCCGTCGACATCACCGGGATCCCCTTCGCCCACCTGGTCTTCGCCGACGGCAAGGGCTTCCACGCCGGTGTCGATCCCGACGTCTCCGAGTCGGTGCGGGCCTTCGACACGTTCACCGGGAAGATGTCCTGGGAATATCCGCTCGGCAACCGCAATTCGACCGGACTCGCGCCGAACGACCGCTCGTTGTACGTCGGTTGCGTGGAGGGCGCGATCATCGCCCTGGACACCCGCAGCGGTGAGGTGCGCTGGACCACCGCCCCGGGCGGGCGGATCCCCGGGGCCTTGGCGGTGGCCGACGGCCTCGTCTACGCCGGCAGCGAGGACCGCAACCTGTACGCCCTGGACGCCGGCACCGGCGTGGTGCGCTGGAAGCACACCACGACCGGCGAGATCAAGAACGCCCCGGTCGTGGCGAACGGGATGGTGTTCGCGGGGACGACGGACGGCGCGCTGTACGCGCTCGACGCGAAGACGGGCGAGGGCGCCTGACCGGACGACGGCGGCCCCGGCTCGGGCCGCCTCCGCCGGGTGGGCCCGGAGGGTGGGCGGCGACCGGTCCAGGGCGCGCGCCGTCCGTCCTCACCCGACCCGGTCGCGCTCGTTCGCGGGCACCGGCACGTCGGCGACGACCCGGAACCCGCCCTCCGGCCGGCGTCCGGCCTCCAGGGTGCCGCCGTGCAGGGTCACCCGCTCGCGCATGCCCATCAGCCCGTATTCGCTGCCGGTGATGCCGGTCGAGGACGACGGGCCGCCCGCGCCGTCGTCGATCACCTCGACCACGACCCGGTCGGGCAGATGCCGCACCCGCACACACGTCCGCGCGTCGCCGGAGTGCTTGCGTGTGTTGGTCAGCGCCTCCTGGACCACCCGATACAACGTCAGACCGGTCGCGGGCGGCAACGGCCGCCGCTCGCCCACCTCTTCGTAGTCGATCGGCAGTCCCGCCGCGCGCGACTCGATGATCAGCCGATCGATCTCGCGCATACCGGGCTGGGGTTCGGAGGGAGCCTCCTCGGGAGCGTCGGTGCTGCGCAGTACACCGAGCAACTGGCGCATCTCGCCCAGCGCGGTGCGGCCGGACTGCTCCAGCGTGAACAGCGCCTCCTTGGCCGTCTCGGGGTCGCGGTCCAATGTCGCGCGGGCGCCGCCCGACATCAGGTACATCGTGGTGATGTGGTGCGCCACGATGTCGTGCAACTCGCGGGCGATTCGCCGCCGTTCCTCGGTCACCGCCCGATCCGCGAGCAACTTGCGGTTGATGGCGAGCTGTTGCTGCCACGCGGCGGTGCCGACGCCCACCGCGATCACCAGGCAGGTCGCCCCCAGGGTGCCGCCGACGGTCGCCGCGAAGGCTTCCGTGCCGCGCGCCGCCCGTACCACCTGGACCGCCATCGCCGCAGCCGCGGCGAGCCCGATGTCGAGGGGGCGGCGATACCGGGCCACCGTGTACACCGCGATCATCAGCGCGCAGCCGTAGCTGTGCGCGGACGCGTCGGTGAACAACGTGAAGAGCAGTTGCACCACCGCCACGGCGACGAGTACGGCCCGCGGGTACCGGCGGCGAAAGGGCAGGAACGCGGAACCCAGGACCGCCAGCGCGAACCCGGGACCCAACAAGGCCGGGTCGGGGTCGAACTCCTCGGCCGTGACGTACGCGAGCACATCCAGCGCGGCGGAGGCGATCACCAGCAACAACTCGTTGCGGTGGGCGGACAAGGACGTGACCCGGCGCCGCGTTCGCGCGTGCCGCGCGACGCGTCGGCGTGCGGTGGTGCCGTCGCCGGTCGCCGCCGGGAGCGCCGGCGGATGATCGGACCCCATCCTCGGGCCTCCTTGGCTGGTTGTCGGTGGTCGCCGTGTCGGCGGTCGCCGGGTCGGTGGTCGACGGACAGGAGAGCCGTTCGGCCGGTCGGCCGCGTGTCGACGAGGGGTGGTTGTCGCGAGAACGCAGTCGTCCTCCATTCCACCGCCTTCGGCGGCCCGTGCGGACCGCCGCATTGACGATCTCGACCCCGGACTCGAGTCCTGCCCCGGCGACCGGCCCGGACCGAGGTCCCGGGTTCCGGTACTTCCCGCTCGCGACGCCGAGGGCGGGGCCGGCGACCCGCGCGCTCGGGAGGGGATGGGTCGGCGGCCGTCCGGGTGCGCGTCGGCGGCCATCCGGGTGTGAGGCGTGTGCATGATCGCCGGCGGGTCGGGAACTCTTGCTGTCCGGTTTGCGCCGGTGATGCGGCATTCCGCGTTCCGCTCGACCCGATCCTCGCGCGGCTGTCCCGACGCGTGGACGACGGGCGCGTGGCGCGGGAGCCGACCCGCCGGGCGCCCCGTCAACCGCTGCATTCGGAGGGACATCATGGACACCCGTGGCCGGCTGACCGAGGCATTCGACACGTGGTCCGCGTGGGCCGACGCGCAGGCCGGCGACGACTCGCGGCACGCGGTGCTGGCGGAGCACCTGCGGGCCGGCCGGCCGTTCTCGCATCCGGCCTACGCCGGGCACCTGGTCCGGCCGCCGCATCGGGCCGCGCTCCTCGGGCTGCTGGCCGCCACGCTGGTCGATCCCGAGGATCGGGCGTTCGACGACGAGTCGACCACCGCCGCACTGGAGGACGAGGTCGTCGCCGACCTGGCGAGGATGTTCGGCCCGGCCACGTGGCACGGGCAGCTCACCTCGGGCGGCGACATCGCCGCCCTGGAGGCCCTCAGGGCGGCCCGCGAGGCCCACCCCGAGGTCGGCATCGCGCACAGCGCCGACGGATACGGCGCCCACGAACGTATGTGCGAGCTGTTGCGCGTTCCGGCGTACTCCGTCTCCGTCGACACCGCCGGTCGGATGGATCCGGACGCGCTCGTGACGGTCCTGCGCAGGGAACGCGTCGGCACGGTCGTGGTCACCGCCGGCACCACCACGCTCGGGGCGGTCGACCCGATCGCCGACATCCTGCCGCTGTGCCACGAGCACGGCGTGCGCGTGCACGTGGACGCCGGCTATGGCGGGTTCTTCACCCTGCTGGCGGACGCGGACGAGCTCCGCGGCACGCCCGTCGCCCGGCACCTGCGCGCCATCGCCGAGTGCGACTCGGTGGTCGTGGACCCGCACCGACAGGGCCTGCACCCGAACCCGTGCGGCGTACTGCTGGTGCGCGCCGCGGACGGCGACGGCGATGGCGACGGCGACGAGGCCGGGTCCGTTGCGCGGCGGCACCCCGGCGTGTTCGACCTGGATCGTGCCCGGCCCGGCGGCCCGGCCGCCGCGCTGTGGCTGACCCTGCGCGTGCTGCCGCCGACCCCGGACGGCCTGGGCGAGGTGCTCGTGACCGGCCTGCGCGGCGCCCGCCGTTGGCGCGACCTGATCGACGCCGAGCCGGAGCTGATGCTGTATCAGGAACCCGAACTGGACATCCTGACCTTCGTGCCCCTCACCGGCGAGCCCCACCCGCGCATGTCGTCCGTGACGGCGGCCGGCCGGCACATGCTGCGCGCCGACACCGGAGGCACCGAACACCCGGCCCACCTGAGCACGTCGCCGGTGCGCGTCCTGGACTTCGTACGCCGACACCCGCGCGCGGTCGCCGATCGCAACGAGGCGCACGTCCTGCGCGGTGCCCTGCTGCGCCCGGACGCCGCGGCCCACGTCGAGCGGGTGCACGAGCGGGTCACCGCCCTGGCCGCGACGGCACCACGCCGATGCCGGCCGCCCGGTCCGCCATCGCACCCCCAGCCGGTCGAATCGGCCGTCTGACGTCGAGCACGCACACTCGGCCGCGGCACGGCGCGGGCGCTCGGGCGGGCCCGGTTCGGCCGCGTGGGGCGGGCCGGTCTCGGTCGCAGGGGCCCGGACCGGTTCGGTCGCAGAGGCCCGGACTGGTTCGGTCGTAGGGGGCCGGACCGGTTCGGTCGCACGGGCCCGGACCGGTTCGGTCGCGTGGGAGTGGGACCCGTTCGGTCGCGTGGGGCGGGAGTTCGACAGTCGTTGGCCGAATCCTGGAAGCGCGCCGCCGCACGGTCGCCGAGGATCGGACCGACGGGGGAGTCGATCCGACCAGGAGTGTGCGACGCATGACCGCGCCCAGAACGATGTCCGTGGCCTGCTCGACGAGTTGGTGGAATCGAGCGGCGCTCGGCATCGGGTAGCGGGCACGGGCGCGGGCGCGGGCACGGCGTCGACGTTTCGGCGGGCGCCGTACTGTCCCGGGGTCAGGATGGGCCCATGACCTTGCGAAGCCCCGCCGTACTGGCCGATCCCGCCTACACCGTTCCGTCCGTGCCCCACGCGCCGCCGGGAGGTGTGGCCTGGCTGCGCGCGTCCGTGGCGCGGTTCGCATGCGGTACCGCGCACGAGCGCCGGCGTGCCCTGGTCGTCGCCGAGTTGGCCCGCGTCGATCCGCAGGCGCTGTCGGAGCGCGCGTCGGCCGGCGCCGCGGGCCCGGTCGAAGTGCTCGCCGAGGCGCTCGGCCTACCCACCGACATCGCGGACGACGTCGCCGTGGTGGCCAAGTCCTACCAACCGCACACCACGATCACCGAGGCCGCCGATCAGGCGCTGTCCCGCCTGGTGCGAGCCTGCGGCGGCGTCGCCGACGAGGCGACCGCGAACCGCATCGGCCTGCTCGTCCAGGCCTGCGACGCGACCAAGGCCCTGGTCGCGCACCTGTCCGCCGGGCGTGCGGATCCACCGGTTCCGCTGACCCGTCGGATCGCCCCTGACGGCACACCGGTGGAAGTGGACCTGTCCCAGGCTCCGTTCGGCCTCGGCCCGCACGCCTGCCCCGGCCGAGCGCACGCCGAAGCCCTGGCGACCGGCCTGCTCCTTCCTCGCCCTGGAAGTGGTACGAGATCAACCACCGGTTGACGCCGGCCACGGCCGCGCGGGGCGCGGACCCTCCCACGAGAGCCCACGCCGGAGCCGGCCGGATCGTCGAATCAGCGACACGGGTGGCGAATTCGGTCGCCCGGGCCGGCGCGGTCGGCACGATCCGCACCACACCGGCGGTCGGAGTCCGTCAACCGTCCTTCGGCGCGGTTCGGGCAGTCGTTGCCGTACGGCAACGCCGCGGACGCGGCGGTCGGTCCGGCTCAGGGTGTTCGCAGGGAGTCAGGAGCGTGGCGCCGGTTCTTCCCTCGTGGCGGTGTCGGCGCCCCAACTGGCCAGCAGGCGCAGGTTTTGCGAGGTTGGCGAGGCCGGTTGGGCGTGGTACATCGTCAGTGACTGTTCGGTGTCGTCGGGCAGGCGCGGGGATTCGAAGGAAAGGGCCGGGTCGCCGACCAGCGGGTGCCGCAGGCGTATCGCGCCGTGGTGTTTTTCCTTGACGTCGTGCCTGGCCCACAGGGAGCGGAACTCCTCGCTCTTGACCGAGAGTTCACCCAAGAGCGCGGACAGTTGCGGATCGTCCGGGTGGCAGCCGGCGTCCAAGCGCAGGGCGCCGACGATATCGGCGGCCTTGGCCTCCCAATCCACGAACAACCCGCGCTGGTCCGGCCGCAGGAACACCAGCCGCGCCCAGTTGCGCTCCCGGGCCGGCAACCGGTCCCAGTCGCCGAACAGGGCCGCCGCCATCGGGTTCCAGGCGAGGATGTCCGTGCGCTGCCCGGTCACGTACGCGGGCACCGTCTCCAGCGAGGCCGGCAGCCCCCGCAGCGCGGGGCGCACCTGTTGCCGCGCCGGCGGTGAGGTGCGCTTGCGGTGCCGGCAGTGGACGAGGTGGTTCAGGTGCGCGTGCTCGGCGTCGGTCAGCCGCAGGGCGCGGGCGACCGCGTCCAACACCTCCTCCGACACGTTGTGGCCCCTGCCCTGTTCGAGCCGGGTGAGATAGGCCACCGATACGCCGGCCAACTGGGCCAGTTCCTCGCGGCGCAGTCCCGGTACGCGTCGGTGTCGCCCGGTCGAGCCGGCCAGGCCGACATCCTCCGGTCGCAACCGGGAGCGGCGATTGCGCAGGAACTCACTGATCTCGGCACGCGGATCGATCGGCTCGCCGCCGAGATCCGTCGCCTCCGCCGCCTCCGCCGCCGTGCTGTCGGGCCGATCGTGCATGTCGTTCATTACCTCCGGTGGTACGACCGCGAGGGTGGGCGAGCCTGACCCTGCCAGTGGTAGGACCACCGGTCGTATGCCGAACAGGGCTCTGGGTGACCCGGCCGAGGTGCGGCAGGCTCGTGGCCACCCCCTCCGAGCGAGCCGCCGGTGGGGGCGACCGACCACGATCCGGGGAGACTTTCGATGAGCACCGACACCGTGTGGACCGAGCCGTCCGCCACAACGACACGGCAAGACCGGACACCCCGGGACCGGACACCCGGCGGCACGACCCCACCGGTGCGCGCGACCCCGGTCGCACACCGCAACGGCCGGCCGGCGACCGCCGAGGAACTGGCGCCGCTGGCCTTCGCCGGCTACGCCCACTTCACCGCCATGCAGGTCCGCGGGGGCCGGATCCGGGGCCTCGACCTGCACCTGGACCGGCTGCGCAGCGCCTCGGTGCGGCTGTTCGGGCGGGCGCAGTCCGACGACCGGGTACGGTCCCACCTGCGCGCGGCGCTGGCGGCCGGTCCGGCCGACGCTTCGCTGACGGCAACGATGTACTCGCCGGTGGGCGAGTTCACCGCGACCGGGGGCGACGCGGACCCCGACGTGCTGGTCCGGGTCGACCCGCCCGCGACCGGTCCGACCGGGCCGTTGACGCTGGACGTGGTCGAGTACGAGCGGGTGCTTCCGGAGATCAAGCACGTCGGCGAGGTGGCCAAGACCCACTATCTGCGCCGGGCCGTGGCGCGTGGCTTCGACGACGCCGCCTTCGTCGACCGGCGGGGCCGGCTCGGCGAGGCGACGATCTGGAACCTGGCGTTCTGGAATGGTGCCGAGGTGATCTGGCCCGAGGCCGAGGTGCTGGGCGGGACCACGATGGCCGTCGTCCGTCGGCAACTGGATGGCCTCGGCGTGCCGCAGCGGGTCCGCGAGATCACGCTCGCCGACCTGCCGACGCTGACCGCGGCCGTGGTGATGAACTCGTGGACGCCGGGTGTCGAGGTGCTCCGCATCGGCGACGTGTCCCTGCCCGGGTCGCCGGCCTTCATGGATCTGCTGCACCGCGCCTACCGGGCCGAGCCGCCCACCGCGCCGTGAGGAGGACCGTGAAGTCCCCGCTGCTGGAGCCCTGTCTCGGCCCCGCGCTGCGCCTGCCCAACCGCGCGGCGGTGGCGCCGATGAATCCCCGTGATGCGCAGGGGAGTTGGCGAAGTAGTGGCGAAGCACGGGTCGACGGAGGGCAGGCGCTAGGACATGTCGGTGTCGATCGGCGGTGTGGGTATGCGGGTGGTGGCGTCGTGGGCTTCGGCGAGGGCTGCCACCGGGACGGGTTTGATCGGGGGGCGGGCGGTGAAGGGGCCGAGGGTTTCCCGGGGGATGTCGGTGTCCTGGTGCAGGAGTTCGACGAGGGCGGGCCCACACATGCGGCCCTGGCAGGGGCCCATGCCCGCCCGGGTGAGGAGTTTGACCGCGTCGGCGGTGCCCAGGCCGGGGTTGTCCCGCAGGGTGCGGCGGATCTGCCCGTAGCTCACCTCCTCGCAGCGGCACAGCGGCGTGTCGTCCTCGGCGAGTGCGTTCAGCGCGGCGCGATCGGGGGCGCAGGTGTGTTCCAGCAGTTCGGCCATTCGCATGGTCGTGGCCAATTCACGTTCCACAGCCGGGAGTTCCCGGTCGTGATCGGCGGTGGTGAGGATGCCGAGGCTGAGGCAGATGTCCAGCGCGGCGCGTCGGCCGGCGGCGACCGCGTGTTCGGCGCCGGCGATGCCGGTGAGTTCGCCGGCTGCCCAGATGTGCGGGAGCGTGGTGCGCATGGCGCGGTCGTGGACCAGGACCCAGCCGCCGGCGGGGCCGTTCCAGGTCGCGGCACATCCGGCCTGGCGGGCCAGTTCGGTGGAGGGGACGAAGCCGTAGCCGGTGCCGACCGTGTCGCAGGCGACGGTGCGCTCCGTGCCGGGTAGGGGCCGCCAGTTCCGATCGACCCGGGCCAGTACGGCGCCGGTGACGTGGTCCGCGCCCTCGGCGCGCAGGATCAGGGTGTGGGCGCGGATCGGTACGCCGGCCTGCCGCAGGGTGCGCACGGCGGCCATGCCCTCGGCGGCTTTGGCCCGGTTGCCGGGCAGCGCGGCGAGTGCGCGGGTCAGCTCGGCGGGGCCGGGCAGGCCCTGGGCGAAGGCGACTTCGGCGACGTCGGCGCCGGCCCGGACCAGTTGCGCGGCAGCGATCAGCAGCAGCGGGTGCGCGCCGGCCAGCACGATGCGGCGCCCGGCGAGCGTGTGGTGGCCCTTGAGCAGGGCCTGGATGCCGCCGACGGTGAAGAAGCCGGGGAGGGTCCAGCCGGGCATGGGAACCGGCAGGTCGTAGGCGCCGGCGGTGAGCAACAGGGCCTGGGGGAGCAGGATTTCCACCCCGCCGGGGCCGTGCACGGCGACCCGGGGACCCTCGGGCACGGGTGTGCCGGGGGGCGCGGCGAAGCCGTCGGGGGTGGTGCGTGTGCCGAAGACGCCCCACGCGGTGGTGTCGTGCGCGAAGGTGATCCGCGGATGGGCGGCGGCCCGGGCGAGCAGCGCGCGGCCGGCGGTGTAGGCGGGACCGGCGAGCGGGTCGGGGCCGCCCGCGCCGGGGTCGGGTCGGCGCCAGATCTGCCCGCCGGGGCGGGCCTGTTCGTCGACGACCAGCACCTGCGCGCCGTGGTGGGCGGCGGTGACCGCGGCGGCGAGGCCGGCCGGACCGGCACCGACGATCAACACCTGTGGTTCGACGACGCTCATCACACGTCCTCGGGGCGGGCGTCGCCGCGCATGTCCGCGCGGGCTTCGCGGCCGGTATGGTCCCGCGTCTTCGCGCCGGTGTCGTCCCGCACACCCATGACGGCTTCCTGGCCGCCTTCGCCCGGCGCGCCCGTGCCGCCTTCGCCCGGCGTGCCCGTGTGGCTTTCGTTCCGCGCTTCCGTGCCGCTCTCGTCCGGCGTGCCCGTGCCGCGCTCGCTTCGCGTGCCGGCGCCGGCCCCGTCCCGCGCGTGCGCGCCGGCCCCGTCCCGCGCGTCCGTGCCGGCCACGCGGCCGGTGTCCACGCGCATGCCCGTGCGGACCGGTTCCTGGCAGGCGCGGACCAGCGGGGTGCCGTCGACGGTGACGGCGCAGTCGAAGCACACGCCCATCCCGCAGTAGGGGGCGCGGGGGCGGCCGGCCCGGTCGTAGCGGGTGACGGGTCGGTCGGTGGCGATCAGGGCGGCGGCCAGCGAGCGGCCGGACGGCACGGTGTGCGGCCGGCCGTCGAGCGTGATGGACACCTGTGCCGGGTGGTCAGACAAAGTTCAGTGCTCCGAACCGTGCGGGGGAGTAGTCGTCCAGGGGCAGACCGGTGCTGCCGGTGAGCACCTGTTCGGCGAGCAGGCGGCTGTAGGTGGGGCCGAGGGTGAAGCCGGATCCGCCGGTGGCGACGTAGAAGTCGGGACGGCGGGGGACGGGGCCGAGCAGCGGGAGCTGGTCGGGGGCCAGCGAGGTGGCGCCCGACCACACGCGCAGCACCGGCAGGCGCTGGACGGCCGGCACCACGCGGGCGGCGTCGGCGCCGGCGAACACCGAGTCCAGGCGCAGTTCCGGGCGCGCGTCCAGGTCGAGGGCGCCGGCGTGCTGGACGAACTTGGCGGCCCGGCCGCCGCCGATGAGCACGTTGCCCTCGCGGGTCTGCTTGAGCGAGAGTCGGCGGCCGGCGTGCTGGACCAGGTGCGGGATCAGCGGCGGCGTGGCGGCGGTGACCGTCATGGTGAGCGCGACGGGCACCACGGGCAGGCGGATGTCGGCCATCGCGGCGACCTCGCCGGTCCACACGCCGGCCGCGACCACGACCGCGTTCGCGGTCAGGCGGTGACCGCCGGCGGTCTCGGCGAGCCACCGCCGCCCGTCGTGGCGCAGCGCGGTCAGCCGCACGCCGGTGTCGATCCGGGCGCCGTGCCGACGGGCGGCGCGGGCGTAGGCGTGGGTGACCAGGCGGGGGTCGGCCTTGCCCTCGCCGGGGCACCAGGCGGCGCCGATCACCCGATCGGAGAGGTAGGGGGCACGTTCGTGGGTGGCGCGCGCGTCCAGCAGTTCGACGTCGAGTCCGTGTGCGTGCTCCAAGTGGGCCTTGTGCGCGAGCAGGGCCATGTCCTCGGGGGATTCGGCGAGCATCAGGCCGCCGCCGCGGCGCACGCCGCACGGTTCGCCGAGTTCGTCCTCCAGAGCGGCCCACGAGCGCATGGCGTCCAGGTGCAGCGGCAGGGCCTCGGCGGCGCGCGCGGCGACCGCGGGGCCGTGTTGGATCATCCGGTACTCGAGTTGGAAGTGCAGGCTGCCCGCGTTCTGGCCGGAGGCGTGCCGGTTGAGCTGATCCTTCTCGATCACCCGCACGTCGGCGCCCGCGCGGGCGAGGTGGTAGGCCAGCGCGCAGCCGAGCAACCCGCCGCCGACGACCAGGACTTCGGTGCGGTTCATCAGGCCAGGAGCCCGAGTTCGGCGACGGTGGCCCGTACCCGGTCGGCCTCGGCGACGCTCAACGGAAGCAGCGGGCGGCGGGGGTGGCCGGCGGGCACCCCGCGCAGGGTGAGCGCGTGCTTGAGGATGGCCGGCGCGCTGCCGAAGCGGGGTCCGTAGTCGGCGGTGAACCAGGCCCGCATCAGCACCCGGTCGCGGGCGCCGACGGCCAGCGCGGCGGCCTCGTCGCCTGCCGCGAGGTGGGTGAAGAACGCGGCGTGGTCGCGGCCGAGCACGGCGCCGGCGCCCATCAGGCCGTCGCCGCCGATGCCGCGCATCAGGGCCAGGCCGACCTGGTCGGTGGTGATGCCGAAGTAGCGCACCCGGTCGTGCAGCGCGATCAGGCCCTTGACGAAGGCGCCGAAGTCGCCGGTGGAGTTCTTGATCGCGACCACGTTGGGCACCTCGGCCAGCGTGCACAGGGTGTCGGTGTCCAGGTCCAGGCCGGTGCCGCGGGGCCAGTTGTACACGCAGATCGGGATGTCGACGGCGGTGGACACGTCCTGGTAGAAGGCCGCGGTCTCGCGCGGGTTGGGCACCACGTACGGCGGTGGGGTGAGCAGGATGCCGTCGAGGCCGGCGGCGCGCGCGGCGCGGGCGTGGGCGATCGCGGCGGACGCGGTGTAGGCGTTGCAACCGCCGAGCAGCGTGTAGCGGCCACGCACCCGGCGGGCCGCGCGGGTGAACAGGGCGGCGCGTTCGGTCGCGGTGAGGGTGTACCACTCGCCGGTGGTGCCGGCGATGATCACGCCGTCGACGCGTTCGGCGGCGAACCACTCCAACTGCTCGTCCCAAGCCGCGAGATCGAGGTCGCCCTGGGAGGTGAAGGGGGTTGTCACGGCCGGTATGTAGCCGTGCCAGTCGACGGTGGTGCGGTCCATGCCCTCGGTCCTTTCGGGGCACAAACGCGGGATCCGGGTGACGCGGCGCCGGTTACGGCATCGGCGGCGTCACCGCGACGAGCAGCCGCGCGGGTGCGTCGGAGGTGTTGACGAACCGGTGCGGCAGACGCGAGTCGAAGGTGATCGCGTCACCCTCCTCGAGGTGGTGGACGCGGCCGTCCACCTCGACGTCGAGCCGGCCGGCGAGCACGGTGGCGCATTCCGTGGAGGGATGGCTGTACGGCTCGTCGGAGGATGCCTGGCCGGGCTCGATGTCGGCCTCCAGCACTTCGAGATCGCCCGATCCGGGGGTGAGCCTGGAGTAGGTGATGTGCTGGCGGGCCGCGCCGAGCCGCATGCGCCGCTCGCGCGTGGTCACCGCCACGCGCGGTACGTCCGGATCGTCGAACAGGGTCGCGATGGAGGTGTCGAAGACGCGGGCGAGCTTGCGCAGGGTGCTCAGGCTCGGTTCCGCGGCGCCGTTCTCCAGTTGACTGAGCATGCCCGCCGAGATCCCGGCTTGGACGGCCAACTGACGCAAGGTCAGATCGTGTGCCTGGCGCAGCTCGCGCAGTCGGTCACCCAGCATGGTCCGATCCCCGTTCGCTCCGGTGCCGAGCACCCTCGACTCGCGGATCCTGGCTTGTGCTTCATGACGTGTTCAATGTGGTTGAACGCTTCGGGGCGAACATAGGCACGAAGCTGACTCCCCGTCAAGATCACTGCGCCGCCCGGGTGATGGCCGGCGGGGTGGACCGGGTGGATCCCGACATCCGAGTGCCTGGGCCAACGCCGCCGACGGGTGGGGCAGATGACGTCCAGGAGGTCCCCGAGAGGGCTCTGAGCAGTCATCAAACCGTTATCAAGGCGAAAAATCGTCGCTCCATGTGGACGTTCGATCACGGTGAAATGATCTTTGGTCCCAAATTCCGAGACGGCCGAGAAAGTCATTGACCATCACGCTCGGCCACGCCTACTTTCGAGCCCACCGTTCAGCCAGATCAAACACTCGGTTCCGTCATCGGCCGATCGGGTGGCTCGAGGAAGGTGCGCCATGCAGGGCAATCACCCCATCGGGGACAGTCGCCGGGCCAAGGCCGTACGCCGGGCCGCCGCCCCACTGGCGGTCACCGTCGCCGCCGCTTTGATGCTCGCCGCGTGCGGCGGAGCCAAGAAGCAGTCCGGCGACGCGGAAGGCGGCGGCACGCTCGTCGTCGACACCTCGTTCAGTCTCAAGACCGCCGATCCCGGCCGCACGTTCGAGCCCACCGGGATCCTGGTCACCCGTCCCGTCTACGACACGCTGCTGACCTTCGCGGGCGGCGACGTGACCAAGCCGGTGCCGCTGCTCGCCGCGTCCTACGAGGCCGCGCCGGACGCCAAGACGTTCACCTTCCCGCTGCGCCCGGAGGCCAGGTTCTCCGACGGCTCGCCGGTGACCGCCAAGGACGTGGTGTTCTCGTTCAACCGGGTCAAGAACCTCAAGGGCAACCCGGCCTTCCTGCTCGACGGCGTCACCGCGACCGCCAAGGACGAGCACACGGTGGTGCTGACCACCGAGGCCGCCGACCCCGCGCTGCCGTTCCGCATCGCCACCCCCGCGCTCGGCGTGGTCAACTCCACGACCGTCGCCGCGCACGGCGGAACCGACGCGGCCGGCGCCGACCAGGGCGACAAGGCCGAGCAGTTCCTCAACAGCGACTCGCAGGGCAGCGGTCCGTACAAGATCACCAAGTACGACGTGAGCAGTGAGGTCATCCTCACCCGCAACGACAAGTACTGGGGCGCCAAGCCCAAGTACGCCAAGGTCGTGGTGCGCAACGTGCCCGCGAACACCCAGCAGTTGAACGTGCTCAGCGGCGAGAGCCAGGTCTCCCTGGACATGTCGCCGGACCAGGCGGTCAAGGTCAAGGGCCAGGCGCAGGTGCTGCAACAGCCCACGCCCACCACCGCGTTCCTGTTCACCAACGACAACCCGGCCATCTCGCCGACCACCTCCAACAAGGACTTCCAGGAGGCGGTGCGCTACGGCGTGGACTACAAGAGCCTGCTGGACGTGGCCGGCGCCGGTTCCGCGCAGGCCGCCGGGATCGTGCCCGGCTTCTTCACCGGCGCGCTCGACCCGGCCAAGGCGATCGTGCGCGATGTCCCGCGCGCCAAGGCCGCGTTGGCCCGGGCCGGCCTGAACAACCCCAGCGTCGACCTGTACTACGCCTCCGACGTGACCATCAACGGGATAAACTTCGGCGACCTCGGCGCGCGGGTCCAGGCCAACCTCAAGGAGGTCGGCATCACCGTCAACCTCAAGCCGGCCCCCACCCAGACGGCGCTGGACTCCTACCGCAACGGCACCGAGGCGATGGGCCTTTGGTGGTGGCAGGCCGACTACCCGGACGCCAGCGACTACCTCGCGTTCACCCCGGGTGAACTGGTCGCCAAGCGCGCCGGTTGGAAGGCGGACGGCAACGCCGAGGTGAGTGCCCTCGCCCAGCGGGCCAAGGTCGCCACCTCCGACGCCGAACGCGTCCAGCTCTACAAGCAGCTCCAGGAAGCGATGAACAAGACCGGCCCGTTCATCCCGCTCCTCCAGCCCGCACAGGTGATCGCCGCGAACAACTCGGTGAAGAACCTGCACTACAACCCGATCTGGTACATCGATGTCGACAAGCTCGGCTGACCCCACGGTCGACCGCGGCACCCCCCGGACGGCCGCACCCCGCAAGGGTGCGGCCCCCGGCCCCCGGGCCGCGCGCGGCTCCCATCCCTTCGCCCGCTTCGTGCTGGTGCGGCTGTCCGTCGGCCTGCTGCTGTGCGTGGGCATCACGATCCTGGCCTTCGTGCTCACCCACTCGGTGCCCGGTGACCCGGTCGCCGCCAACCTCGGCGACCGCGCCCAGAACGACCCGGCCGCGGTCGCCGCGTTCAAGGCGAAGAACGGGCTCGACGAGTCCCTGCCCTCCCAGTACGGCACCTACCTGAACAACCTGCTGCACGGCGACATGGGCACCTCCCAGCAGACCCACCGACCGGTCTGGGACGACCTGGCCGACCGGGTCCCCGCCAGCCTCGAACTCGCCCTGGTGGCCATCGTGTTGGCCCTGGTGATCGGCGTCGGACTGGGCATCGTCGCGGCGGTCACCCGCAACCGCTGGCCGGACCGGGTGATCCGCGTCGTCAGCCTCGCGGGCGTGTCCATGCCGGTGTTCTGGCTCGCCCAGGTCGCCTTCTACCTGTTCTCCTTCAAACTCGGCTGGATCCAGGCCGGCGGGCGACTGTCACCCGGCGCCATCCCACCCCAGGACATCACCGGCCTGTACACGCTCGACTCGCTGCTCACCGGCGACACGGGCACCTTCGGCGAGGCCTTCTCCCGGCTGATCCTGCCCGCGTGCGTGCTGGCCGCGTTCAACATCGGCGTGCTCACCCGCTTCACCCGCGCCGCGGTCCTGGAAGCCCTCGGCAACGACTACGTCCGCGCCGCCCGGGCCAAGGGCCTGCCCGAGTCCACCGTGATCCGCCGGCACGTGCTGCGACCGGCACTCACCTCGATCCTGACCGTCGCCGGGCTCACCTTCGGTGGCATGCTCGCCGGCACCGTCCTGGTCGAGAACGTGCTGTCCTGGCCGGGCCTGGGCCAGTACGCGTACAAGAGCGCGCTCAACCTGGACCTGCCGTCCATCATGGGCGTCTGCCTGTTCGTCGCGGTCGTGTACGTCGTGATCAACCTCCTCGTGGACCTGCTCTACGGGGTCATCGACCCGAGGATTCGCCTCTCGTGAACGCCACGCGCCTCTTCCTCGGCGATCGGCTCGGAGCCGACCGCACCGGCACGGACGACCCCGCCCCGCGACGCAAGCGCCGCCCCGGCAAGTCGCCGTGGCGCAGCCCCCTGGCCATGACCGGCCTGGTCATCATCGGCGTCTTCCTGATCGCGGCGATCTTCGCGTCGGTGATCTCGCCCGAGGACCCGCTCGCCCAGAAATGGCCCAAGTACCAGTCGCCGTCCGGCGAACACTGGTTCGGCACCGACCAACTCGGCCGCGACATCCTCTCCCGGGTCATCCACGGCACCCGCATCTCGCTGCCGCTCGCACTGCTGCTGGTCGTGCTCGCCATGGTCATCGGCACCGTGCTCGGCGCGGTCGCCGGCTACTTCGGCGGCTGGATCGACATGGTCGTGATGCGCTGCGCCGACCTGGTGCTCGCCTTCCCGGCGATCATCCTGGCCATGGCCGTGGTCGCGGCACTGGGCCCCAACCTCACCAACGCCGTGCTCGCGGTGGTGATCGTGAGCTGGCCCACCTACGCCCGCGTGGTCCGCGGGCTGGTGCTGACCCTGCGTCAATCCGACTTCGTCCAGGCGGACCGACTCCTGGGCGCCTCCGGATGGCGGGTGCTGGCCGTGGACCTGCGACCCAACCTGGCCGGCCCGGTCGCCGTGCTCGCCGCACTCGACCTGGGCAACGCCGTCCTGCTGCTGTCCGGACTGTCCTTCCTGGGCCTGGGCGCACAACCGCCCGCCGCCGAGTGGGGCGCGATGGTCAACGCCGGCTCGGCGAACTTCGACGCGTGGTGGGTCGCGGTCTTCCCCGGCGCGGCCATCCTGCTCTCGGTGCTCGCCTTCAACTTCCTGGGCGACACCCTGCGGGACGCGCTGGACCCGCGTACGGCACGGGCGATCCGAAAGTGACGGACATGAACGACACCCCGACCCCGCCGGTCGCCGCCGACGAACCGCTCCTGGCGATCCGCGACCTCGTCGTCGAACTGCCCGGACCCGACGGCGAACGACTGCGCGCCATCGACGGCGTCGACCTGACCGTGGGCCGCGGCGAGATCGTCGGCCTGGCCGGCGAGAGCGGCTCCGGCAAGACGATGACCGCGCTCGCCCTGCTCGGGCTGCTGCCCCAGGGCGGCAGTGCGAGCGGGCGGATGCTCGTCGAGGGCCAGGACGTCCTGACCATGACCCCGCGTCAGGTTCGGGACCTGCGCGGCAACCGGGTCGCGATGGTCTTCCAGGACCCGATGACCTCGCTGCACCCGATGCTGAGCATCGGCAAACAACTCACCGAACACCTGCGCCACCACAAGAAGTTGGACAAGCGCGCGGCCAACGCCCGGGCGGTGGAACTGCTCACCACGGTGCGCATCCCCGACCCCGAGCGGGCGCTGCGCCGCTACCCGCACCAGTTCTCCGGCGGCATGCGCCAGCGCATCGCCATCGCCATCGCGCTGGCCTGCGACCCGGCGCTGCTGCTCGCCGACGAGCCCACCACCGCGCTCGACGTCACCGTCCAGGCGGGCATTCTGCGCCTGCTGGACCGGCTGCGCCGGGAGAACGGCCTGTCGGTGCTGATCATCACGCACGACCTCGGTGTGATGTCCGCGCTCGCCGATCGGGTGAGCGTGATGTACGCGGGCCGGATCGTGGAGAGCGGGCCGCGCGCGGACGTGCTGCGCGAACCGCGACACCCGTACACCCGGGGCCTGTTGGACGCACTGCCGCACCCCGACGGCGGCACCGCGGCACTCGTGCCGATCGTCGGCGCGCCGCCCAAGCTGGGCCGGGCACCCAGCGGATGCGCGTTCCACCCGCGCTGCCCGCACGCGGTGGACGGTTGCCGACAGGAGCGCCCGCGACTGCTGGCGCTGACCCCCACCCACGCCGGGGCCTGCCCGATCGACCCGCTCGCCGTCGCCGCTTCGAAGGTGGATAGCCGATGACCCTGTCCTCCGTCACCTCCACCATCGCCGTCACCTCCAAGGACATCGGGCTGACACTGCGCGAACTGAGCGTGTCCTACCGCTCGCCGGGTCGCCCCGCCGTGCGCGCCGTGGCCGGGGTGAGCCTGCGGGTGGAACCGGGCCGGGTGGTCGGTCTGGTGGGCGAATCCGGCTGTGGCAAGTCGACCCTGGGCAAGGCCGCGGTCGGCCTGCTCAAGCCCTCCTCCGGCGCCGTCGAGTTCAACGGACGCCCGGTCGTCCCCCTCGGACTGCGCTCACGCCCGACGACGCAACGCGGCCTGCAGATGGTCTTCCAGGACCCGTACGCGTCGCTGAACCCGCGCCGCCGGGTCGGCGAACAGATCTCCGACGCCGTGGTCCTGGCCGGCGGTACCCGCGAGAAGGGCCGCGGCGTGGCCCGAGAACTACTCGAACGAGTGGGCCTGCCGGGCGAGTTCGCCGACCGCTTCCCGCACGAGTTCTCCGGCGGCCAGCGCCAACGCATCGCCATCGCCCGGGTGCTCGCCGCCGAACCCACCTGCATCGTCGCCGACGAGCCGATCGCCGCGCTGGACGCCTCCGCGCAGGCGTCGGTGGCCAACCTGCTGCTCGAACTGGCCCGCGAGCGCAACGTGGGCATGCTGTTCATCTCGCACGACCTGTCCATCGTGCGGCAGATCGCCGACACGGTCGCGGTGATGTACCTGGGCACCGTCGTGGAGAGCGGTCCCACCGACCAGGTCTGGGCGGAGCCGCGCCACCCGTACAGCAAGGCGCTGATCGCGGCCGTACCGCGCGCCGACGGCAGCGGCGAGCTGCCCGTGGACCTGCCCGGCGACGTGCCCGACCCGGCCTTCCCGCCGGCCGGATGCCGATTCCACCCCCGGTGCCCGATCGCCGTCGACGCCTGCGCCCACGAGGAACCCGCACTGGTCGAGTTCCTTCCGCGCCGGCGTGCCGCGTGCTCCGTCCTGGCGCCGAACCTCGAGAAAGTCGGGTGAGCGCACTCGTGTGGCTGACCAACTGTCACATCGTCGACGTCGTCACGGGCGAGGTGCTGCGCGACCGCAGCGTGCGGGTCGAGGACTCGACCATCGCCGAGGTGCGCGCCGCACTGCCGCCGAACGCGAACGCGCACGACCTGGGCGGCCGGTACCTGCTGCCGGGGCTGATCTCCTGCCATTCGCACCTGTCGGTGGTCTTCCCGTTCTCCGACACGCGCGAGGACGAGTCGCCCGGTCTGACCGCGTTCCGCGCCGCCCAGCGCGCGCACGACGCGCTGCGGGCCGGCATCACCACGCTGCGCTGCGTGCACGAACAGAACCAGATCGACCTGGTGCTGCGCGACGCGCAACGGCGCGGCTGGATCCGGGCGCCGCGGATCTTCGGCGCCGGCCGTGCGCTGTCCACGCCGCACGGGCACGGCGAGGGCGCGGACTGCTCCTACGCGAGCGGCCCGGACGGCTTCTACCGCGCCGCACTCGGCGAACTGGCCGCCGGCGCCGACCACTTGAAGATCTTCATCAACTCCGGTCTGGCCCGCGAGGGGGAGGACTTCGAACACGCCGAGATGACCGACGAGGAGATCGCCGCCACGGTCAAGGCCGCCCACGAGCACGACGCGTACGTGGTCGCCCACTCCGGCGAGTCGGCCGCGATCCGCGCGGCCCTGGCCCAGGGCGTGCGCTCCTTCGAGCACGCCTACGCGCTCGACGACGACACCGCGCGGCTGCTCGCCGACCGGCGCGCGTTCGTGACCCCGACGCTGTGCGTGACCAACTCGGTGGGCTGGATGCGGGAGAACCGCTTCGAGGAGGCCTCGATCGCCAACGCGCAGAACGCGATCGAACCGCATCAGGAGAGCTTCCGCCGCGCGGTGGCGGCCGGCGTACAACTGGTCAACGGCACCGACATCCCGCCCGCCGACCTGGTCGAGGGCGTGCCGGCGGCGGTGTACGAGATGTTCCTGATGGCCCGGGGTGGCCTGGACAACCTGCGCGTGCTCCAGTCGGTGTCCACCACCGCGGCACGGCTGGTGAAGGCCGAGGACCGCCTGGGACAGGTCGCGCCCGGCTTCACCGCCGACCTGATCGCCGTCGACGGCGACCCGCTGCACGACATCTCGGCGCTCGGCCGGTTGTCGTTCGTGATGCAAGGCGGCCGGATCGTCCGCGAGGACCTGGCGGCCTGACCCGTCGCGGACGCCTTCCGGTGGGTACACCTCGCCGGCCCCCACCCGTCGCCGCGTCCGCGACCCGACCCACTCCCGACGTAAGGACATTCGTGCCATGACCGACGCCGCCCCGCGCGACACGCACCGACCCGCAGGGTCGGCCGAGGACCGCGCCGCCGTCTGGAGCGCCCTGCTCGACATCTACGCCGGTTTCACGGCCGGCGACCGCGAGCGGATCGACGCCCGCATCCACCCCGAGGCCACCATCTGGGACTCGTCCGCGCCGGAACTCCTCTTCGGCCGGGCCGACCTGGACCGGATCCGCGCCGCGCGACCGGTCGGCCCGGACGCGCCGGTGGTCACCGGGATCCACGCGAGCGACGAGGTGATCGACGTCTGGGGCGACACCGCGCTGGCCCGCTACACGCTGCGGGTCGACTTCGCTCCCGCCGCCGACGGCTCGACGCCGCCCGCCGAACACATCCGCAACACGGCGGTGGCCCGACGGTTCGAGCAGACCTGGTTGGTGGTGCACAACCACGAGGACCTGCTCGCGTAGGCGCGGGGACGCCCGGCCGGCATCGGGTCGTTCCCGGGAGCCGATCGGGCGCCCGCCGACGCGCTCCCCCCGACCGCGCTCGGAAACCGCCGGGAGCGCGGCGGCGCGGGGTGGTGCGCTCGGCCAGTCGAAGGAACGCCGAGGAACAAGACCGCAGGTGGGGCAGAGGCCGAACGGCCGCGTGCGATCGTGCCGGGCGCCGGCGCGGGTGCACCCGTGACGCGTGCGCCCCCACCACGATCGAGTGAGTTTTCGGACGTCGGGTACACGAGGGTGTCCGGTGCTCGGGGACGCGTTCGATGCGATCGCGTGCCGGCGACGGTTCCGCAGGTCGACCTTGGAGATAGCGTCATGGCATTCTCGTCCGACTCGAAGTCGGTGGCACCCCCGCCCCACCTCGATTCCCCGTCCCCTCTGTCGCGTTTCGATCCCTCGTCGCCGCCGAACCACGAACCGTCCGTCCACGATCCGTCCGTGCCGGCCCCACCCGCTCCGGCCGTGCCGCGTCCCCCCGCCCCCGCCCCGTCCGTTCCCGTCGGAGTCGTCCCACCGGCGCGCCCGGCCGACGAACTCCTGCGGCTGGCGGTGGTCAACCGACCCGTACCGGACGTCGCGCGGATGTTGGCGATCATCGAGGACTGCTCCGGGGTGAGTGCCGACGACGCCCTGCGCGAGGCCGCGCTGAAGCGACCGGTCAGCGATCTCGTGCAGCTCGCGGAGCTGCTGAGCGATCCCACTCATGCCGAGCAGGGCCGACGCCCTCCGGAGCCCAGGACCGAGGAGCCGGCTTCGCGTGCGGGGGAGCCTCCCGGGCCGGCCGGTGCCGCGCGGGCGCAGTTCGGATCGGCCGTGGGCAAGCCGCGCGGCAGGCCCTGGTTCACCGGGTCGGGGGTGGTCGCCGGAGTGGACCTGCGATGGCCGATGGCCGCCGGCCTGGCCGTCGGGGGCCTGGCGTCCGCCGCGCTGATCCCGTCCAGCATCCGTCAACCACCCTTCGCGGCAACGTGGTTGATGGTGCTGGCCGTGGTCTGCCTGTTCCTGGCCGGCGTGGTGGCCGTGAAGGCGGGTCGTACCGCACGGGCGACGTCCTTCGTCGCGGGCTGCGCGACGATCGCGACCTACCTGGCGTCCCGGCGGCCCGCCGACGGCCCCACCGACTGGCTGGACCCGCACGCTCTGATCATCGCGACGGCGGGCCTGATCACCGTGGGCTGCGCGGCGACGTACCTCGGCCGGGTCCGGAAACAGCCCAGCCGTCGGGGCATCGGTGCCTCGGGGGGTCCGGAGCGCTTCGATGCCCTGGTCCCGGAGCGCCGGCTGCCGGGGGCGGGCGAGTTGGTCCGCTGAGCAAGCGGTGACAGGGGCCCCGACCGCCGTCGGGGCCCCTGTCGCATTCCCGAAACCGGCGCAACCGCACGGCGCTCGGAAGCCGCCCGACCGCCCGCGCGACCGGGCCGGTGCCGTGCCGGTCGCCACCACCCGCCCCCGGGCCGAGGCGGAGCGGCGAGCCGCGTGAACACCCGAGCGCGCGAGCCACCGTGGCCGTCGCCCGCCCGCTCCCTCGCGACCGATGCCCCCATTGTTCATGCTGTGTGAACGATGCGGCAGGATTGTCTACGTCAGGTGATGGATCCGGGGGAATGGGCGGGGACGATGGAACGCGCGGAGATGGAGATATTTCTGACCCTTTCCGAGGAGTTGCACTTCGGGCGCACCGCCACGCGCCTGTACGTGTCGACTGCGCAGGTGAGCACCACGATCAAGAAGATCGAACGCCGTCTCGGCGTCACCCTGTTCGAGCGCACCAGTCGGCGGGTCGAGCTGACCACCGTCGGACGCGGGCTGCGTGACGACCTGGTGCCGCTGTACGAGGGCATCCGGCGCGCGATGGACCGCGCGGAACTCGCCGGGCGCGGGATCACCGGCACGCTCACCGTCGGATTCATGGGCATCCAGGCGGGGCGCTTCGTGACCGCCGCGCGAGAGGTCTTCGAGCGGCGCAATCCGGACTGCGCGGTGCACGTCGTGGAGACCCTCCTGCACCATCACGTGGGACAACTTCGCGACGGCGGCGCCGATCTGTTGCTGATCACGCTGCCGGTCGACGAGCCCGACCTGACGATCGGCCCGGTGATCACGCGCAGCCTCAGGTACATGGCACTGCCGGCGAAGCACCGCCTCGCGGCACGCGACGCGCTCTCGTTCGAGGATCTGGCGGGGGAGGCGTTCGTCACCATGGACGATTCGGTCCCCGCGGCCTGGGCCGACTTCCATACGCCCCGCCGGACTCCCGCCGGCCGGGCGATCGGGCGGCGTGGCGAACCGTGCGCCACGTACACCCAAGCACTGGCGCAGGTCGCCGCCGGGCGGGCGATGGTGCCCGGTGACGCACAACTGCCGCTGTTGTACCAACACCCCGAGGTCTGTTTCGTCCCGGCTCCCGACATGCCGCCGATCGAGCACGGACTGGTGTGGCGTTCCCGCGACGACGCCGACACGCGGATCCGGGCGTTCGCCGACGTCATCCTGGAGATCGCGCCCGGGCTCGCGGTACCCGGCACGATCGCCGCGCCCCGCGGCGCCGACGACGAGTCCGCGTCGGCGCCGTCCTGAGTCGGGCGGGGCCGAGCCGCGGTCTCGGGTCGCTCAGGGCGTGAGCGGGCGCCGGGGCGAGGAGCCCGGTCCGCCGGGCGTGGATCCGCGCAGCACGACGTCGGGGCCGTGGCCGAGGGAGAGGGCCATCCGGATGTCGTCGAAGCGCTCGTTGTCGATCTCGATGACGTTGGGCAGGCGACCCCAGACGGTGAAGCCGAGTTCCTCGTACAACTCGATCGCGCCGTGGTTGTTGCCCCGGACGCCCAGCGCGAGGGTCTCGATTCCGGCCCGGCGCGCGCCGGCGATCAGGGCCGTCATCAGCAGGCGCCCCAGGCCCAGGCCGCGGCCGGCCGGGTGCGCCATCACCTTCTCCACCTCGGCGGTGTGCGCGAAGACCGGCTCGGGCCTGCGCCGCCACAGGCCGGTCGCCCGCACGGTGCCGTCCACCAGGGCGACGACGAACGCGGCGTCGCCGGCCCGGACGGCGGCGAGGGCGTCCTCGAGCCAGGCGTCGGTGGCGGGCTTGGCCGGCGGCGTCAGGTAGCCGATCGCGCCACCGAGACGCGCGACCTCGTAAAAGACGTGATGGACCTCGGTGCGCAGCCGGGGGTCGGCATCGGTGGGCAGGAGCAGTTCGATCTTCGGTGCCATGGTCGCCCATTCTCGCGAGTCGACGTCCGCGGGCGTACACCGGCCCGAGGTGCGGCGGCGGGCGTCGTGCCCGGCGCGTGCCGGGTGGCCCGAGGCGGTTGCGCCGGCGTGTTCGGGGCGATCCGGCGGCGGTGTTCGTCAGCGCGTTCGCCGGGTCGTCTGGCGCGGGATGTGCGGCCTGCGGGCGGCGAGTTGCTCGGCGAGCCGCAGGTTGCGGGCGTGGGTCAGGCATTGGCGCATCCACAACGCGACCACGATGGAACCGGCGATGCCCAGGGTGACCCGGTCGGGTCGGTGGCCGGCGAGCGCGTGGACGCAGACGATGGCCACACACGCGAGCACCGGGACGCATACGGTCAGCGCACCGGTGGCCGCCCGGCAGCGCACGGTGATCGCGGTTCGGGTGCCGGTGCACAGGCAGGCCCCGAATGTGATCATCAGCATCCCGGCGATCCGGGTCGCCGCCGAGAGCCGATCCGTGCAGGTGGCCGTCGCGTGTCCGAGCGCGTCGAGGCCCTCGACGCCGATCACCACGGCGGGTACGAGCGCGACCAGGGTCGCGGCGGCTCGGCGTCCTCGGACGGGCCGGGCGCACAGTACCGGTGCCAGGCAGAACAGCAGCATGTCGACGCACAACCACCCCGCCATCACCCACGTCGCCGCGGTGGGTTCGTGCCGGTGTTCGCCGGCGGCGCAGTGGCGGGCGAGGGCCTGGCCCAGGGCGAGCACCGAGGCGCCGATCAACCACGTGTCCAGGGCCGTGCGCAGCCGGCGCGCGCACGCGCCCTCGATGCGGACGAGGACGGTCAGTTGCCGGACCGCGGCCCCTACGGTGATGGCGAGGGCGATCGCGAGGAAGGCGAGCAGTAGCCACGACAAGGCGCGGGCGGGCGTGGCCGCGGGCGGGTACGACAGGGTCTGCAGGGTCCCCACGACGATGGCCAGGAGACCCTGGGCGGTCAGCCGCGGCGGCGTCGATCCCAGCTTGGAGCGCGCGAGTACGACGAGTGAGACGGCCGCGAGCACGAGCACGAGGGTGCCCGATCGCGGTTGGCCGGCGGCCTGGGTCCAGGCGACGGCGATGCCGACGGCGGCGGCGCCGAGGGCGGCGGCCGCGAGGACGACGGGGCGCGGACGGACGGGGGCGGACCGCGGTGCGTCGTGCGGGGCGGGGCCGGATGCGGATTTCGACGTGCGTGGCGTGATCGGCTCCTGGTTCGTACGACCGCCGAAGTCGGTGCGTGCGCAGGCCGGCCCCGGGTGCTTCCTCGAGTCGAAGCGCGTGGGTCGCGGATCGGCTCCGGAGCGGATAACGAGGCTCCCGTGCCCGACACACGCCGACCGTCGCGCATTCATCCCAACGAGGCGAACCATCACCCCTGCGAGTGACCCCGCCGACGCGTGTCCGGATGCCTGTTCCGGGCATCGGGCCGCCGAAGAGCGAAATTGATCGATGGTGCACGGGTTTTTGCTCGCTCGAAGGCCTTCGGTGATTGTCTGGTCGTCGCTCAAGCGACAAATCCCCGTTGCGCGAGGGCGCACTCTCCGTGTCTTGTCAAATCCGTGCGGTGCCGGCGCCGCGCGTTCGCCGCGAAGTCGCCGCCAGGCCGCCGCGTCGCGATCGCTTCGCCCGGTCGGAGCACCACGGCCGGGCCCGCGGGCGTGGCGTGCGCCGGGGCGGACGTGGCGGCGAGATGGTGGGAGTGCGCACGCCCGGCGCGTGGGTACGACTGGGAGGTCTGATGATCCACGGCGCGAGGTCTCGACCTCGGCGCCGACCCGGCTCCGGCCGCCGACCGATCGAGGAGAACTCATGGGGACCGTACCCGCCTGGCGCTTGCGGGCCGCCTTCGCCCGCCGTCTGTCGGACATGTACGGGACCGAAGTCCCGGCCTACACCACGCTGTCGGCCGCCGTCGCGGAGATCAACGAGGACGTCTCGCGGGTCGACGGCGACGCCGGCCGACTCGGCGGCGTGGAGCGGGTCGCGGCGGAGCGGCACGGGGCGATCCGGGTCGGCACGCCCGGCGAACTGCGGCAGGTCGCGGCGATCTTCGGCGCGATGGGGATGCGTCCGGTCGGCTTCTACGACCTGCGCGAGGCGAGCAGCAGTTCGGTACCGGTGGTGTCCACCGCGTTCCGGCCGACCGAACCGGCGGAGTTGGCCCGCAATCCCTTCCGGGTCTTCACCTCCCTGCTCACCACCGCCGACCGCCGCTTCTTCGACGAGGATCTCCAGGCACGGCTGGAAGCCTTCCTCGCCCGGCGCGAACTCTTTCCCGCCGAGCTCCTGGAACTCGCGGATCGGGCCGAGCGCGACGGCGGGCTCGACCCGGAGCCGGCCGAACGATTCCTGACCCTGGCCGTCGACGCCTTCCGGTTGTCCTCCGACCCGATCGACGGAGCCTGGTACCGGGAACTGGCCCGGGTGTCCGCGGTGGCCGCGGACATCGGCGGGGTGAGCGGTACACACATCAACCACCTCACGCCGCGGGTGTTGGACATCGACCGGCTCTACGCGGAGATGGGCCGGCGCGGGATCACCATGATCGACGAGATCCAGGGCCCACCCCGCTGGGACGGACCCGACGTGCTGCTGCGGCAGACCTCCTTCCGGGCACTGGAGGAGAAGCGTCGGTTCCGCTCCGCCGACGGCGGCACGGAGTTCGGGACACTGCGGGTGCGCTTCGGCGAGGTCGAGGCCCGCGGCATCGCGCTCACCACGACCGGCCGGGCGCTGTACGACGACCTGATGACCGAGACCGACCGGCGGGCCGCCGGGGTCACGGCGGCGGACCGAGCCGAGCTCGCGCGTGAGGTCTGGACCGCGCGCTTCCCCCGCACCGAGCGCGAACTGGCGGTGAACGAGCAGGCGTTCTTCACCTACCGGGCGACCGCACCCGAGCGACGCCCGACCGACCGGCAGCCGCCGCGGGACCTCGCCGCGCTCCTGGACGAAGGCTGGATCGAGGCCGAGCCGATCGTGTACGAGGACTTCCTGCCGCGCTCCGCCGCCGGCATCTTCCAATCCAACCTGACCGACGCGGGCACCCGGGACGCCACCCGCTCCGGAACGCACTACGACCGGCCCTGGCTTGCGGAGACCATCGGACGACCCGTACAGGACCCGGTCGACCTCTACGCCGCACAGCGGGACACGTCCCTCGCCGAGGCCCGCACCGAGTTGGCAGCGCCGCCCGCCGCACCGGCGTGATTCCCGCACACCCGCGACGCCGCGAACCGGCCGCGGCCCCGATCAGGAGACGACATGCCCGATTCCGCCACCCGCCTCCCCGACACCGAGGGGCTGCGGGCGCGAGCCGACGCGTGCCTGCGCCGCTGTGGGGTGGCGCCCGGACCCGACGCCGGGGATCTGGTCGTGCGCACCCCGATCACCGGCGGCGTGCTGCGCAGGCTCGCCTCCTCGACGCCGGAGCAGGTCGGCGAGGCCGTCACGGCCGCGCGGCGGGCCTTCGAGACCTGGCGCACGACACCGGCGCCGGTGCGCGGGGCACTGGTGAAACGCCTGGGCGAACTGCTCGCCGAGCACCGGGAGGACGTGGCCGAGCTGATCACCCTGGAAGCGGGCAAGATCCGGACCGAGGCGCGCGGCGAGGTTCAGGAGATGATCGACGTCTGCGAGTTCGCGGTCGGCCTCTCCCGGCAGCTCTACGGGCGCACCATGCCCTCGGAACGGCCCGGCCATCGGCTGTCCGAGTCGTGGCACCCGCTGGGCGTGGTCGGCGTCATCTCCGCCTTCAACTTCCCGGCGGCGGTGTGGTCGTGGAACACCGCGCTCGCGCTGGTCTGCGGCGACGCCGTGGTGTGGAAACCGTCGGAGCTGACCCCGCTCACCGCCCTCGGCTGCGCAGCGCTGCTCTCCCGGGCGGCCGTCGACGTCGGGGCGCCGAGCGACCTGCACCGCCTGGTGCTCGGTCGTCGTGCGGTCGGCGAGATCCTGGTCGACGACCCGAGGGTGGCGCTGGTCAGCGCGACCGGTTCGGTCCGCATGGGCCGCGAGCTCGGCCCTCGCGTCGCCGCCCGATTCGGCCGCTGCCTGCTGGAACTCGGCGGCAACAACGCCGCGATCGTCGCCCCGTCGGCCGACCTGGACCTGGCGGTACGCGGCATCGTCTTCGCCGCCGCCGGCACCGCCGGACAACGCTGCACCACCCTGCGCCGGGTGATCGCGCACGAGGACGTCGTCGAGCCACTCGTGGCGCGGCTCGCCCGGACCTACGCGGAGCTGCGGATCGGCGACCCCTTGGCGGAGAGCACCCTGGTCGGACCGCTGATCGGCGCCGCGGCGGGGGCGGCGATGGACGCCGCGCTGGAGCGGGCCCGGGCCGACGGCGGCGAGGTGGTGGTCGGCGGCGAGCACCTGCCCCGCCCGGAGGCGCCCGACGCCGTGTACGTACGACCGGCGATCGTCCGGATGCCCGGGCAGACCGACATCGTGCGGGAGGAGACCTTCGCGCCCATCCTCTACGTGCTCACCTACCGTGCGTTCGACCAGGCGATCGACCTCAACAACCAGGTGCCACAGGGCCTCTCCTCCAGCGTCTTCACCCGCGACCAACGCGAGGCGGAACGCTTCCTCGCCGCGGACGGCTCCGACTGCGGCATCGCCAACGTCAACATCGGCACGTCGGGCGCCGAGATCGGCGGCGCGTTCGGCGGCGAGAAGGAGACCGGCGGCGGACGCGAATCCGGATCCGACGCTTGGCGCGCGTACATGCGCAGGGCCACCAACACGGTCAACCACTCCGACGAACTCCCGCTCGCCCAGGGCGTCGACTTCGGCTAGGGCGTGCCTTCGATCCCCCTTCGGGCTCCGCGGCGTGAGCGCGGCGAGGAGCCCGAAGGGCGGATGCGGTGCCGGGCGTCGTGGAGCTCGGCGGGGGATCGAAGACACGCCCCAGGGCGATTCCTCCTCGCCGCGCACTCGACACACCACCCGGCCGGCCCGACTCGTTTCGCGCCGGCGATTGGCCACTTCGCGCACATCGGCGGTCGAGGCTACAAATCGGCCGGGAGGTCGAGTTAACCTGGCCTTCGGCCGGACGCGCAGGCCGATCGCCGTTGCCATTCCCTGCCCACGCCAGGGACGGCATTGTCGGCCAAGGCTCGAAGGGCCCGCGGTGGAAGCCTTCTCCCAGCTCCGAGTACTCGTCGGCGGAGGCGTGGGGTACCCGCCGGAGACGGATGAGCTGTGACGAGATACGGATCCAACGGGCTCAAGCGCGCGGCCCGGAAGCTGGCGGCGACCGAGGAGATCGCGTACACGGAGGCGCTGCGCCGACTCTCCAACGCGCCGACCACGGACCGCGAGCAGGAGGAGCGACTCCGCCGCGCGGCACAGGGCGGCGATGCCGAGCACGTCTGCGACCTCGCCCGCTGGTTGCGGGACCACGGACGTCCCGCCGAGGCCGAGACGCTGTACCGGCCCCTCGTGGCCGCCGGTCACGAGCGGGCGATGACCGGCCTCGGTGACCTGTACGGCAGTGCCGGCAGGACCGCCGAAGCAGAGGAGCTCTACCGCCGCGCCGCCGACGCGGGCCATCCCCGGGCGATGGGAAACCTGGGCCTTCTGTACGCGGACCAGGGACGGAACGCGGAAGCCGAGGAGCAATACCTCCGCGCGGCCGACGCCGGCGACAGCGTTGCCATGTTCAACCTCGGCGTCCTGTACCAAAGGGTCGGGCGTACGGCGGAAGCCGAGGTGCAGTACGGCCGCGCCGCCGATGCCGGTGACGCGTTCGCCATGTACAACCTCGGCGTCCTGTACCTGGACGCCGGGCGCGCGGCGGACGCCGAGCGGCAGTTCCGCCGCGCCGTGGACGCGGGCAACCGCAGAGCCATGTTCAACCTCGGCTTCGTGTACGAACGGGCCGACCGGATCGCGGAAGCCGAGGAGCTATACCGGCGCGCCGCCGAGGCCGACGATACCGATGCCATGGTCAACCTCGGCGTCCTGTACGGAAGGCTCGGCCGTACGGCGGAAGCCGAGGAGCAATACCGCCGCGCCGCGGACGCCGGTGACTCCTCGGGCATGTACAACCTCGGTGCGCTGTACCTGGAGGCCGGGCGCACGGCGGACGCCGTGGAGCAGTACCTCCGTGCCGCCGAAGCCGGCGACCCGACGGCCATGGACACCCTGGGGATCTTGTACGCGGAGGCGGGGCGAATCGCGGAAGCCGAGGAGGTTTTCCGCCGTGCGGCCGACGCCGGCAATTCCCGTGCCGTGTACCACCTCGGCGTCCTGCACCATCGGGCCGGGCGTACGGCGGAAGCCGAGGAGCAATACCGCCGCGCGGCCGAGGCCGGCGATGCCAAAGCCATGTTCAACATCGGTGTCATGTACCTGAAGGCCGGACGCACCGCCGAAGCCGAGGAGCAGTACCGCCGGGCGGCCGACGCCGGCGACAGCGTTGCCATGTTCAACCTCGGCGTCCTGTCCGAACTGGCCGGCCGGACCGCCGAAGCCGAAGAGGCCTACCGCCGTGCCGCCGACGCCGGCCACGCCGGTGCCATGAACCACCTCGCCGACCTGCACTTGGACGCCGGGCGGATCACGGAAGCCGAGGCGCAGTGGCGACGCGCGGCCGATGCGGGTGTTGTCGATGCCATGTACAAGCTCGGCGTCCTGTACGAAGAGACCGGGCGTGGCGAGGAGGCCGAGGAGTTGTTCCTTCGTGTCGCCGACGTCGGTGACACGAAAGCCCTGCGCGTGCTCGGCAGCCGGTACCGGATGACCGGGCGGATCGCGGAAGCCGAGAGGCAGTTCCGGCGCGCCGCCGACGCCGGCGACACCGGTGCCGTGTTCAGCCTCGGCGTCCTGTGCGCAGAGGTCGGGCGTACCGAGGAGGCCGAGGAGCTGTTCCGCCGTGCCGCCGACGCCGGTGACACGAAAGCGATGAACCGCCTGGGGCTTGTCTACATGGAGGCCGGGCGTACCGAGGAGGCCGAGGAACGTTTCCGCCGCGCCATCGACACCGGCGACGCCGCGGCCGTGTTCAACCTCGGCTACCTGTGCGCAGAGGTCGGGCGTACCGAGGAAGCCGAGGAGTTGTTCCGCCGCGGGGCGGACACCGGCGACGCCGCTGCCGTGTTCAACCTCGGCTGTCTGTGTCAAGAGGCGGGGCGTACCGCGGAGGCGGAGGAGTTGTTTCGCCGTGCTGCGGCTGCGGGTCACAGGAGTGCCGTCGTCAACCTGGCGATCCTGTGCGAAGAGGCGGGGCGTATCGCGGAGGTCGAGGAGTTGTTGTTTCCGGTTGCCGACGCGGGTGACACGCAAGCCATGTGTGTGCTCGGCAGCACGTATCGGAAGGCCGGGCGGATGGCGGAGGCCGAGGAGCAGTTCCGCCGTGCGGCCGACGCCGGTGACGCCGCGGCCATGTTCAACCTCGGTGTCCTGTGCGGGAAGGCGGGGCGTGTCGAGGAGGCCGAGGAGGCCTACCGTCGCGCTGCGGATGCGGGCCACATCGGTGCCATGACCAACCTCACCATTCTGTACAAGGAGGCTGGGCGTACTGCGGAAGCCGAGGAACCGATCCTTCGTGTCGCCGACGCCGGCAACACGGAAGCCATGCGCATGCTCGGCTTCCTGTACGCGGAGACCGGCCGGATCGTGGAGGCCGAGGAGCAGTACCGTCGCGCGGCCGACGCGGGCGACACCAAGGCCATGACCGACCTCGGCGTCCTGTACAAGGAGGCCGGCCGGATCGTGGAGGCCGAGGTGCAGTTCCTTCGTGCCGTCGACGCCGGTGACGTCGGTGCCCTGAACAGGCTCGGTCGTTTGTGTGAGGGGGTCGGTCGGTACGAGGAAGCGCTGTCGTTCTTCCGCCGGGCGTTCGACGCGGGGGAGGCGGGCGCGGCTTCCGCGATCGAGCGAGTGTGCCTCGTGGTCGGTCGTGATGCGGTGGTCGAGGAGGCTCCGGCGTTGTGAGGTGGCCGAGGATCCATTCCGGCGGGTGGCGGCAAGCGCACACGTGCGTGCGGCGGTCGGGGTGACAGCGGGCCGCTGATGGGTGGGCCCGGCCGCAGGGCGGTTTCCAGGGGCCGGGCCCGCCGTCACCTCCGCCATCCACGCGTTGTCGGAGAATTCGGCATACGCAAATCCTCCCGCCCCTCGCGTGGGAAGAACCACCGAACACCCCGGTCGGGACTGGGATTTCGTAAATACTCCCATTCGGTTCCGCTGGGCGTCACGCACACGAAATTGGGGCTCGGGCGCGTATTCCGGCGCACCGGCAGAGATATCATCCGCATTTGCTCACCTCGTTCGGTAATCGCATTTTCGCCCCGCTCCGGGAGTCGCCACGGAGCCGAACCGGAGGTGACCGCACCCCCGCGAGCTGCCGAAACAGCCACCGGCGGGCCCACCCGCACGGCTCCCCCGAGCAGTTTCCCGCCGAGATCCGTGAAGGTCTCCGCTCTCGGCGCTAGGATCCGAATGGTTGATCAGCAATCCTGCACGGTCATTGCGGAAGGACGAGAATGTTCGCGATATCCCTGGATGACGGAGCCGAGTTGCGGCCATTGGAGCCCTGGCGGGCCGAGGAGTTCCTCGCCCACATCGACCGCGGCCGGGATTTCATCGGCCGATACGTCGGCCTCCCCGACGCCGCGGCCGACCTCGATTCCGCACGGAAGTGGCTCCAGGCGTACGCGGACAAGACCGCCGCCGACGCCGGTCGGGTGTACGGCATCTGGGTCGACGGGCTCCTCGTGGGCGGCGTGCTGTTCCCGAGGTTCGACGTGGCCGCGGGCAACTGCGAGGCCGGCTGCTGGCTGGAACCGACCGTCGCCGGTCGCGGACTGGCCACCCGCGCGGCCCGGGTGATCATCGACTGGGCGATCCGGGAACGCGGCATGCACCGGGTGGAGTGGCTGGTGCCCGCCGAGAACACCCCGAGCATCAACGTGGCCAAGCGCCTGGGCATGAGCCGGGAAGGAGTCCAGCGGCAGAACTACCCATATCGAGGCGTCCGGCAGGACACCGAGATCTGGTCGGTCCTCGCCCCCGAGTGGCCGGCCGTCCACGAAACCCGGTAACCACAGGGGCCGAACCGGCATCGGCTTCGGCATCGGCGCGCGAACCCGCAGGACACCGCCCGCGATTCCCGCCCGCGATCCCCGAGCAGGGGCACCTGTCCGCAGGTGCCCCTGCCGAGAGACGCCCTTGGCCGGGATCGCGTCCGGATCAGCTCCCGGCGGACGTCCATCCCCGCCGGTGAAGTCGGTCGAAGCCGTCCAGGAGCAGATCCAGCGCGAACTCGAATTCGAACTGATCGTCACAGCCCGGACCGACGGTGGACGACGCGTCGTGGGCTTTGGCCATCACCATCTCGGCGATGTGCGGGTACTTCTCCGCCATCTCGTGCGCAACGGCCGACGGCGCCCGCGCGTCCGGATCGGGCGACTCGTCGAACAACTCCTGGGTGAAGCCCCACATGCGGCTGCCGAGCGCGTGCATCACGTGGTGTGTGAGGTCCACGGAGAAGCCGCCGTGCCGAAACATCCCGATCACCGAGTCCATGTACTCGAGCACCACCGGTGTCGGACTGGCTCGGGATTCGATCACCCGGGCCGCCCAGCGGTGGCGTAGCAGCGTCCGGCGCGCGGACAGGATCCGCGCGCGCACGGCTTCCCGCCAGTGCGATCCGCGATCCGGGGGATCGATCTCGCCGACGACGACGTCCACCATGCCGTCGAGCAACTCTTCCTTGTTGGCCACGTGCTTGTAGAGCGCCATCGGCACCACGCCCAGTTGCTGGGCGAGCCTGCGCATGCTGAGCGATTCGATCCCGCCCTCGTCCGCGAGCGCGACGGCGGCGCGCAACACGCGATCCCGACTCAGGGGCACCCGGCGGGTGGTCTCCGGCTGCTGGACCATCTCGGCAATTCTCCCCGGTGATCGATCGGTGACCGGCTTTCGTGCTTGACGAGTGTACGGCGTACGCCTAGCTTGAGCACAGGTGTACGACGTACACCTCGGGCGGGTCGGGCCGGTCCGAGGGCCGGGCGCCGAGGAAAGTCCGCGACATCCGAGATGCCCCGGAAATCCGGAAGTTCGGAAACATGCAGGAAGGGAGTCCGCGTGGACTCGACCAGAAGGACCGCGATAGTCGCGGGTGTGTTCTTCCTCGTCACCGAGGTGGCCGCGATCGCGGGTGTGCTGCTCTATCAGCCCGTCCTGGACGGCTCGCGGTATGTCGTCGGCGCGGGTGCCGACGGTCGCGTGTTCGCCGGGGCGCTGTGCGAACTGGTCCTGGTGATGGCGATCATCGGCAGCGCGGTCACGCTGTACCCGGTGATCAAGCGGCGGCACGAAGGGGCGGCCCTGGGTTACGTCTGCGGACGCCTTCTCGAGGCCGCGATCATCGTCGTGGGCACCCTCGGCCTGCTCTCGGTGGTGACGTTGCGACAGGACCTGGCGGGAACCCCGGACGCCGATGCCCCGGCCGCCGCGCTGGTCGGCGAGTCCCTCGTGGCGATCCACGATTGGGCCTTTCTGTTCGGCCCCAACTTCGTCCTCGGGGCGAACTCGGTGGTGCTGGCGGCCCTGATGTACGGCTCGCGGCTCGTGCCGAGGCCCATCGCCGTCCTGGGGCTGATCGGGGGGCCGTTGATCTGCGTCTCGGCGACCGCGGTGTTGTTCGGGCTCTACGAGCAGGTCTCCGAAGTGGGGTCGATCGCGGCGATTCCGGTGTTCGCCTGGGAGTTGGCGCTCGCCGTCCGGTTGATCGCCAAGGGTTTCGATCCCGTTCCCGGGTGATCACGGCACGATGCCGGGACCTGTTGCGGATTTCGGCGCTTCGGCATGGCAGCATGCATGCTGACTGATCTGACGGTGCGTCACACAACTGGCGAGCCGGCCGGTCGGATCGGAGCGTGCGGCGCGGGTCGGGCGAAGCGGGCGAAACCCGCGAGGCCGGTGGTGTCGGGCGGGCCGATATCATCGACGCAATGGTCAAGTTACCAGTGGGTAGGGCGCCTTGAGCGGCCTTGCCCAGTCGGCCGATACACGCCCCGGAAGGGACGTCCCACCGGAGGAGCCGAACAGCATGCAACTCGCAGGGATCGTGATCTCGCTGCTGATCAGCGTGATCGGGTTCGCCCTACTCGGGCGCACCGCCGCCTACATCCACTCGTTCGTCAAACTCGGGCAGCCCGTGCGCGGCCGGACCAGCGCGGCCGGCACGCGTCTGCGCACGATGCTCACCGAGACCATCGGGCACACCCGGATGCTCCGTTGGGGCGTCGTCGGCGCCGCGCACTGGTTCGTGATGGTCGGGTTCGGCGCACTCATCCTGACCCTGGTGAACGCGTACGGCCAACTCTTCTCGCCGGAATTCGCGCTGTGGGGCCTCGGGCACTGGGACGTGTTCGAGGTCTTCACCGAGTTCATGGGCCTGATGACCATCGTCGGCATCCTGGTGCTGATCGCGATCCGGCAGTCGTCCCACCCGCGCCGGCCCGGTCGCAAGAGCCGGTTCGCCGGATCCAACTTCGGCCAGGCGTACTTCGTCGAGTTCGTGGTCGGCTCGGTGGGCGTCTGCATCATGATGTTGCGCGGCCTGGAGGGCGCGCTGGCCGGAGTAGACGCGTACGAGCCGGGCTACTGGGTGAGTTACCCGTTGGTGGTCGCGTTCGCGGACCTCTCCGACGGCACCCTGGAGAACCTGATCTACATCGTCGCCACGGTCAAGATCGTCATCTCGATGACGTGGGCGATCACCATCGGACTCAAGCCGAGTATGGGTGTGGCCTGGCATCGGTTCCTGGCGTTCTTCAACATCTACTTCAAGCGTGATGCCGATGGTGGTGTCGCGTTGGGTGCGTTGGCGCCGATGCGTTCGGGTGGCGAGGTGATCGATTTCGAGGACCCGGCCGAGGACGCGGTGTTCGGGGTGTCGCAGATCGAGCATTTCACGTGGAAGGGTCTGCTGGACTTCTCCACGTGTACCGAGTGTGGTCGGTGCCAGTCGCAGTGTCCGGCGTGGAACACGGGCAAGCCGTTGTCGCCGAAGCTGTTGATCATG